>JBILQZ010000023.1:0-16827 GCA_044372935.1 Sediminibacterium sp. | reverse complement strand
TCAATGGATGGCGAATGTATTAGGCATGACGGGCAAAATCGCAGAAGGCAATGCGCTTGTTTTTAAATACATTAACAGCAAAGACGCGCTTTCTAACCTTTGTCGGAACGAGGCCCTTTTTGTCTACCCTTATCTTGTGATGAATTTTGAAGGCAATAAGAAAAAGACTTTTGACTTCATTGAAAAAACAGACTACGATTATACCAATAACCACTTGCATGCCTACATGGCGACCAACTTGTATTTGAATAATCAGCAATCTCAAAAAGCATTACAAATTGCTGCTTCTATCAACCCTTCCTCTGCTTATCTACCCCTGCCCTTTTGGGAGCTTGAAAAAGGTTATGCTTATTTAAATGAATTGAAATTAGAACCTTCGAAAGCAGCGCTACAAAGTTTTATCACCCACTTTAAAGGTCAATTTTACCTGAAAGATGCGTATGAAAAATTAAGTTGGATTGCCTACATCCAAGGGGATCAAGCCAAAGCCAATAGCTATCGCAACATGGTCATTAAAAATGGGAATGATATTACAGATGCGGATAAACAAGCATTGCAAAACGCTAAAAAAGGAACTTGGCCTCACCCCGTTTTACTAAGAGCAAGGTTATTAAGTGATGGCGGTTATCAAAATCAAGCACTGGCAATTTTAGCAGGCAAAACAAGTAAGGATTTTGATAAGGATGCAGATAAAACAGAATTTGCTTACCGCTTAGGTCGTATTTACGATTTAGCTGGTCAACCAGATCAGGCGATTCAATTTTACAAATCAGCCATCGAAAAAGGCGCTAATCAGCCCGAATATTTTGCCGCAAGAGCTGCCTTGCAAATAGGGTTAATCTATGAACAAAAAGGCAACCCTACCTTGGCCATCACCTTTTTTAATACCTGTTTAGAAATGAAAAATCACGCTTTTAAAAATTCATTGGACCAAAAAGCAAAAACAGGCATTCAGCGTTGTTTGAAGAAATAAAATTGGGTGTATATTGCAGTGATTCATGCTGACACAATTAGACATACAGAATTATATTTTAATCGACGAACTCCAGATTAAACTTTCCAACCAACTCTCTGTCATTACGGGAGAAACTGGTGCTGGTAAAAGTATTATTATGGGTGCCTTAGGACTGATCTTAGGCGATCGAGCAGACAGTTCCGTTTGTAGAAATCCAGCAAAAAAATGTGTGATTGAAGGCAGTTTTAAATTGGCTAATAAAAATCATTACGCAGCATTTTTTGAAGCAAACGATTTAGACCTTGCTGACGAATTAATTATTCGTAGAGAAATAAATGCACAAGGAAAATCCAGGGCTTTTATCAACGACACCCCTATCAATTTAGCAGAGCTAAGACAACTTACTGCTCAATTAGTAGACCTGCATCAACAATTTGACACCCTTAGTTTAGGGGATATGGATTTTCAAAGGACCGTTTTGGATGCATTGGCAAATGTGCAGCAAGAAGTTGAAACCTACCAAGACAGTTTTTATCAATGGAAGGCAGATACCAAGCAGTTGCAAGAATTGATTGCACAAAAAGAAAACTTTGACCAAACCCTTGCCTACAAAACACATTTATTAGAAGAGCTAACTGCATTAAGTTTGCAAGAGAATGAATTAGAGCAATTAGAAATTGATTTAAAATTCATGGAAAATGCCGCCGAGATTAAAGCACAATTGGCGCAAAGTATCCATGCTTTAGATGAATCTGATCAGCCGATCGTTCAACAACTTAAACAGATTGGACATAATTTAGAATCGATCGCTAAGTTTCAAACAGATTTTGAACCTTTACTAGAAAGATTAAAAGCGGCTCAAATTGAATTAGCTGACGTAGCCAGCGAATTGAATATTTGGCAGGATAAAATTGATTTTGATGCTGCTAAAATTGCAAATATTCAAGAAAGATTATCTCAAGGATATCATTTACAGAAAAAACATAAAGTACAATCCACTGCGGAACTACTTGTTATTCAGCAAGCATTAGAAAAAGAAGTGGACGCTGTATTACATATGGATGAAACCATTGCCCTCTTTACACAAAAAGTTGCCGATGGAGAAAAAGCTTTGACAAAAATTGCTGGAGACATCAGTAGTAAAAGAAAAAAACAAGCTGCTCCTTTCACAAAACAAGTGAACCATCTTTTACATCAGGTGGGTATGCCCAATGCGCAATTAAAAGTAGAAATAGAAGCCGTACCTTTTAATTCGTACGGCATGGATAGAATTGATTTTCTTTTTGACGCGAACAATACCCAAAAATTCGAGCCAATTAAAAAAGTAGCCAGTGGTGGTGAATTAAGTAGATTGATGCTATGTATCAAATCCCTTGTAGGAAAATCTATTGACTTACCTACGATGATTTTTGATGAAATTGACTCAGGTATATCTGGAGAACCCGCTAAACAAGTGGGCTTATTACTTCAAGAACTAGGACAGGCGCGTCAAGTACTTTGTATTACGCATCAGCCTCAGATTGCCGCTAAAGGTCAGGCACATTTATATGTGTATAAAGTACAGGAAGGAAATACCACCCATACCCATCTTCGTCACCTAGATGCAGCGGAGCGTGTCACCCATATTGCACGCATGATTGGAGGGGATCCGCCAAGCAAAGCAGCAATTGAGCATGCTCAAGAATTACTATCCTAAGCCATATTAAGCGGTCTGTTTGACTATTTTATAGGATATTATAATTATTTTTACACGAATTAAATCAACCCATAAAGATGGCATACAATTTATTAAAAGGTAAGAGAGGAATTATTACTGGCGCATTAGACAGCAATTCTATTGCATGGAAAGTAGCAGAACAAGCACATGCCGAAGGTGCTACATTTGTATTAACCAATGCCCCTATTGCAATGCGTATGGGAGAGATCAATGCATTAGCAGAAAAAACCAATTCTAAGATTGTTCCAGCAGACGCAACCAATGTAGATGAGTTAACAAACTTGTTTACGCAGTCTCAAGAAATCTTAGGTGGTAAGATTGACTTTGTTTTACATTCTATTGGCATGAGTGTCAATATCAGAAAAAATATTCCTTATCCATCTTTGAACTACGATTACTATGCTAAAGGCGTAGACGTTTCTGCGATGTCTTTACACAAAATGTTAAGCGTTGCTTATAATATGGATGCATTGAATGAACATGCAAGTGTAGTGGCTTTAACGTATGCTGCTGCTCAAAGAACCTACCCGTTCTATACCGATATGGCGGATATTAAAGCTTTATTAGAATCTATCGCTCGTAGCTTTGGCTACCACTATGGATTAAAGAATAAAGTACGTGTGAACACCGTATCTCAGTCTCCTACTAAAACAACTGCTGGAACAGGTATCAAAGGATTTGGTGATTTCTATGATTATGCAGACGCGATTGCACCTTTAGGAAATGCAACAGCAGAAGATTGTGCAAATTACTGTATCACTTTATTCTCTGACTTAACCAAGATGGTAACCATGCAGAACTTATTCCATGATGGTGGTTATTCAACTACTGGCGTGAGTGATTTAGTAATGCAAAAAGCAGGTATTACGCAAGGATAATTCAATCAACCCCATGAGCGACAAACAAATCAACCCGAAATTAGTAGAAGCCATTGGCTACTTCGGTTCTTTTTTAAGCTGTGTTACTTTTGTACCTCAAGTATATTTAACCTGGCAATCAAAGAATGTAGAAAGCTTAAGTTTATTAATGATCTTGATCGTTAATTTTAGTTGTATCGTTTGGTTGACTTATGCTTATTTAATCAAAAGTAAACCAGTACTGGTAGCCAATACGATTGTATTGACATTAAGTTTGATGTTGCTTTATTTTAAATTGACTTTCTAAAAGAAAATTTAATTTAAAGCTGAAGATGACTATTGTTGATTTATAAGAATATTCTTCGCGATTTAAATAAAAAAATAGACCTCATAAAAAAGAGCTAACACAAAGTGTAGCTCTTTTTTTATTGCTTCATCATTAGAGACTAATTTTTTGTGGACTTAGCTTTTCAAGCAGTCCACAAAAAATTAGTACTCGTCTTCGTTAAACATAAAATCTTCTTGGCTTGGATAATCTGGCCAAATGTCTTCAATACTTTCATACACTTCGCCCTCGTCTTCCAACTCTTGTAAATTCTCTACTACTTCTATAGGGGCACCGCTCCTGATGGAGTAGTCGATCAATTCATCTTTTGTTGCTGGCCAAGGGGCTTCTTCTAAATAGCTGGCTAATTCTAATGTCCAAAACATAAGGTTCTTTTTTGCAAAAGTAGCCGTATAAACGATATGACCAAATCTGATTTTTCTACAACCTATAAACATTTCATTAAATTTTGGCAAAATTGACTGGGTAATCGTAGGTTTGTAACATGGAGATGGAGCCAAAACTACTAGTAGCCAAGGATATATGGAAGCAATATGGAACTGTACCCGTTCTAAAGGGGGTTTCCTTGGAGCTTTCCAAAGGCGAACTAGTTTCTATTGTCGGCCCCTCAGGTGCCGGGAAATCGACCCTATTGTATATTGTAAGTAGTTTGGAAAAGGCAGATAAAGGTCAGATTTCATTTGAAGGACTTGCCATTGATCAAATGAACAATGCCGCATTGGCACAATTCAGAAATACACGGATTGGCTTTGTTTTTCAGTTCCATCATTTATTACCAGAATTTACGGCACTAGAAAATATTTCCATTCCAGGTTGGATTGGGAAAAAAGATAAAAAAGTAGTTGCTAAGAAAGCCATTGAATTACTTGATTTTTTAGGACTTGCAGACAAGCAAGATAAAAAACCACATCAATTGTCTGGTGGAGAACAACAAAGAGTTGCTGTTGCAAGGGCATTAATCAACGACCCTGCACTCATTTTTGCAGATGAACCTACCGGCAACTTAGATAGCGACAATGCACACGCAATGCACCAATTGTTTCTGCGATTAAAAAATGAATTAAATCAAAGTTTCTTGATTGTAACACATAACGAAGCGCTTGCTCAGTTAAGTGACAGAACCCTTACCATGAAAGATGGAAAAATTGTATAGTGTTGTACTAAGAAATTAAATACGAGGCTTCCAAGGCTGATCTTCTACCCCATTTAAATGACCGATATACCTAGCTAAAGTGAATAAATAATCACTCAAACGGTTCAAGTATTTGATCACTAAGGTTTCTACAAATAGATCTTCTTCCTGCATATGCACACATAAACGTTCTGCCCTTCTACAAACACAACGAGCAATATGTGCAGTGGAGATGGCTTGATGACCACCAGGAATGATAAATGATTTCATTGGAGCAAGTACTTCGTTCATCTTGTCCATGGACAATTCTAGACCCGTAATATCTTCTTCTTTTAAATCTGGTATTCTTAATGCAGACTCTTTTTCTGGATCACATGCTAAACTAGATCCTACGGTAAATAACCTATCCTGAATTTCTTTTAAATCTGTTTTGATTTTCGCATCAGCAACTAAATCGCTCAATAAGCCAATGAAGGAGTTTAATTCATCCACTGTACCATATGACTCTATTCTAATGTGACTTTTAGGCACCCTTGTTCCTCCGATTAATGAAGTTTTTCCCTGATCTCCTGCCTTTGTATAGATTTTCATACCCTTATAACAAAACTAAATCCAGTTAGTTCAATAATTAATAAATTAAATATGTTTTTGGTTCAGGGTGTCTGTCTCTACATTACCATCTCTTAGACGAACCACTCTGTGGGCATACTGTGCAATATCTTCCTCGTGTGTGACCAAAATAACTGTATTTCCTGCAGCATGAATTTTGCCAAATAATTCCATCACTTCAACAGAAGTTTTAGAATCCAAATTTCCAGTAGGCTCATCTGCTAATAAAATAGATGGGTTGTTTACCAAGGCGCGCGCAATGGCAACACGTTGAATCTGTCCACCACTTAACTCATTCGATTTATGATGACTTCTATCTGCCAAGCCCACTTTTTCCAAAGCAACCAAAGCTCTTTCTAAACGATCTTTTTTAGGAATACCAGCATATACTAATGGCAAAGCCACATTTTCTGCAGCGGTTAATCTTGGTAATAAATTAAATTGTTGAAACACGAATCCAATTTCAATATTTCTGATCCCGGCTAATTCATCGTCCGACATGGCACTTACATCGTGTCCATTTAAATTATACGTACCTCCGGTTGGCGAATCCAAGCAACCCAAAATATTCATCAAGGTACTCTTACCACTACCGGAAGGTCCCATCAATGCCACATATTCGTTTCTATTGATATCCAAATTGATGCCTTTCAAAACAGGGATGGCTTGGTTGGCCATAAAATAACTCTTCTGAATATTTCTAAGTTCAATAACTGTTGACATAATAATTTATTTACGAATGACTTTTGGTACTTTAAAATAAGGAGCTGCAGTTGCTGGTGCGTTAGACAAGGCTGCTTCATTAGAAATAGACCCGTTCACTTCATCTGCCCTCAACACATTATAGGCTCCACCCATATGCATCAATGGGGCTACCCCTTCGGTATCTAAGGCATTTAATTGTGCCACAAATGCCACCAGATCTTCCATATCATGGACCAATTTGTCCATTTTTTCTGGTGCCACATTTAACCTAGAAAGATGTGCCAAATGATTCACTAAAGCAGGGTCTACTTTCATGGTACAAATGTACTCTAAAGCGCTGAACCCTCCACTTGGTTTTGTTAAAAGGTTAAAAGAGGCAACCAATGGCGTTTTTGGCCCTTTTTTGGCTAAAATCAAAATATTTTTTGAAAATAGTTGCATAACTAACTAATTTTACGAAAAGCTTTAATATGCAACCAACTATAAAACAAGTCGTAGTCTTAGGAAGTGGTGTGATGGGGTCTAGAATCGCATGTCATTTTGCAGGTATTGGTGTACAAGTTTTATTGTTAGATCGTTTACAACCAGGTGCCGAAGAAAGTACACAATCTAAGGAAAGAAATAAATTAGTAAACGATGCGTTACAAGCTGCTATCAAATCTAACCCTTCCCCTATTTATAGTAGTGCTGCAACAAAAAATATTCGTACTGGAAATTTCACAGACGATATGTCAAAAATTGCTACCGCCGATTGGATTATAGAAGTGGTGGTAGAAAGATTGGATATCAAAAAAAGTATTTACGATCAAGTTGAACAATATAGAAAGCCAGGCACCTTAGTAAGTTCTAATACATCTGGTATTCCTATTCATTTAATGGCCGAAGGCCGTTCAGAAGATTTTCAAAAACATTTCTGTGGCACGCACTTTTTTAATCCGCCTAGGTATTTAAGGTTATTGGAAATTATTCCAACGCCAAAGACAGATCAAGCTGTGATTGATTTTCACATGCATTATGGAGATGTGTTTTTAGGTAAGACAACTGTATTGTGTAAAGACACGCCTGCATTTATCGCTAACAGAGTCGGCGTATTTAGCATGATGAGTGTATTGCATATCATGGAGAAAATGGGTTTAACCATTGACGAAGTGGAATCTTTAACTGGGCCTATTTTAGGTCGTCCAAAATCTGCTACTTTCAGAACGGCTGATGTGGTGGGTATAGATACCCTAGTAAAAGTTGCAAATGGTGTTGCGGAAAATTGTCCTAACGATGAAGCCAAAGCCACTTTCAAATTACCGAGTTGGTTAGAGAAAATGGTAGCACAAAATTGGTTGGGAGATAAAACTGGTCAAGGTTTTTTCAAAAAAATAAAGACAGCAACTAGTAAAGAAATATTGACTTTAAATTTAGCCACACTGGAATATGAGCCACGCAAGAAAACAAAAATGGCATCTATTGATGCTGCAAAAGCAGTAGATCAATTACCAGCAAGGTTAAAAGTATTGTATAGCGCAAAAGACAAAGGCGGTCAATTTATACAAGCATTTCATCATGCCTTATTCTCTTATATCAGTCACCGTATTCCAGAAATCAGTGACGAATTATACCGTGTAGACGATGCACTTAAAGCAGGATTTGGCTGGGAAATTGGCGCCTTTGAATCTTGGAATGAGTTAGGCATAGCCAATGTGATAGCAGACATGAAAGCAGCTGGTATTGCAGTAGCCCCTTGGGTTGACACCATGGTGGCTAAAGGTTTATCCTTCTATACCACTAAAAATGGTAAACGTTATTATTATGATATTCCTAGTGGAGATTATACATTAATTCCAGGAGCAG
Source organism: Sediminibacterium sp. (assembly GCA_044372935.1). Lineage (GTDB taxonomy): Bacteria > Bacteroidota > Bacteroidia > Chitinophagales > Chitinophagaceae > Sediminibacterium. Next base: position 8,664 of record JBILQZ010000023.1, on the reverse strand, counting down.
ATTCCTTTATTATCCTTTCCGATTTTAAAGAAAAAACCATTTGGAAAAACAGTGCTTGTAATTTAGTTGACATTGGTGAAGATGTATTTGGCTTTAACTGGAACACTAAAATGAATAGCATTGGTGGCGAAGTATTAGAGGGATTAAATAAAGCCATTCAATTATCCGAAGAAAAAAGTAAAGGCTTAGTCATTGCCAACGATGGCAATTTATTTAGCGCGGGTGCGAATGTGGGGATGATTTTTATGTTAGCCATAGAACAGGATTATGAAGAATTAGATATGGCTGTTCGTGCTTTTCAAAATAGCATGATGCGTGTTCGTTATTCATCTATACCAGTAGTAACTGCGCCACATGGATTGTGTTTGGGTGGAGGATGTGAAATGAATTTACATGCTGACGCTATTTGCGCAGCTGCAGAAACTTATATTGGTTTAGTTGAATTAGGTATTGGTGTAATTCCAGGTGGCGGTGGTACCAAGGAATTGGTATTAAGGGCATCGGATGAAATGCATCCAGAAGAACCAGAAACCATTACATTGAAAAATAGATTCTTACAAATTGCAACTGCTAAAGTGGCTACTTCTGCACATGAAGCAATGGAAATGGGCATTTTCAGAAAAGGTCAGGATCAAATTGTTTTGAATCAATCAAGAAGAATCGCAAAGGCAAAAGAACAAGTCCTTGAATTGTTTAACGCAGGTTATACGCAACCTATACAACGCAATGATATTAAAGTAATGGGTAAAGCTGGATTAGGCGCTTTATATGCTGGTATCAATGCCATGTGGCGTGGCGGTTACGCAACAGACCATGATGCTTTGGTTGCTCGTAAGCTAGCTTATGTAATGTGTGGTGGAGACTTAAGTGAAGCAACAGTAGTGAACGAACAATACTTATTGAATTTAGAGCGTGAAGCTTTCTTAAGTCTTTGTGGCGAAAAGAAAACCCTAGAGCGTATTCAATCAGTTATTACTTCGGGAAGACCAATTCGTAACTAATAAATCGTCCAAGGCTTCGTCCATACTTGCGTAGTTAAAGCTAAAGCCTGTGGCCATTATTTTTGCAGCGCTCACCTTTGCACTTTTCAAGACTTCTATACTCATTTCACCTAGTATAATTTTCAATAAAAAACTAGGTACATTGAAGGGGATAGCCCAGTTGTGAAAACGTTTTGCAATTGCTTTGGTTAAGGTTGCATTGTCTACAGGATCTGGTGCGACAGCATTGTACACTCCATTTAGATTTTCATTTTCTAATCCAAATAATAGTATGCGATTTAAATCTTGTTGATGTATCCAACTTACAAACTGTTGACCATCGCCCAAGATAGCTGCTACACCTAATTTTGCAGGTTTTATAAACTCAGCTAATGCACCTCCTCTAGGATTGAATACAATACCAATCCTTACAGTAACCAATCGAATACCTAAATCCTTTACAGGGTGCATGCTTTCCTCCCATTGCTTACAAGTAGCCCCTAAAAAACTAGGATCCATTGGATCATTTTCTTCGAAACCAGCTGCCAAACTTTTTGCTGTATCAGGACCGTACCAACCAATTGCTGACGCTGCAACAATGGCTTTTACTTTATTAGGTTGTGTTTTCAAAGTGTGCACTAACAAAGCACTTGTTTGCACACGACTTTCTAAAATGGCTTTCTTTCTTGCAGCCGTCCATCTTTTATCTGCAACCCCCTCTCCCGCTAAGTGAATGATATAGTCTGCCGCAGCAATCGCTGCTGGGTCGATCCATCCCTTTGCCAAATCCCATTGCGCAAAGGAAAAATGGGCACGACTGGATTGTTTTTTCTGTCTTGTCAACACAATCACTTGATATCCCTTTGCGATTAAAAAGTTGGATAAGGATTGTCCAACCATCCCTGTTCCGCCTGTAATGAGTACTGTTTGCATACTCAAAGGTAAATAAAAAAACCCCGCCTTTTCAGGCAGGGTTCCAACTAAATCAACTGTTCTATAAAAACGATCTTTAATCCGGTTTTTTACCATCTAAGAAAGAATTGATGGTAGAGATCTGCGTTTGATTATTCTCATCTTGCTCTACTGTATACTTACTGTAATAGTTTTCTACAGAAGCCATGGTATTACCAAACAAGTCCAAGTTTCTTCTAACATAGGCAGGGACTGCATCAAATTCAGTACCAGGATCTGCACCATTGTTAATATTGAAAGATAAATTTCTTAACTTTTGAATACGCTCAGCCACTTTACGTCTTTGCTCTTCTGAATTATCCATTGATATGTCAAAGCTTGAATGCTGTGGCCTGTTATTCGTTTCTTCTAAAGAAGTTTCACGCATCACCAATTGCATGGTTGGTTCTTCCTCTGTAGCCATTTCGACATTTCTAAATGAAGTCTCTATTTCATTTACTTGCGCTAAACTTACTGCTTCTTCCTCTACTAATTCTTCCTCAATCAATTCTTCTTCAACTTCTTCTTCCACCTCTGCAGTAGCATAGATATTGGTAGGCTTGCTCAAAACAAATTCAGTCGTGAAGTTCGTTTCTTCAGCTGCTTCCATATCTAATTCATATACTTCAGCAGTTTCATCTAATGTATTTGTCTCTTCGAACAGAGGCATTTCAACTGTTTCCTCTACTACAAAACTTTCTGATGTAACCGCTTCTGTAATTGGCGCTTCAAACATTTCAACCAATTCCTCCATTTCCTCCTCTTCTTCAAAATCAGGTGCAGCAACATATACATTGCTCATTGCTGGCATGTCAAATTCTTGTAAAGTTGGAGCAAGTTCAAAACTTATTGTTTCTTCTTCTGGAGTTTCATCGAATTCCTCCACTTCTAATGAAGCCTCTGGTTCATTTGCGGCTGCCACTGGTGCAATCGGCGCTATAGGTGCTTGTTGTTCTGACTGCAAAGTCATCACGATTTTTTCTTCTACTGGTGCCTCAACTTCTTTAGCTGCTTCTTTTTTAAATGGATCCTTATGTTCAAATCCTGTAGCAATTAAAGTGATGCCTAATTTCTCCCCTAAAGTCTCATCATAGCCCATACCCATGATCACATCACTGTGTTCACCTGTACGTGCACGTAAAATAGTGTTGATGGTTTCTAATTCATCCATGCTACACTCGTAATCCCCTTCTGCACTATTGATATTTAATAAAATCCATTTTGCACCTTTGATATCATTGTCGTTCAATAAAGGTGAATTCAATGCTTCTTCGATCGCTCTTTCTGCTCTGTTTTCTCCAGCTACTTCTGCCTTACCTAAGATCGCCACTCCGCCATTTTTCATCACAGTACAAACATCTGCAAAATCTACAATAATATGACCACGGCTATTGATAACATCCGTGATACATTTTGCTGCAGTTGCCAACACATTGTCTGCTTTGGTGAATGCTTCTTTCATTTTCAAATTACCATATTGCATGCGCAATTTGTCATTTGAAATCACTAATAAAGTATCTACATAAGGTTTCAATTCGTTGATCCCTTCTTCTGCTTGTTTTTGACGACGAGGTCCTTCAAAACCAAAAGGAGTCGTTACAATACCTACCGTTAAGATGCCTAAATCCTTACAGATTTTTGCAATAATCGGTGCGCCACCAGTACCAGTTCCACCGCCCATACCCACTGTAATGAATGCCATTTTGGTATTCACTTCTAATATGCGCTTAATTTCTTCTAATGATTCTTCTGTAGCCATTTTCCCTACAGATGGATCCGCACCAGCACCTAAACCTTGGGTTAAATGTGGTCCTAATTGGATTTTATTGGGAACAAGGCTTTGTTCAATCGCCTTAGAATCTGTATTGCATATGATAAAATCTACCCCTTCGATATCTTGTTGGAACATGAAGTTAACGGCATTGCTTCCGCCGCCGCCAACACCAAGAACTTTGATGATGGATGATTTTTGCTTGGGTAAGTCAAATTGAATCATTCGAAATTGTTTTTATAGTTAGGTTAGTTAGTCGTAATTGGGTCTAAATTACTTGATTTCAATCGATTATATTCTATAAGTTATAAACGATATGTGGGTAATTTTTAAGCCAAAGGTTTGTCTTCTTCTTCGTTGAAAATCTCGATTAAGTTGTTCTTGAAACGATCCCAGAACTTACTCTTTCTTTTTTCAATTTGCTCTTCTGACACAGTCGTTGCTACCGGCTGAGGCATCGTTCTTTGATACCCTTGATTTGGTGTAGCTGCGGCTGCATTTACAGTCAAAGATTTAGGCACTTCTACCTTCTTATAGGTCTCTGTAAATACTTTATAATTTTGCTCGTAATCATTGTATCCTTTCAAAATCAAACCGATACAAGTAGAGTACATTGGCTTTTTTAATTCATCAATATGATTCGGCGCTAAATGCTCGTTTGGTAAACCAATTCTTGCATTCAAACCTGTAATATATTCTGTCAATTGAATCAAGTGCTTTAACTGAGAACCACCACCAGTCAAGATTACACCACCATTTAACATACGGCTGTCTAATCCGACTTGCTTTAAATGATAAGTTACAAAATCAAGAATCTCACTCATTCTTGCTTGAATAATTGCTGCTAAATTCTTCACACTGATTTCTTTTGCAGGCATCCCTTTTAATCCTGGGATAGTCACATAAGCATTGGCTTTTGCTTCATCAGATAAAGCGCTACCAAATTGAACTTTCATTGCTTCTGCTTGACTCTTCAATACACCCAATCCCATTCTAATATCATTGGTAATATTCTCTCCACCAAATGGAATTACAGCAGTATGCTTTAAGATACCATCATAGAAAACGGCAAGGTCACTTGTACCACCACCAATATCTAAAATAGCCACCCCTGCTTCCATATCTATATCGCTCATCACTGCACTCGCAGAAGCCAATGGTTGTAACACTAAATCTTTAGTAATTAAACCGCTTCTCTCCACAGAACGATTGATATTGCGGATCGCATTTCTGTCACCAGTAATGATATGGAAATTAGCGCCAACTTTAACGCCATTTACACCTACTGGATCCTTAATATTTTGGTTATTGTCTACATGAAACTCCTGAGGAATAACATCAATAATTTGATCTCCTGCAGGGATAAATGTTTTTCTTTGATTGTTGATCAATTGCTCAATCTCCCAAGCCTGGATCTCATTTTCAGCGTCTTGTCTTACTTGATCTCCTCTTGTTTGTAAACTCTTAATATGGTGACCAGCAATACCCACATACACTTCGTGGATTTCTAAATCTGGATTGCTTAAATGACAATTTTGCAAAGCTTGTTGAATTGCTTTGATGGTTTGATCAATATTCAATACTTGACCATGTTGAACCCCATTGCTATTCGCACGACCAAATCCCAGGATTTCTAATTTACCAAACTCGTTCTTTCTGCCGGCAATCGCTGCGATTTTTGTTGTACCAATGTCAAGACCCACAATGATGGGAGAATCGTTCTGACTCATTTTTATAGGTTTTAGTTGTTAGTTGTTCTTAGTTGGAGACTTCGACTTCTTAGGCATTAACGCTTTTGCAGTCTTTGTCTTTTTATTTAACGATTTATTTTTAGGTTTATTGTTCAATTTCGCCTTTGATTTATTGGCTTTTGTTTGAACTTTACCCTTTGTTGGTTTAGTAGGCAATTTGACCCCAGCAACTTTAACAGGTGCTGCCTTAACCGGCGCAACCTTAACAGGTGTTACTGGCACTGGTGCAGGCTGGGTAGGCTTTATTGTATCCGTAACAATAGTTTTATCTACAGTAGTAGTAGGTGCTTGCATCATGGTACTATCCCCTGTTGGCCAGATAAAACTGCCAGAATATTCAATGGGCTGTAGTCCCTTTTTCAAAGCAACTACCTGATGATCAAACCTACAATCAATCACTTGATAAGCATTGACACCCGCAGCCACCCATACTTTTTTATAAAATGTAAAGAGTCGGTTCAACTTGTCTTCTAAATGATCCACTTTACCAATTAAAACAATATGATCCCCTAAAGCAGGAACCATCTGGAAGTTCCCATTGGGTTCAATATTCACTTGAGCCACCTGAGCCATAAAGAAACTATCCTTCTGAATCGTCTTTGCAAAAAATAAAACGTCTTTTAATAAAGCACTGTCTGGTTTTGATAATTTTACCTGATCTGTTGGGAAGCCTGTAAATACGGGCAAATTCAACACCGTCAATTGTTTCAAAGGAAGTCTCCAACCCTCCTTATCGATGTAAAAAGAATTTCCATTCGCAGTAAAGACCCTCGCAATTGGAATTCTTTGTTCAATTTTGGCTTCTAAGACCAATTTATTATCAATAAAAAACTCGGCATTTTTTACCCATTCTGTTTTTTCAATAAAATGCTCAAGCTGTGTCAAATTAATGCGATCTATGGGTAAGCCCACATGTATACCTTGCTCATTCAATATGGCACGAATTGATAACTCGTCCATAAATAAAGCTTGTGCACTCTCCCCTACTAATTCAACTTGAATGTCTGTTAATTTTTTTTCATTCTTTGCTTTCCATGCGATTACAAAAAGCACAATCAGTGCAGCAGCAGCGATGCTCCACAAAACCCTAATTACTATTTTTTGCCATTGCTTCATGTACTACTTTGTAAGGATCTCTTGAATTTGATTGATACAAACATCTATATCTCCGGCACCCGCCATTACAATTAATTTATCATTGGTGTTTGCAGCCCATGCCAATAATTGCTCTTTGGTCATTACTTGTTTTTTATCCAAGTTCATTTCTGCTAATAACATGTCGCTTGTCACACCTGGAATAGGTAATTCTCTTGCAGGATATATGGGTAACAAAATCACTTCGTCCGCTTGATCTAATGTAGCAGAAAATCCTGCTGCTTGGTCTTGGGTTCTACTGTACAAATGAGGTTGAAATACCAATACCATTTTTTCGTTTGGATAGATACTTCTTACGCCACTGATTAACGCACTTAATTCTTCTGGATGATGTGCATAGTCATCTATCAATACTTTTGTGGCTGTTTTAACTTTATATTCAAAGCGACGTTTCACGCCTTTGAATGCAGCTACTGCTGCAATGATCTTAGCCTCTTCTATCCCTAAGTTTAAAGCAATGGCAATCGCTGCTGTTGCATTTTCGACATTATGCAAACCACCCATATTCAATACCACATTGTGCAATACACCAGCAGGATGCACTAGATCAAAAACATAAGAGCCATCTACTACTTTCAAATTACTTGTATGATAAGATGCTTGATCTTGATTGTAGCCATAAGTTGCAATCGTTTTATTACTTGCATCTGTTGCCACTGTAGTACCTAATTTTTGGATCAATACCCCAGCTGGTTTTATTTTATCCGCATACTGACCAAAAGCTTTCAATACTTCTTCTGCAGTTCCATATATATCCAAATGATCTGGATCTACTGCTGTAATCACTGCAATATTGGGTGCTAATTTTAAAAAACTTCTATCGTATTCATCTGCCTCAACCACCACCACATTTCTTTCGTGACTCCAAAAATTTGTATCATAATTAGAAGCAATACCTCCCAAAAAGGCGTTACAACCATACCCTGTATGTCTTAATATATGTGCCGTCATAGAAGTCGTGGTCGTTTTACCATGCGTGCCTGCAATACCAATCGTAAATGCATTTTCTGTCACCCATTGTAAAACATCACTACGCTTAACCACTAAATAGCCATTGTCTTTATAATAATTAAATTCCTTATGTGCTGCAGGGATAGCAGGCGTATACACCACTACTGTAGCTTCTTTATCCAGCTTAGATAAATCATCTTCAAAATGAATTTGTATCCCTTCTGCTTCTAAACTATTCGTCAATTCAGTTGGTGTCTTATCATAGCCAGAAACTAGGACACCTTGTGTATTAAAATACCTTGCTAACGCACTCATACCAATACCGCCAATGCCAATAAAATAAATACGTTTGAGGTTTGTTAATGGATTCATATGAACTGTTCTATTTAGATTCTATTTCGTGAATAATGGCCTCTGCAATCACTTGATCTGCATTTTCCCAAGCATAGGATTGAATTTTTGATTGCATCTCTTCTAATATTGCTTTATTAGAAATTAAATTTTCAATCATTGGATATAAATCAGTAGCAACATTTTTATCTGCGATCATTTGTGCTGCCTTTTCTGTTACTAATACTTTTGCATTAAAGGTTTGATGGTCTTCGGCTGCATGAGGATAGGGAACAAAAATGCAAGGCTTACCTGTTATGGAAATTTCTGCCACCGCCATCGCACCAGAACGACTCACCACCATATCAGCTGCAGCATAAGCAGCAGACATATCATTGATAAAACTGCTTACAAATACATTTTTAAAATGACTTGCAGCTGCTTGATAAATATCCGCATTGGGCTTGCCTGTTTGCCATATCAACTGTATGCCCCTTTTTTCAAAATTGTCTAAACTATGTTGGATGGCTTTGTTGATAGATGCCGCCCCTAGACTTCCCCCAATGATTAAAATTGTAAACTGATTCGGAAGCAAACCAAATTGCGATAAAGCCGATGCTTTATTCATTTGATTTTGAGCTATGTTTTGTCTTACTGGATTACCTGTTATTTGAATTTTATGTGCAGGGAAAAATTGTTCCATCCCTTTTGTACCTGTAAATACCTTAGTAGCATTTTTCCCTAACCATTGATTGGCCTTGCCTGCAAATGCATT
>JBILQZ010000139.1:0-4568 GCA_044372935.1 Sediminibacterium sp. | reverse complement strand
AAATTATTTTACTTGGTCTGCATGGGCCAATTTCGGAAATGAAGGCGAAGCGCCAATTTTAAAAAAATATACTTATACCCCTTTAGTAGCGAAACAAGAAATAGCCATTGATGGTACAGGTTTGTTTGTTACCCCATTTGTATTAAGCCATGTGAATCCCTACGAGAGTACTGCGTTTTTAGTGCGTAATCAATCCAGCTATTTACTTTATTTAGGGGATACGGGCGCAGACAGTGTTGAGCAAAGTACTCAATTGCAAGCATTATGGAAAACGGTTGCGCCATTGATAAGTAAGGGTCAACTCAAAGCCATCTTTATAGAAGTGTCTTTTGACAATACTATTCCTGCAAAATCTTTATTCGGACATTTAAACCCGGAATTGTTAATGCATGAATTAGGAAAGTTAAATAATTTAACGAGTGGCAATTTACATAAAACACCCATCTATATTACACATTTAAAACCTTGTACAGATTGTGAAAAAAATATTCAAGCACAAATACAAGTAGCCAATCAAATGGGCTTGAAAATACATTACCCTTCACAAGCAACTAAGATAGATTTGTATTAATTTATCAATACCTTTACAGTTCAATTTAAATGAAATAAAATGTCAACTAAAATTACAGTCAACAACAATGGCTCTTTAAAAATAGAAGGTGAGTTTACAATCGTAGATAGAGAAGGTAATACCTATGATTTAGGCGGCAGAAATGTATTAGGACTTTGTAGATGTGGCTTAAGTAAGAACAAGCCATTCTGCGATGGTGCACACAATGGCCAGTTTGAACATCAAGCAACTGCTTTTGCTTTGCCTCCAAAAAAAGCTTAATTCGTTTTAAACGCCCGCTTTTAAAACAGCCACCACTTTTTCCATTTCAGCGACTGTGCCAATACTTATTCTTAGCCAGCTGCTGTTTTGTTCAAATGGCCTAGCGCCCATAATATTATTAGCTAATAATAAAGCGGGAATATCTTTTTTATACGTCGCTGTATCAAAATAGACAAAGCTGGTAAAGGATTTGATGTGTTTAATACCTAACTCGTCAAATCCTTTATATAAAATATCTTTTGCTTTGATGTTTTCGGATTTGCAATAAGCAACAAAAGACTTGTCTTTGATCGCCGCTAAAGCGCCTTGCATCGATACGGCAGATGGACCCGCATTTGCCCAAGCCTGAAATTCATTCAATTGTTTAATGGTACTAGGATGCGCTAATACATAACCTACCCTAGCTCCTGCCATCCCAAAAGTTTTTGAAAACGTTTTTGCTATGACAAGGTTAGGATACGTATCAATTAAATGAGCCATAGACGGCGTGTCATAATAATCGGTATAAGCTTCGTCTACTAAAAGAATTGTATTGCTCGCTACTTTTTTAATAAAGTTTTCTAACTCACTGGTTGGACTCACCGTGCCAGTTGGATTATTTGGATTGCACAAATACACCATCTTGGTTTGCTCATCCATTGCTTGCATCATCCCATTTAAATCGTTATGTTTTGTGGCAGTTAACGGTACCAACTTTGTAGGCAAACCCATTCTTCTTGCTGCTGGCATCCATAATTTAAAAGTGGGTTCCGAAGCTACCACATTTCCTTTTTTATAAGCAGCCCATAATGAAACAACACCTAGCAATTCTGATGAACCTGCGCCTAATGCCACATGATCCTTCGTATGGCCCGTCATTTTACCAATCTCTGTTTTTAAACTTGCATTCATATCCCACTGATATCGATTGGAAATACTAACCGCATCTATCATAGCTTGTTTCGCTAATGTAGAAGGTCCATGCGGGTTTTCATTGGAACCTAAACGAATCATATTGTTTTGCAATAAAGTAGCACTAAGTCCACTCCACTCAGAATGAGTTGATGTTTCCTTAGCAAACAAGTCACGAGAAAATGAAAAAGCAGCAATTGCAAAAGCAGATTGTTTTAAGAGTTGCCTACGTTCCATACTTGATTTTTTGTGGTTACTTAAAGTTAAGAATTTAATTCATAAAAGATAACCCATTTAGCTATTTTAAATCCTTAGCTTTACGCTTCAAAATATATCCATGCTGTATAAAATACTAACTGTTGCAGGTCTAGCCACTTTTGAAATCTATGCAGCCATCCCCGCAGGATTTGCTTTTAACTTACAGCCCCTAGTCATTTTTATTGCGAGCGCAGTAGGTGGTTTGACAGGTGTTTTTGTAGCAGCCTACCTTGGAGACATCATCAAAAAATGGATATCAAAATATAGAAAACCAAAAGCTTCAAAATCTGAACCTGGATTTGTTTTAAAAATATGGGAAAAATATGGCGTCATTGGCCTTGGCTTATTGGGCACGATGACCGTTGGTGCACCCATAAGTATTGGAGTAGGTGTGGGCTTTAATGTGCCAACCAATAAAATGGTTTTCTGGTGTTGCTTGGGGGTACTGATTCGCTGCGCCCTTTTTACAACCATTGGACATCTTAGTTTGCAACTATTTTAAAAGCGTCTACCAGAATTTAATATAGAGTGCAATCACTACGCCTAATACCAGCATTACCATTGCCAAATGCGCATTCGATAATTTAAACTGGCCTTCATCTTCTGTAATTTCATTTTCGTGCTTTTGACCTTTCACATCCAATAAACTAATAAGGATGATTGCTAAAGTAGTGAAACAAAATACCCAGCCCATTTGTATTAAATAAGGAATCTCAAAACTACCTGATGCAGTAGGATAAGCTGTATACAACAAGGTATCATTGCCCATCCATCCTGGTAAAAATTTATCAAATACAATAGACAAGATCACACCTAAGAAAATACCAGTAATTGCAGCTTTTGACGTAGCTCTTTTCCAAAAGAAGCCTAATAAAAATACCGGGAAGATAGCAGGAGAAATATAGCCCGTATATTTTTGAATAAATTCAAATCCACCTTTGCCACCAATGCCAAGGGTGTCTTTCCAGTTAATTACAATAGCGATCAATAAGGAAAGAATAATCATCACTCTTCCGGTAGTGACAATCTTTGAATCACTCGCTTCTTTATTAATGTACTTTTTATAAATATCTAAAGAATAGATGGTTGAAATACTATTTGCTTTGCCCGCTAAGGAAGCGACTATGGCTGCTGTTAAAGCTGCCATAGATAAGCCTTTCAGGCCCACAGGTAAAAATCCTACCACTGCAGAATAGGCGTTATCTTGATTTAGAACACCATTGGTCATCATCTCTGTTTGGAGACCGCCATTTTGATACAATACATAGGCTGCAATACCTGGTATCACTACTAATATAGGCATCATTAATTTTAAAAACGCAGCAAATAAAATACCCGTTCTTGCTGTTTTTAAATCTGCCCCCAAAGCTCTTTGTGTAATATATTGATTGCACCCCCAATAATTTAAATGCGCTATCCAAATACCTGCTACCATCATAGCCATACCTGGTAAGCTAGAATAATCTTCAATTTCTTTTTGTGTAGCGCCAGGACCTGGTTTATCAAATATCATTTTAAAATGATCTGGTGCTGCTTGCATTAAATGATTGAATCCATTTATCATACTCTTGCCCATACCAAATTGTTCACTCACCACAGTTAAGGCAATATAAGAAGTGATCAAACCGCCTACAGTTAAAATCAATACCTGAAATACATCTGTATAACCAATCACTTTCATGCCTCCTAAAGTGATAAATAAAGCAAACACCGCTAAGCCAATCATGATAAGGTGAAAATGCGTCCCTCCTGTTAAATTATTAATTGCAATCGCGCCTAAATAAAGTATAGAAGTTAGATTGACAAATATGTATAAGAACAACCAGAAGATCGCCATGATCATGGCCACCGTTTCATTGTACCTCGTTTTCAAAAACTGAGGCATCGTGTAAATACGGTTCTTTAAATAGACCGGCATAAAAAATATGGCCACTACCACCAAGGATACAGCCGCCAACCATTCATAGACAGAAATGGCCAAGCCAAGTCTAAACCCATTCCCACTCATGCCAATAAATTGTTCCGCAGAAATATTGGAGGCAATTAAACTAGCGCCGATTGCCCACCAGGTTAACTGACCTTCCGCTAAGAAGAAATCTTTTGTATTGGTGGTAGCTGTATTTTTCTTTCGATAGATCCAAACTCCATAAGAGGAGATTAAAATGAAATACAACACAAATACAATGTAGTCATAGGTTTGCAATCCTTGATTCATAAAGCTTCGTTTAAGTTTACTAAATTAAGGTTTATCTATTATATTTAACGACAAATCAATGAACATGAACCCTAATTTTAATCTATTTAGTAGGCTAATAAGCAACCCCATCTCTTTTAGATTTTTTTTATTTCAAAAATTGCCGGCTGCTTTTTTTGCCGGACTCCGCATTCAGCATTTTGACGCGAATAGTTGTACTGTAAAAATTAAGTATAGTTGGTTTAGTAAAAATCCATTCAAGTCTATCTACTTTGCCGTGGAAGCTATGGCGGCAGAAATGTGTTCTGGCATGTTGGCCTTTGGTCAAGTATACCAACGCAATCCTAAAATAAGTATGTTGGTCGTAAAGATGGAAGTGAATTTTATCAAAAA
>JBILQZ010000138.1:0-4569 GCA_044372935.1 Sediminibacterium sp. | reverse complement strand
CGATCAACATAGACTATGCATTGCTAGCACTGTGTTTTTTTGCTTTTGGCTCTACACCTAATGGCTTGTTCTTAGCAAAATCTACTAATACTGGAGCAGCTACAAAGATAGAAGAGTAAGTACCTGTGATCACACCAATCAACATTGCAAATGCAAAACCTCTTGTTACTTCACCACCAAAGATGAATAAGATCAAGATGGTTAAGAACACAGTCAATGAAGTCATGATAGTTCTAGATAAGGTTTGGTTGATCGCTTTGTTAATGATCGTTGCATTATCAACGCCTTTCATTAAATGACTGTCCTCACGGATACGGTCATATACAATCACTGTATCGTTCATAGAGAAACCAATTACCGTTAAGATCGCCGCAATAAAATGTTGGTCAATCTCTAATGGGAATGGTACTACTTCTCTTAAGAAGCTAAATACAATCAAGGTTACAAATACGTCGTGTAATAAAGAGAAGATGGTTCCTAAAGAATATCTCCAATCACGGAAACGTATAAAGATGTATAAACAAATTGCAATCAATGCAAAGATGGTCGCTTTTGTTGCACCCGCTTTTAAATCTTCAGAGATAGAAGGCAATACTTTTTGTTGCTTTTGCTTGTATTGTTCATCAAATTCTTTGAAGCTAATGCCAGCAGGTAATTGTTTGCTTAAGCCTTTGAATAATAAAGCTTCTACTTCTTGGTCAATATTATTGCCTTGGTCTTTGATCTTATAAGAAGTGGTGATGTTGATTTGGTTTTTAGTATCTACCGTCTTAATGATAGGTGCTTCACCAAATACTGCTTTCAATTCGTTTCTTACGTCTTCAATGTTAACAGCTTTGTCAAACTTAACAGTGAAGCTACGTCCACCTGCAAATTCAACACCTTCGTCAAATCCGTTGAAGAAAGAAGCGATACCACCAATCAATACAACTACTGATAAAATGTAAGCATACTTTCTGAACTCAATGAATTTGAAATTCGCATTCTTGAAAATACCTCTTGAAACAGCAGTAAAATATTCGAAATGTCTGTTCTTACTTGTGTAGATATCAGTGATCAATCTTGATACAAGGATACCACAGAATAAAGACAATAAAATACCAATAATTTGTGTTGTAGCAAATCCTAATACAGGACCTAAACCAAAGTAAGCTAAGATGATTGCAGTTAATAGGGTAGTCACGTGTGCATCCAATACAGGAGACATAGAACGCTTATAACCATCCGCTACAGCCAATTGATAGCTCTTACCTTTTGTTAATTCTTCTTTGATTCTTTCAAATATAATTACGTTCGTATCCACGGCCATACCAATGGTTAAAACTAAACCGGCAATACCAGGTGCAGTTAAAGTGAAACCTAATGCACTTAAGATACCAATCGTGAATAATAAGTTTAAGATCAAAGCAATATTTGCTACCCATCCACCAGTGTTAAAGTAAATCAACATCAAGGCAAAAATCACTAAGAAAGAAACACCAAATGCCATAGCACCACCTTGAATAGAAGCGTTACCTAAAGTTGGACCTACTTGTTGGTCAGCCACAATTTTAGCAGGAGCTGGTAATTTACCGCTCTCTAAAATTTGAGCTAAATCCTGTGCAGTCTTTAAAGAGTAGTTGCCAGAAATTTGTGAGTTACCTGTTGTGATGGCGTCATTCACATTTGGAGCAGAGTAAACAATATTGTCTAATACAATCGCAATTGGTTTACCTACATTCTTAGAAGTCATCTTAGCCCAAATGCTTGTACCAATTTTATCCATGTTCATTTTGATCGCTACTTTTCCGCGCTCATCAAAATCTTGTGTAGCATTTGCAACATGATCTCCTTCTAATTCAGCTAAACCATTCTCTAAAGTTTTGATCGCATATAATGGTAAAACATCTTTTGCTTTTGGATCTGATTCATCTGGTTTACCATACATGAATACCAAGTTCGAAGGGAACTTAGACTTCACTTCAGGTAATGCTAAATAAGCATTTAAAACACCTGTATCTTTTTTCAAAGTATAACCAATCTCCGCTGGGAAAATGTACTGGCCATTCTTAGCTTGATAAGGTTGGGTAAATTGAACGATTCTTAATAAAGGATTCTTAGCAGCGTTTGCTTTTGCAGTATCCACTTTAGCAACGACTGTTGAATCTACTACACCAGTATTGCTTAATTCAATGGCTTTGTCAGCTGCAAGTACCGCATTTTGGAAATCTCTGTTTTCAAAAGTATACACTTCAAAAAACTGAAGGTTTGCAGTAGATTGTAAATAAGAACGTACACGCTCTTTATCAGAAATACCAGCTAATTCGATATTGATGATTCCTTTTGCAGGATCAGGATTGATTGTTGGAGAAGCCAAACCAAAACGGTCAATACGTGTACTTAAGATTTTATAAGTATTGTTGAATGCTTGGATAGACTGTTCTTTCAAATAAGTAACAACAGTTTCATCAGAAGCATCAAACTTTAATTTACCATTGCTTCTAGTAGCGAATAAAGGGGCTAATTTACCGGTTGGGTTAACTGCTTTATATTCAGCTGTAAACAAGGTGATTAAGTCTGCATTGCTATTGGCTTTCTTATTCACTGCATTGGCTAATGCGGTATTGAAAGCAGGTTCTTTAGAGTAATTTGCTAGAGATTTAATTAAACCGTCTAAGCCAACCTCCATGGTTACGCTCATACCACCTTGTAAATCAAGGCCTAACATTAATTCTTTTTCTTTTGCTTCAGCATAAGTAGTCAGACCAAAGAACAATTTTGTTTCTTTAGTACTGTCTAATAAACGCTTGTAATACACTTTCTTAGCATCTGCTACAGAGTCGTTATATAACAATTGTTGGTCTTTATCACTTGGATAAATCTGTTCAGCTTTTGGTAGTTTATTGACCCAAGCCGTTGCTTTAGCATCCATTGCTTTTTCATGTGATCTAACGAACCATGTAAAAGATAACTGGTAAAGACAAATTAAAATAAGCGCAAATGTAAAAAAGCGCACTAATCCTTTGAGTTGCATAATAGTTTGGTTAACTTTTTTTAGTCGGCAAATATAATGGAAACAAGCCTAAAACTAGCCCTATTTGACCATTATTTTGGGTGATATTGGGAGCTTGTTAGTCGATGCTCATTTCAAAATAAAGGGGAGAATTGCCTGGAATAACGGGTGGTCTACCTTGTTCACCATAAGCCAAAGAAGAGGGGATGACCATTTTGATTTTACCACCTTTTCCTATCAGGGGAACTATGATTTGCCAACCTACTATCAAATCCTTTAATGGATAGGATATGGTACCCTTGTCAAATTGAATCCCAGTCATCAATTTTCCAGCGTAAGTCATTGTAATTGAATTACATAGATTAGGTTTGGCTGTATCGCCAGCAGCGGTAATTTCATATAATATACCACTTGGGTGGGTCGTATAATTGATATTATTGTTCTTGCAGAAGGCCACCATAAGGGCTTTTTGCGTCGCAGATGTATCGTTTACATATTGTGCTTTTAGCGTACATGCTGTTGAATTTGTATCAGACTTGGTATCGGATTTACTACAGGCATTCATTGAAAAAAGCCCAACTAGTACAATTAGGAGGGTTAATAAGGATGAAATGCTTGATTTGAAGCTGTTTTTTGGTCTAAAATGGGTCATTTTTTGTTTTTTAAATGCTTTATTTCATTAAATCTTTGTTCATTCATTTCCCAGGTAAATTGCTGGTAAATCCATCCAAAACCAACCGAAATGAAAACGATGGCAATCAAGATCCAGAGAATGTTACCTCTAGAATTGGCAACCATATTCGCTCTTTCATACCAGCCCATTTCAGCCACCAATAATATTAAAATACCTAAGAGAAGGCTGATGCTGGTACCCCTTAAAAAAGGTTTGCGTTTGTAATGGGGTAGTTCGCGCTGTTGCTCCCAATAACTATAAAAGGCGGCATCATCTGGATGGATCATGCGCAAATTTATGGATTGCAAACTGAATTCCCTTGCTTTAAGTATATTTAGTCCAATTTTAACGAAAACCTAAAAGATGAAAACCTTCCTACAAAAGTTTGGCATGACTGCCTATATTTTAATGCTAATGCTGCATTTGTTTGCACAATTATTAGGGTATACCAATATTCAATATGGATCAAAATTGCTTCTGTTGCCTTTGCTCATGGGCTTTTTTTACGCACAACCTTATTTTGCAACTGCACCCAAAAGCAAATATTTAATTTTGATTGGATTGTTTGGTTCTTTTTTAGGGGATGCGTTTTTATTATCGGATGCTTATTTTATTCCTGGTATGATAGCCTTCATGACAACCCATATTTTTAATATTATATTCTTTCAAAAAATTGAACCTGCGCCAGGTAAGACTTTATATAAAGTGTATGCAGTGGCTGTTTTATTTGCATTGTTCTGCTGGTTTATTTATCAAAAACTTGCCCCATCTATGGGTTGTTTGATATATCCAATTTTAGTGTATATGATTTTAATTTGCACTGCTGCAATTAAAGCTTTCAGGGCTTCTTTAAATGAAAAAACAAATTTGATTGCTCAATTATTTTGGTTCCCCGGCATGTTGT
>JBILQZ010000185.1:0-3526 GCA_044372935.1 Sediminibacterium sp. | reverse complement strand
ACGCCAACAGGCAAATTGGCAAAAGCTATCGAAAAGTCATTTGGCAGTTTTGCCGAATTTCAAAAAGCATTTACAGAAGCTGCAAAAAATAGATTCGGAAGTGGCTGGGCTTGGTTGATTGTTAATGCACAAAATGAACTCGCAATTTGCACTACCCCCAATCAAGACAACCCACTCATGGATGTGGCAGAAACAAAAGGTTTCCCATTAGTAGGATTAGACGTTTGGGAGCATGCTTATTATTTGAAATACCAAAACAAAAGAGCAGACTATATTGCGAATTGGTGGAATCTAGTGCACTGGGAATTCATTGAAAATAGATACAACAGTTTTATAGCTTAACCTACTTTATAATATTCCACCTTGCAAGCAGCTAAACAGAATTTAAAAATACAGTTCTATGTCACTTCATTAAGTGTCGTTCTTTTTATCTTAAAGTTCGTCGCTTATTTTATGACACATTCGCTTTCTGTCTTATCAGATGCATTAGAAAGTATTGTGAATGTGCTAGCAGGTGCTATTGGTCTTTATAGTTTATATGTAGCTTCAAAACCAAAAGACAAAGAACATCCATATGGACATGGTAAAGCTGAATTTATTTCTGCGGCTTTTGAGGGAAGTTTAATTATAACCGCTGGTTTAATTATTTTTTACGAAGCTATTAATGCTTTTTTTCATCCAACCAAATTGCATAGTCTTGATAATGGTATTTGGGTTTTATTAACGACCGCTTTTCTTAACTTATTTGCAGGATGGATGGCAAAAAGTATGGGTAAAAAAAATAAATCACTTGCCTTGGTGTCGAGTGGGCAGCATTTAATACTAGATAGCTTCACCACTTTTGCTGTAACAATAGGTATTGGCATTGTTTTGTTAACCAACCTCACTGGCATTGACGCTGGACTTGCAGTGTTAATGAGTTTTTGGATTATCTATAATGGCTACAAAATCATTAGAGCTTCCCTAGCAGGAATTATGGATGAAGCAGATCTTGCATTATTAGAAGAAGTGATTGCCGAATTAAATAAAAACAGAAATATCAACTGGGTAGACCTGCACAATTTAAGAGTAATCAAATATGGCAGCTTAATGCATATAGATTGTCACCTGACTGTGCCTTGGTATTTAAATGTAAATGAAGCGCATCAAGTGGTGGAAGATTTTACTACCTTAATCAAAAATAAATTTGGCGCGAGTATCGAATTTTTTGTACACACCGATGGTTGCATGCCATACAGTTGCCCCATCTGTTCCGTAGAAAATTGTAAAGAAAGAAAAACACTATTTGAAAAGAAGTTAGATTGGACCATTGAAAACGTATTATCAGATTTAAAACATCAATTATAAATAGAAAGGTTATGAACGCATGGACAGCATTTCAAGAAGCAAATAAAGAGCGCTTTTTAACAGAATTATTAGACCTATTACGTATACCAAGTGTCAGTGCAAAATCAGCGCACAATGCAGACATGCAAGCTTGTGCAAATGCAGTAGCAAAATCATTGACAGATGCGGGTGCGCAGGTAGCCACCATTTATGAAACAGAAGGTCACCCGATTGTATATGGCGAAATAATTGTTGATCCAAGTTTCCCGACTGTATTAGTGTATGGACACTATGATGTTCAGCCAGCAGATCCACTAGAATTATGGAATAGCGGTCCTTTTGAGCCAACGATTATAGATGGTAAAATTTTTGCTAGAGGCGCTTGCGATGATAAAGGACAATTTTACATGCATGTAAAAGCATTAGAAATAATGACTAAGACCAATAGCATGTGCACCAATGTTAAATTTGTAATTGAAGGAGAAGAAGAAATAGGAAGTCCAAATTTGGCCACTTTTGTAAAAGCCAATAAAGCATTGTTAAAAGCAGATGTTATTTTAATAAGTGACACGGCAATGATTAGCATGGACACCCCCTCTATTGATATTGGTGTTAGAGGCTTAAGTTATATCGAAATCGAAGTTACTGGACCCAATAGAGATTTACACAGTGGCGTATACGGAGGTGCAGTTGCCAATCCAATTACTATTTTATCAAAAATGATTGCAGCCTGCCACGACGAAAACAACCACATCACAATTCCTGGCTTTTACGATGATGTGATTGAATCTAGTGCGGCGGAAAGAGCTAAAATGGCCGAAGCGCCTTTTGATGAAAAAACATTCATGGAAGACTTAGGCATTGCGAATACATGGGGTGAGAAAGGGTATAGTACCAACGAGAGAACCGGCATAAGACCCACTTTAGAAGTAAATGGCATTTGGGGTGGCTATACAGGAGAAGGCGCTAAGACTGTTTTACCTTCTAAAGCCTTTGCAAAAATTTCATGCAGGTTAGTGCCAAATCAATCCTCAAAAGTGATTACAGAAAAAGTATTGAACTATTTTAAATCTATCGCGCCAGACAATGTAACTGTTGCTGCTTTTGAACACCATGGTGGAGAGCCTTATATCACGCCTATTGATTCACATGAATACCAAAGTGCAGCAAAAGCAATAGCGACGGTATTTGGCAAAGAACCTATCCCTGTTCGTGGTGGGGGTAGTATCCCTATTTGTTCATTATTTGAACAAGAGTTGGGATTAAAGATTGTCTTTATGGGATTTGGCTTAGACAGTGATAATTTACATAGCCCGAACGAAAAATATGATATTGCAAATTTTTACAAAGGCATTGAGACCATCCCTTATTTTCACCAATTTTTTGCGCAAAAAAAATAAGGACAGATGCAGGCGACCGAAGTAAAGAAAGAAAAACTCAGACTAGATAAATATTTATGGTCTATCCGTGTATTCAAGTCTAGGAGCCTCGCTACGGAAGCGATTGAAAAAGGACGTGTCAAATTAAAAGGAGAAAATGTGAAAGCTTCTCGCAATGTAGTGGTGGGTGATATTTATGAAGCAAGAACCGAACACAAAAATTGGGTCGTAAAAGTGACGCAACTGCTAGACGGTAGAGTCGCTTACGCAGAAGCCATCCAATATTACGAGGACCTTACGCCTGTGGAAGAATTAGAAAGAGTAAGACAAGTCGCTGCTACTTTTCAAACTGGCAAGCGTTTAAGTAAAATAGGTAGGCCTACCAAGAAGAACCGACGTGATTTAGGCGAATTTTTGGATTAATCTCAATTATCTTTGTGCCATGACCATTGAAATCTTAACCGTCCTTCCAGAACTTCTAGAAAGTCCATTTGCACATAGCATCATGAAGCGTGCACAAGAGCGCGGGCACTTGCATATAAAATTACATCAACTTAGAGATTGGGCGATAAATAAGCATGGGCAAGTAGACGACTACCAATATGGCGGCGGCGCAGGTATGGTCATTATGTGTGAACCATTGGCGAATGCGATAGATGATTTAGAAAAAGCAGGAGGCAAATTTGATGAAATCATCTTTGTTACTCCTGATGGAAAAAGATTCGAACAAAAAGAAGCCAACGCATTATCCTTAAAAAATAGGATCCTGATCATCTGTGGCCACTATAAAGGCATCGATCAAAGAATTAGAGATTTATATG
>JBILQZ010000022.1:0-16868 GCA_044372935.1 Sediminibacterium sp. | reverse complement strand
CTGTAAAAATGATTGACATAAGGCGCACCCGCTTCATCCAATTCTCTTAAGTCTGTCAATGTAATGCTGATACGCTTATTCAAATAAGACAATTCACGCAAACGTCCTTCTAAAATTTCTTTGCGGTAAACTGTTTCTTGGAAAATAGTTTGGTCAGGCCAGAAATGAACCCTGGTACCTGTTTTGTCACTTGTACCTGATTCTCTAACGGCATATTTTGGAACGCCTATTGAATATTCCTGCTCAAATATTTTTCCTTCACGTTGAACAGTCACTAATAATTTAGTACTTAATGCATTCACACAACTTACACCCACACCGTGTAATCCGCCAGATACTTTGTAGGTGTTTTTATCAAACTTGCCTCCCGCGTGTAACACCGTCATAACCACTTCCAATGCAGACTTCTTTTCTTTTGTATGCATTGCTGTTGGGATACCACGACCATTGTCTTGAACGCTAATTGAATTATCGGTATGAATCGTTACTTCGATATGAGAACAATAACCCGCTAAGGCTTCATCTATAGAGTTGTCTACGACCTCGTACACTAAATGGTGTAAACCTTTCATGCCCACATCGCCAATATACATGGCAGGGCGTTTTCTTACGGCTTCTAATCCTTCTAATACCTGGATACTATCGGCGCCATAGTTCTTATTTTCGGCCGAATCTGGGTGTTGTAAATCTTCTGACATAAAGTGTTCAATTTTTTGTTTTATAGGGCGTCTTGTACGCTTACAAATTTACTAAAATTCATCCCTTTTATAGCCCCTAGAAAGGCGAATAGTTATCCCCAAATAAATTCGAGTGCGAATCATTTCAAAGTCCGAAAATGAGCCTAAAAATGCCCTTAAAATCGATTTTTGAAGTCCATTTTATTGGGACTTGATTTTTTTATATCAGGATCGAATTTTGGGCTTTATTTTGCGTCATTTTTAGGTCATAAATTGAACCTTTTTGTATCATTTGTTGTTTATAGATTAAATTTGCGCCTGAATGATGTTAGCAAACGACATATTAAAACAAGTCAACCAGCCGAACGGCTTTGCTGGTATGGCTATGTTGTACCAAAAAGAACAGCTCATACCTGGTTCTACACAGTACAAAATCAATCGTTACTATGCTGCATCTCCTGCTGATTTAGAAGATACGGGCATGTTCATTTATCATTACAATGCAGCTCGTCCAGCAGACAATTATTTAGAGTTAAGATTTTGTATTTCTGGTAATCGATATTGTGAAAACAAATTATGTGGCAACTGTAATCAATTGCCAACAGAAGATTGTGCTGGACCACTTAGGACAGTGGATGTTTTTTCTTTTCATTTTACTTCTACTTTTTTACATCAATTTGTACATAATGTAAAGTTGAATAACAGAAAGGATGAAGTGTTGGCTTTCAAACATCCAAATGCTTTTGTAAAAACATTCCCATTGTGCATGCGTAAGCGTGGCACATTAGATTCTTTATTGAATTATAGTTATACAGGTTCTTTAGAGAATATATTTATCAATGCAAAAATTCATGAATTATTATTATTCAGTTTAGAGTGTATTGTAGATGAAAAAGAAGAAGGCTTTGCATGTAAGTTCTTATCGGATGATCGTGGTAAAGAAAGCATTTATTTAGCTAGAGAAATTTTATTGCAACATATTGGGGATCCAATTACGATTAAAGAATTGAGCCGCAAAGTGGCCATGAATGAATGTTATTTAAAGAAAGGCTTTAAAGAAGTTTTTGGTACCACCATCTTTGATTTCTATCAACAGCAAAGAATGGAGCATGCGAAATACTTATTGTATGAAAAATCCTTAAGTGTTACCGATGTATCTGCCTTACTAGGGTATTCATCTATATCTCATTTTTCTGCTGCTTTTAAAAAGCACACGGGCTTAAAGCCTTGTGAACTATTGAATTAGACCAACCTTGAATGGACGGATTTGTTTCGTTCCAGGTCCTTGTATTTATTTCTATTTTAATTCCTTATTTTTAGTTTCTAAATTTAAACCATGCGTCAATTATTCGCCATCGTTATTACATTATTATGTAGCTCATGTATCAACCAAAGAGTTGATTTAGTTGTGCATCATGCTCAGATCTATACAGTGAATGAAGCTTTTGCAACGGCAGAAGCAATGGCAGTGCAGGATGGAAAAATTGTTGCAGTGGGCACGAATGACGAGATCTTAAAAAATTACCAAGCAGATAGTGTAGTGGATGCACAAGGTGCTACCATTTATCCTGGATTTGTGGATGCGCATGCACACTTTTTAGGGTATGGCCAATCTTTGTATGCAGTAGACCTAATGTTTGCAAATTCTTGGGAGGAAGTATTAGAACGTGTTCAAGCATTTGTTGCAACCCATCCAGGCAATGGTTGGATTCGTGGAAGAGGTTGGGATCAAAATAGATTCCCAGGTAAAGCTTTCCCAACGAATGCGGAATTAAATGCCTTGTTCCCAGATCGCCCCGTTTTATTAGAGCGTGTGGACGGACATGCGAGTATTGCCAATGATAAAGCATTGCAAATAGCGGGCGTAAAAGCAGGTCAAACAATGGAAGGAGGTGATTTTGTTGTTGCAGGTGGGAAGTTGACAGGTTTGTTAATTGACAATGCAGTGGGTGTGGTAGAAAAAAATGTACCAGCAGCTACAAAAGAAGATTATAAAAATTGGTTGACAGCAGCACAGAAAAATTGTTTTGCTACAGGATTAACTACCATCACAGATTGTGGTTTAAGTCCAAACGATATTGATATGATTGATGCATTGCAAAAAAGCGATGATTTAAAAATGCGTTTGTATGTGATGCTAAGCGATAAGCCAAGTTCTTATACTTCTTCTTATTTCACCAATGGTGGCTATACTACAGACCGATTGATGGTGAAAGGTGTAAAAGTATATGGAGACGGTGCATTGGGTTCAAGAGGCGCGGCCTTATTAGCCCATTATTCAGATCAACCAGGCTGGGGCGGCTTTTTATTAAGCAGTCAAGCACATTTTGATTCTGTGGCGGCTAAATTAATCAACACTGATTTCCAAATGTGTACCCATGCTATTGGTGACAGTGCGAATAGAGTGGTGCTAAAAGTATATGAGAAATATTTAAAGGGTAAGAATGATAAAAGATGGAGAGTTGAACACGCTCAAATTTTAAACCCAATTGACTTTGATTATTTTGGTAAGTATAGTATCATTCCTTCAGTACAACCTACACATGCAACAAGTGATATGTATTGGGCGGGCGATCGTTTAGGTGCGGAGCGTTTAAAAGGTGGCTACGCTTTCCAACAATTATTAAAGCAAAATGGGTGGTTGCCATTGGGTACAGATTTTCCTGTAGAAGAAATTAATCCTTTCAAAACATTCTTAGCCGCAGTGGCAAGACAGGATGCAAAAGGATTTCCAGCTGGTGGTTTCCAAATGGAAAATGCATTAACACGTGAGCAAACTATTCGTGGTATGACGATCTGGGCAGCAAAAGCCAACCGCATGGAAAAACAAGTTGGCTCTATTGAAGTAGGGAAGAAAGCAGATTTCATCCTACTAGATAAAGACTTAATGAAAGTGCCAACAGATAGTATCCTGCATGTGAAAGTGTTAAAGACTTATTCCAACGGCGAAAGAGTCCACTAAAATTTTTTGATAAATAAAAAAGTGGCAGGAAATACACCTATTCCGCAGCGAAACTTTGAGCAAAGCGAGCTATGATTCCAAGTAGTTTTTTGTAAAAAAGAAAAGTAGAATATATACTATTCCGTAGCGAACGTTTTTAGTGAGCCTAGGAATAGTATATATTCTACTTATTACATTAAAAAAAATTAAAGTCCTACCATATCGGCTGGAATCACCCAAGCGTCGAATTCTTCTGGGGTAACATAGCCTAATTTTACGGCCATCTCTTTTAATGTAGTACCTTCTTTATGTGCTTTTTGTGCAATCTCTGCAGACTTATAATAGCCAATCTTTGTGTTCAAAGAAGTCACCAACATCAAGCTATTGTTTACATGCTTATTGATATTGGCTTCTATTGGTTCAATGCCTACTGCACATTTATCGTTGAAGCTGATACAGCCATCACCAATCAATCTTGCACTGTGTAAGAAGTTAAAGATCATCACCGGCTTGAATACATTCAATTCAAAGTGACCCATTGAACCACCCACGTTAATGGCCACATCGTTGCCCATTACCTGAGCAGCAATCATGGTCAATGCTTCTGATTGAGTAGGGTTTACTTTACCTGGCATAATAGAAGAACCTGGTTCGTTGTCTGGAATAAAAATTTCACCAATACCAGAGCGTGGTCCAGAAGACAACATACGCACATCATTGGCAATTTTCATCAAGCTTACAGCAACTGTTTTTAAGGCACCATGTGCTTCTACAATTGCATCGTGTGCTGCTAATGCTTCAAATTTATTTTCTGCAGTGACAAATGGTAGGCCAGTTAAAGTAGCAATATGTTTTGCTACATTTTCTGAGTAACCTTTTGGTGTATTGATACCAGTACCCACGGCGGTTCCACCTAATGCCAATTCACTTAAATGCTCCAATGTATTATGAATGGCTTTTAAACCATGCTTTAATTGACTAGCATAGCCACTAATTTCTTGACCTAAAGTTAAAGGGGTAGCATCCATAAAATGGGTACGACCTATTTTAACAATATGCATATAAGCTGCACTCTTTGCGTCTAAGGTATTTTTTAAAGTAGTGATACCCGGAACGGTTACTTCCTTTAAGATTTGGTAAGCTGCAATATGCATGGCAGTTGGGAAGGTATCGTTAGAAGACTGTGATTTGTTCACGTCGTCATTTGGGTGTAAAAACTTTTCTTTATCAGTTAAACTTCCACCTTGAAGCACATGACCACGGTAAGCAATCACCTCATTCACGTTCATATTGCTTTGGGTACCACTTCCTGTTTGCCATACGACTAATGGAAACTGATCATCTAATTTACCTGCAAGAATTTCATCACATACTTGACCAATCAAGTCACATTTTTCTTTTGGTAAAACACCGGCATCGAAATTGGTTAAAGCGGCTGCCTTTTTTAAATAAGCGAAAGCTTTAATAATTTCTTTAGGCATCTTGTTGATGTCCTGCGCAATTTTAAAATTTTCGATACTTCTTTGTGTCTGAGCACCCCAATAAACATGAGCGGGTACTTTTACTTCGCCCATTGTGTCTTTCTCAATTCTGTATTCCATACTTGCAGTTTTAATACCGCAAAGGTAAGACAGCAAGGATGAAATTGGGTCAGTTGTACCTAATAAATTCGAATAAAAAAGGGGATTAATGCCCTGTAAAATGCGGTTTTCTCTTATCAATAAAAGCCTGAATCCCTTCTTTGCAATCTGCAGTGATAAAACAGTCGCCAAATAAATTCGCCTCTACTTCGTAACCATTTTGAGTTTCATCCCATGCAGCGTTTACCGCTTTAATAGAATTAGCGATAGCCAATGGCGCTTTGGTATGTGCGGCTGCTAGTAAAGAAAATGCTTTATCTAAAAGTTCGGTTTGTGGCACAATATAATTCACCAAGCCGTATTCTAATGCCTGTGTAGCATTGATCGTATTCCCTGTAATCACTAGTTCCATCGCCCTTGCTTTGCCTAGTTTTTGGGTCAATCTTTGTGAACCACCATAGCCCACCATAATACCTAAATTGACTTCGGGTTGTCCGAAAATAGCATTCTCAGAAGCAATGATAAAATGACAACTCATGGCTAATTCACAACCTCCACCTAATGCAAAGCCGTTTACACAAGCAATGACTGGTTTAGGGGAGTTTTCAATTTTAAAAAATACATCCTGTCCTCTTTTGGCCAATGCGGTTGCTTCTGCTTTTGATAATGCCTGAAATTCTTTGATATCTGCGCCAGCTACAAAACTTTTCAAACCAGCACCAGTAATCACCACCGATTTAATTTCTGGAAATTTATAGACACGATCAAATACAGCATCTAAATCCTGCATGACTTGTTGGTTCAATGCATTTAATTTCTCTGGACGATTGATGGTAATGATCAAAGTATGATCTTCCATTTTTGTAAACAAAGTTTGAAAAGACATAGCTATAAATTTAAAAGTTGAAAGTGAATTTTAAATAGATCAGGAAGTTCTGTTTGCCGCTACCCATGTTTTGATGTAAGCCGCAATATCAGTGGTATTGGTGCCTGGTGCAAATAAATGCCCAATGCCCATATCTTGTAATTGTTTATTATCTTCTTCAGGAATAATGCCGCCGCCTGTAAGCAAGATATCTTTTAATCCTTTCTCTTGCATTAATTGATATACTTTAGGAAACACAGTCATGTGTGCGCCGGATAAGATACTGATACCAATGGCATCCACATCTTCTTGTAAGGCTGCTTGTACCACCATTTCGGGACTTTGTCTAAGGCCAGTATAAATCACTTCCATACCAGCATCTCTAAGTGCAGTTGCAATGACTTTGGCACCTCGATCATGTCCGTCTAAGCCAACTTTGGCTACCAATACTCTAATGGGTCTTTCTGTATTCATCATCTACAATTTACATCATTATTTTGACAACAAATCCAAACAAAATTGAATTCGTTTTGCTGCATCCTGCGTTTCAATATTTGCTACGATATCAAATACCCCTGGTCCAAATTTACCGCCTACTAACATAATCCTAAAGGGCAACATTAAGTCGCCTGGCTTTAGGCCTTGCTCAGCGGCTAGTCCTTTAAAATGTGCTTCCAATTCAGTTGCATCGTTGGTTACAGATTGATGCTTATAAACTTCCATTACACTTGTAAAAAAAGCTGCTTTTGCAGGGTCCCATTTTGGTAAAATGGATGCGGTATCTATTGTTGTTGGAGGGGTAAAGAAAAAGGCAGATTGAGGAACGAAATCACTTAATAATTGACAACGCTCTTTCACAAAGCCTATGACTTTTACTAAATAACTAGCTTCATGTATTTCGATATTTGCCGCATCAAAATAGGGAGACACTAAAGGAGCTAGGTAAGCATTGTCTGCTTGCTTAATCCATTCTTGGTTAAACCATTTTGCTTTTTCATAATCAAATTTTGCACCGCCTTTATGCACTCTATCCAAACTAAATTTTTCTATCAGGGTAGCAATTGAAAAAAGTTCTTGATCGGTACCGTCATTCCAACCGAGCATTGCTAATAAATTCACAAATGCTGCAGGTAAGAAACCTCTTTCTTTGAATCCAATTGTGGTTTCTTTGGTATTTGGATCTGTCCAGTCCATCGCAAAAACAGGAAAGCCTAATCTATCGCCATCACGCTTGCTTAGTTTCCCATTGCCGTCCGGTTTCAGGATTAAAGGAAGATGCGCCCATTTAGGCATCTTGTCTAATCCGAATAAATTTTTCCAAACTAAAATATGTACAGGTGCACTTGGTAACCATTCCTCACCTCTAAATGCATGGGTAATTCTCATTAAAAAATCATCCACCACCACGGCTAAATGATAGGTCGGCATACCGTCTGCTTTTAATAAAACTTTATCATCCACCATACTGGTGTCAAATTTTACTTCGCCACGAATCAAATCTTCAAATACTACTTCCTCATTTTCTGGCATATTTATGCGTACCACAAAAGGAGTATTGTCGTTTAATAAACGAGTCACTTCTGCAGCAGGTAAACTCAAGGAGTTTTTCATCCCCATCCTAGTAGCACGACTGTATGTAAAATTTGGGATCTCTTTTCTTTTTGCATCTAACTCTTCGGCCGTGTCAAATGCATAATACGCATTGCCTTGTTCAATTAATTGAGCTGCATATTGTTTGTACATCGGTTTTCTTTCGCTTTGGCGATAAGGGCCATAAGCACCACCATGAATTGGACTTTCATCAGGCGTTAATCCACACCATGCAAGGGTGTCTAAAATATATTGCTCGGCACCTGGAACAAAACGAGACTGATCGGTGTCTTCGATTCTTAAAATGAATTCACCATTGTATTTTTTAGCAAATAGATAATTGAATAAAACTGTACGAACGCCACCTAAGTGTAAACCACCGGTTGGGGAGGGTGCGAACCTTACTCTAACCTTTTGATCAGCCGATATTTCCATGTGCACTTTATTTTTACAAAGATAAGTTGCAAACAGGCAAAAGAACCATTTATCTTTGGGTATGTATTTGATAAAAACGCCTTTTTGGTTACGTCTTATTTATAGGTCTTGTACCTGGCGTATGCCTACAAAGGAAAAGGTACTTTATTTAAGTTTTGATGATGGGCCACACCCAGTAGCGACCCCATTTGTACTTGAACAATTGGCAAAATTCAACGCAAAAGCAAGCTTTTTTTGCATTGGTAAAAATGTGTCATTGTATCCTGCTATTTATGGGGAAATCGTTGCAGCAAATCATAGGGTGGGTAATCATACCCAAAACCATATGAATGGATGGCATAATAGCACTGAGGATTATATACAAGAAATTGAAGTAGCAAGTCAAAGCATACAATCCAATCTTTTTAGACCGCCTTATGGCAGGATTAAATTCGAGCAAATAAAAGCCTTAAGAGCAAGACCAGAATTGCCACAAAATATTGTGATGTGGGATGTGTTAAGTGGAGATTTTGATACCCATATTTCTGGAGAAAAATGCGCACAAAACGTAATTCAACATGCTCAACCAGGATCTATTATTGTATTTCATGATAGTGCAAAAGCGATGGAAAGATTGCGCTTTGCTCTACCAACAGTATTAGCACATTTTTCTAAGCTGGGCTATCAATTTAAAGCCTTATAGATAAAGACATAAAAAAGGCCAGGGTAGAAACCCCGGCCTGTATAATCCGTACCCTATAAAAAACAAAGTTTACATCCAATGAAGGGATGGGTTAGTAATTTTTATTCTTAAACGCATAAATGAAGCCTTTTAGTATGTCATTCATTAAAAAAGTGCTTTTTTTGTACTTAAAACCAGTTGATTATGCATTTTATTGATACCCACGCCCATGTTTATGCAGCCGAATTCTCGGCTGACATTGAACTTGTGTTAAAGCATGCGCAATCTACTGGGATTGATAAAATTCTAATGCCAGCCATCGATAGTAGTTCTTTAGAGGCGATGTTGCAAATTGAAGCACAGTTTCCGGCACAATGCATTGCCATGATGGGCTTGCATCCTTGTTATGTTAAAGAAAATTATAAACAAGAATTAGCCCTGGTTGAAACCTGGTTGGCAAAAAGGAAATTTATTGCCATTGGTGAAATTGGATTAGACTATTACTGGGATAAAACATTTGCCAAAGAGCAGCAATTTGTTTTTGAAACTCAAATGCAATGGGCCCTCGATCTGAATCTGCCAATAGCAATTCATACACGCAATGCCATGGGGGAGACGATTGAATTAGTAAAGCCTTTTGCAAAAAAAGGATTACGTGGCGTCTTTCATTGTTTTAGTGGCAGCCATGAATCTGCTGAACAAATTACAGGCATGGGATTTCATTTAGGATTAGGCGGCGTACTTACATATAAAAATGCAGGTGTCGCAGAAGCAGTTAAGGATATCCCAATGGAGTATTTAGTTTTAGAAACGGATGCACCTTATTTAGCCCCTGTACCATATCGCGGCAAAACCAATGAGCCGGCGTTTATGTTAGAAGTAGCAAAAAAATTAGCAGAGATAAAATCAATGCCCTTGCATGAAATTGCAGAGATCACAACTAAGAATGCTGAAAAGCTGTTTGGCTTGGGTATTCAGTAAAAATCCAAATTTTTATTTTACATTTGCAGTCCTTATAAAGAGAGGTGTCCGAGTGGTTTAAGGAGCACGCTTGGAAAGCGTGTATACGGCAACGTATCGGGGGTTCGAATCCCTTCCTCTCTGCAAAGCCTATCACGAAAGTGATAGGCTTTTTTAATGCGAAACAACGTCGGGTGCTTGCACACGTGAGTTGAGGCGCGTTAAAAAAGCAAACTCAACGCGAAACGTTGAGTTGAAAGGCTTTGGTAAAAGTGCATTTGTGGGATGACGGCGAAGCCGGCAATCCAAGTAGTTGTATTATTTTTCCTTCCTGTTTTCATCCATGCGCTCATTGTATTCCAATGGCTCATTTTTCCAGTTCTTATTATAAGAAACAAACCAACCTAACCAGATAGAACGCGATAAACGCATTAAGATAGGTTGAATTAAAATCAATAAAACAATCGTTGTGCCCAACCAGTAAAACATTCTGTTGTCGTCTAGTTCCCATGTCATACCTATCAATACTTTCCAAGCAACAAACATCGATACAAAATAAGCGACTGTTAAAGCATAACTTACATAACCAGTACCATAGTAAAAGCCTACTTCAATTTCTGTTGGTTGCCCACAAACTGGACAATGTTCATTCATCTTAGTAACCTTAGAAAGTTCGTAGGGATTTGTAGAAGTGAATAGGGCACCTTCTCTACATCTTGGACATTTGTTAGTTAATGTACTGTATAAGTAGCTTTTTTTCATGCTGCAAAGATACCAAAAATTTAAGAAGCAATCAACTGCTCCATCTGTATCCCTCTAGAACCCTTTATTAATAGGGTATAGCCAGTATATTGTTGGGCTTGCAACCAAGCTTTTGCTTCTTGAACAGTATCAAAATAAAGGTAATCATGTAAACAAGGTTTAAATTCTGTACCCACCAATAGAACCTGTTTCCATGCAGTCTGTTTTAAATGATCAATCAAAGCTTGATGTTCCATTAAAGTATCAGAGCCGAGTTCGCGCATACCACCTACGCAAACAATTTTATTTTCTTTATTGAGTTTAGCAAAATTATCAACCGCCAATTTCATGCTCGAAGGATTCGCATTGTAAGCATCTAAAATCACTTCGTTGTTTTTCCAAGTCATTAATTGAGATCGACTATTGGTTGGTGTATAATTTTCGATCGAAGATTTTATTTTTTCGGTAGGCACTTTGAAATATTGACCTATCGTTACTGCAGCGAGTACATTGGGAAGATTGTACTCACCCACTAAGTTTGTATGTATAAGGTCTAATTCGATTCCTTGATGGATTTGAACCGTTAACATGCCGTTATGGTCTTTGGCAGTGCCTTGTATTTTTCCTTGCTTTTGTCCGTAGCCAATTATATGGGAAATACCTTTTGACATGTTTTGTAAGTAGTCGTAATCTTCCATCAAAAATACAGTGCCATTATGCGCTCTTAAGAAATCATACAGTTCTCCTTTTCCTTTTTTCACGCCTTCTACGCCACCAAATCCTTCCAAGTGTGCTTTGCCACAATTGGTGATCATACCATGCGTAGGTAAAGTATACAAACAATAACTTTCGATTTCTTTTTGATGATTGGCGCCCATTTCGATGACTGCCATCTCGGCATCTAAAGGGATGCTTAATAAAGTCAGTGGTACACCAATATGATTATTTAAATTTCCTTGTGTCGTGTAGGTTTTTAAATGACTTGCTAATACTGCAAATACCAATTCCTTGGTCGTTGTTTTACCATTGCTTCCTGTAATGGCTAAAAAAGGAATATTAAATTGTTGACGATGGTATTTAGCCAAATCCTGTAGGGTGGTTAATACATCTTCCACCATAATGATGCTGTCTTGTTTATCAGCGCTGTTAGGAATTGCCTCATCCACAATGGCATAACTAGCGCCTGCTTCTAATGCGGCTAATGCAAATTGGTTACCATTGAAATTGGGTCCCTTTAATGCAAAGTATAAATCACCTTGTTTAAGTTTTCTTGTATCTGTTACAACAGAAGGGTGTGCACTATAAATTTGGTATAATTCTGCTATGGATCCAATCGTCATAAACTAAGATTTAACTTTTTGCCATCAACAAACAAGTAGCAGTTGCTACTAAGCCTTCTTCTCTACCCGTGAAACCCATTGTTTCTGTAGTCGTTGCTTTGATAGAAATATCTTTATTGCCAATGTGTAAAATAGAAGCAATGCATTCTTGCATTGCAATTACATGTGGCTTAATCTTTGGCGCTTCTAAACATAGGGTGGCGTCAATATTGACAATCTCGTAGCCCTCTTGTGTAATTAAATCGTATGTTCTTTGAAGTAAAATTTTACTATCAATATTTTTAAAGGCATTGTCTGTGTCTGGGAAATGGGTGCCAATATCGCCTAGGCTTAATGCACCTAATAAAGCATCACAAATTGCATGTAATAAAACATCCGCATCACTATGCCCTAATGCGCCTTTATGGTGTGGAATATGTATTCCGCCAATCCATAAATCTCTTCCTTCTACTAATTGATGAAAATCAATTCCAGATCCAATGCGTAGTTTCATTAAAAGATATTTTTAATTTTCTGCCATAAATTAGGTTGCTCATCTTTGGCATCTGGTGTATCCATACCAAAGGCAGAAATAGCACATCTAAAACCAATCGTACTAGAGGATTTATCTTGATCTAAATACCTTCTTGTGCCAGGATTTAACCAATAAGGTCGATCTCTCCAGCTTCCACCTTTGTACACTCTTGACTTATTTGAAATTAAAGTGTTTGCACCTGTTTCATAACTAGATGTACTTGCATCATCTCCATCTAACACACTATTGCCTCTGTAAGGGTTAAAATCATCCATATCAATGCTGTTCATTGGACGATAAATATCTGCTACCCACTCATTCACATTGCCACTTAAATTATACAATCCTAATGGGTTTTGTAAGAAGCTATTGATTCTACTTGGAAATCCTGCGCCATCATTTGCATAACCAACCATGCCCATATAATCACCACTACCATTTTTAAAATTCGCCATAAACATGCCTCGGCTCTCTTTTTCTTTTTTGCTAACACGACCAACAGGATTACTTCTTAGGCCATCATTTCCATTGGAGCTCCAAGGGTAAGGAGAGTTTGAAGCAACAATACTCGCATTAGGTGCACCAGAATTAGGTCCTGCTTTATTATTGTTGAAATTTGAAATGTAATTTTTTCCGCTTGATACTTTCGCTGCATATTCCCATTCTGCTTCAGTAGGCAACCTGAAATCAGGTATCAAAACGTAGTCGTCTAAATTTTTATTAAGTGCTCTTGCTCTTTGCGGAATAGGGGTGCTTTTTTTATTTGTATCTACCAAGCTATTGCTCGCTTCCATTTTACCTAAATAAGGTTTAGCTGGATCGATTAAGCCATACTTGATCAATGTCTGTTCGTTTGCTCTATCTGTTCTCCATCTGCAATACGCATTGGCTTGTTCCCAACTTACACCCACTACTGGATAATCATTGAAAGCTTTATTTCTGAAATAGCCCTCTACCATTGGTTCATTATAAGCAAGGTCTGTTCTCCAAACTAAAGTATCTGGCAAGGCAGCTTTTACAATTGAGTCTTTACCCATTGGGATAAAAACACGCTCCAGCCATTTAATGTAATTTCTGTATTGCAAGTTGCTTACTTCATATTGGTCAATGCGAAAAGAACTTACCGTAACCCTGCGTAAATTATTATTCCAATCGCCCATGATATTTTCCTGATTCATGCCCATTGCAAAAGTCCCTCCTCTGATCAAAATGGTACTGTCGTAAGGATCATCTTTTATAGCAAATGCAACTTTACTACTATTATTTGTTTCGAAGGTGGACATCAATTTTGGGCCTAAAAAAAGGACTGCAAAAAATAATAATATGCTATTGATAAAATTCATCTGATATATTTAATCTGAACGTTTAGAAATCTTTTGCGAATATACTTGCTTTTTCACTCATTTATTCAATTGCAAATAGATTCTTATGTTAGTAAAACCCTAATTTTATGACATGAGATATGTTGTTTTAACATTTTTTTTAATCGTATGCGTCGGCACCCTGAATTTACTCGGTCAGGTGGGCATGCTTGCAAAAGGAAATTGGGTTAAAATAGCGGTCCCGAATGAGGGGGTGTTTCAGTGTACAGGCGCCCAGTTAAAGTCGATGGGATTCACGGGAAAATTGAATGCAAATCAGGTACAATTGTTTGGAATGGATCTTTCAAAATTAACCGAGAAAGTACCTGCAGGTTTGCCAGATAGTTTAACAGAAATCGCCATAGAAATGCAGGATGGGGGAGACGGTTTTTTTGATGAGCAAGATCGATTTTTATTTTACGCACAGGGAAAAATAAAATGGGTAGGATCGGATGGATTAGAAGCACCCATTCGACAAAAAATAGTAAGTAATGATGCTTTGTATTTTTTCATCCGTATAGGAGAAAAAGGAAAAAGAATAAACAGTTATGCAAGTGAAAATAGCGCATCAAAATTAGTGCAACAATATCCTGAAAAATGGTTGATCGAAAAAGACACAATTAATGTTTTAAGCAGTGGGAAAGTTTGGCTTGGAGAACCAATGGGTATTGGAAATGGCAAGAAATCAACATTGCAATTTGCATTCAACATGGAAGGGTTGCAATGGAATGCGCCAGTTACTATTCAAAGTCAATTGGCTGCAACAACATTTTTGACCAATGCTAATTTTTCAATAAAACTGAATGATTTTTCATTCAATACAAGTTCCTTAAATACAGTCAATGGGTCAATTCTGGATGATGCCTATACAATAAAATTTGATAGTGTTTCAAAATGGCTGGAGGCAGGTAAGTTGATAAAAACAGGACAGACATTAGCTAATGTCACTTTACAAGTGGATTTTAGCGGCCCTGCTACTGCAACGGGTTGGGTGGATTATATTGCCTTACATGGTCAAAGAAAAATTGGTTATTGGGGGACAAATAGTTTTGGGTTTGAGTATAGTACTAAAAATGTATTGAATCAAACGGTTGAATTTGAGATTCAAAATGCGAGTAGTGAAACCAAGGTCTGGGAGCTGAGTCAATATGCTGTACCAAGTTCAATGAAGGTGGTGTTGGGGCAAAATTCAGTTGCAAGTTTCAAAACAAAAGACAGTGGGTACAAATATTTCTATGTTTTTGAATCGAATAAGGTGCCTGCAGCAAATATGGTTGGGAAATTAGAACAAGATAGCAGTTTTGATACCATGCCAGTGGATTATATCATTATTGCTGCACCTGATTATTTACCTGCAGCAAAACAATTAAAAGCGTTTCATGAAAAACAAAATGGCTTTAAAGTGGGGCTTGTTAAATCTACACAAGTATTCAATGAAATGGCGAGTGGGCAAACTGATCCAATCGCCATCAGAAATTATATTAAATACATTGTAGCGCAGTCGACACTAAATGGGCAGCCTAAGCCAACTTATTTATTGTTGTTTGGTATCGGAAATTTTAATGCACAAAAAATTCAACTAAATAAAGAGTTGCCTGTTTTTACAAGTGATGTTTCCAATTCAATTTTGAGTTCTTATAGTACAGATGACTTTTATGCCATTCAACAACCTGGCGCTCATATACGTTTCCCTCAAACCATTGAATCCATTGATCTTGCGGTCGGTAGAATACCTGCTAGAAATAGTGCAGAAGCCACAATGATGGTACAGAAATTAATGGATTATCAGGGCAATAAAAAAATGGGTTTATGGCAAAATCAATTGACCTGGGTGGCTGATGACGCAGATTATAATTTGCATTTACAAGACGCAGAAGAAATAATTAATAATATCAATTCAAAAACAAATCATTGGAACCATCGTAAAATATACCTCGATTTGTTTAAGGCCAATCAATCACTCACCGGAGCAACCTATCCAGAAGTGAATAAGGCCATTCAAGAAGCGATTAGTGGGGGTAGTTTGATGTTGAATTACACGGGTCATGGAAATTATTTAAGGCTTTCTGAGGAAGCTGTTATTTCAAAAACAACAATGGATCAATGGAATAATACGAATAGACTGCCGGTTATGGTTGCAGCCTCTTGTGACTTTGCGCCATATGATCAACCTGGTCTCGCTCCCATCGGATTCGATGCATTGATGCAGAATGACAAAGGCATTATTGCATTGGTTGCTGCAAATAGATTGGTGTTTGCATATAGTAACAAACAAATCAATGATGCCTTTATGCAGGCTTTATTGGTACCCAATGGATCAGGTAAATTTGCGCCAATTGGCCAGGCATTACAGGCTGCAAAAAAATATAATTTTAGTAAAAATGGAGATCGATTAAATGCCTTTAAGTTTGGTTTGATGGGCGATCCTGCCATGCAAATTGTACAACCAACCTATCAAATTCAATGTGTTGCTATAAATGATGTAAAATGGACAGATTCCATTCAACTTAAAGCAGGTGGAAAGTATACTTTAAAAGGACAGTTGACGAACAACAATCAAAAGCTCCAAAATTTTAATGGCTTTGTGGACATGCTATTATGGGATGCGCCAAGTTTTAAAAAAACCTTAGCCAATCAAATGAATAGTCAGGCTGTATTGGTTGAAACGCAGGAGCAAGCTATTTTTAAAGGGAAAGCGACAGTGCAAAATGGACAGTTTGAAATCAGTTTTATACTACCTTTTGCCTTACCTAGTTCTGATGTGAAAGCATTGAAATTGCAATTGTATGCGTACAACGATACAGTCGATGCAATGTCAAGGAATCAATCCATTTTTATTCAGGGGAATGCTGCACAAGTTGTAGTGGATACGGTAGGCCCTAAAATCAAATCCTATATCAATGCCCCCTATTTTAAATCGGGAGATTGGGTGAATTTTCCAGCTACTTTAATCGTCGAATTGGAAGACAGTGCAGGCATCCAATCTTCTGGCAATGAATTAGGCCATGATCTAAGGTTAATTGTCGATGATACTATAAGTCAGAGTTTTAATCTTAATCCATTTTTCACCTATAACCTGAATCAATTCCAGTCTGGCACCATTCAATATGCGCTTCCCATCCTGTCTTCCGGCAAGCATCGCTTCATTATTAAAGCCTGGGATTTATTGGGTAATATATCTAAAGACACTATATGGATTGATG
>JBILQZ010000136.1:0-4604 GCA_044372935.1 Sediminibacterium sp. | reverse complement strand
TCGGGTATTGTATTTTTTATGTTAATTGGTAGGTGGTTTCAGGATAAATCATATGATTCATTTGCATTTGACAGAGATTATACTTCTTTTTTTCCTCTTGGGGTGACCATGATCAAAGAAGGGAAAGAAGTGAATCTATCTTTAAATGAGATTGTAAAAGGAGATGTACTTTTAGTCCGCACAGGTGAAATGATTCCTGCGGATGCTATATTAAAGGAAGGGGTTGCATTGGTGGATTACAGTTTTGTTTCTGGTGAAAATGCGCCTATTGCTTTTGAAGTAGGGGCCTTATTGTATGCAGGTGGAGTTCAAAAAGGCAGGGCCATCCAGGTAGAAGTGATGAAGCCAGTTGGGTATAGTTATATCACTGAATTATGGAATAGTCCTTTAATGCAGCAGACTAAAAATGCCAAACAATCTTTTGTGCATCCTTGGAGTCAATATTTCACTTATGTGTTATTTAGTATTGCGCTATTTTCAGGTTTGTATTGGTGGTATGTAGATACAAGTAAAATTTTGCCAGCAGTAAGTTCCGTGTTGATTGTCGCATGTCCTTGCTCTTTATTACTAACGGTTACTTTCACCTATGGGAATGTGTTAAGGTGGTTGGGTAAGTCAAAATTATACTGTAAGAATGCAACAGTAATTGAGACCTTCGAGCAAATTGATACGATTGTTTTTGATAAAACGGGCACCCTGACAAATCATGATGACACAAAGATGGTATACATTGGCGTAGCATTGACAAGTCAAGAACAATCCATGATCCGCTCTGTTACAAGAGAGTCTCTGCATCCTTTGAGTCAAATGATCTATCAATTGCTTTCAGAAGCGGTTATCCCATTAGTGCAAGTGGATCAAATTCAAAATAATATTGCCAAAGGAATTATTGCCTCTTCACAAGGTCATACGCTCCTTATTGGCTCTGTTAAATTATTATTAGAAGAAGGGGTGCAGGTGAATTCCGACTATGACCAATCGATGGTATGTATTGCAATAGATGGGGTATTCAGAGGGTTTTACAAAGTGAACCATGCTTATAGACAAGGTATATCCGAGATGATTCAAGCTTTATTATCAAAAGGCTATACAGTCCATTTATTAAGTGGAGATCATTCTAATGAAGCACAGAAACTTAAACTACAATTGGGTGCTACTATTCCAATGTTATTTGAACAATCACCGGCAGATAAATTAAATTATATTCAGCAGTTGCAAAACGAAGGGAGGACGGTGATGATGGTAGGGGATGGATTAAACGACGCGGGCGCATTGCAAAAAAGTGATCTTGGTGTGGCGGTGACTGATAAGTCTCATTTATTTACACCTGCGAGTGATGCTATCTTAGAAGGACATCAAGTTGCATCCTTATTCCATCTGATTCAATATGCCAAAAAGGCGAAAACAATCATCACCCTTATTTTTGGACTTTCTATTGTCTATAATCTTGTAGGCATGTATTTTGCTACGCAAGCCTTATTGTCTCCAATGGTAGCTGCCATATTAATGCCTATAAGTTCAATTAGTATCGTAGCCCTTGCTGCTTTATTATCCTACTACTACTCAAAGTCAATCCGCAACTAATATTGGCCGCATTGCAATAGAATATGATATAAATCATTCTTGGCTTTGACCTATGTCATAAAACTCCAGCATTTTAGGAAATAGTTTTGTCCAAACCCTATTCATGAGTGTATTCGTCCTTTTAATCATTGTCAGTGTCTTGGTCGCAGGAGGCTTTTTATTTGCCTTTTTATGGTCCGTAAAATCTGGCCAAATGGACGATGACTATACGCCCTCCATTCGTATTTTATTCGAGGAAGAGGTAAAAACAAAAACTAAACAATAACCATACAAATTAGCATTATGCAAGTAGAAAGTTTTCAGTATGATAACAAAACAGTGAGGAATTTCGCTATTGCTACCATTATTTGGGGCGTAGTTGGAATGACTGTTGGATTATGGGTTGCTTTGCAACTTGTTTTTCCAACTACATTGAATCTTCAACCTTTTTTTAGTTTTGGACGTATTCGTCCATTACATACCAATGCAGTTATTTTCGCATTTGTTGGTAATGGAATTTTTATGGGAGTGTATTATTCGTTACAACGCTTATTGAAAGCGAGAATGTATAGTGACCTTTTAAGTAAAATTCATTTTTGGGGTTGGCAGTTAATTATTGTGGCTGCAGCGATCACTTTGCCATTAGGTATCACCTCCTCAAAAGAATATGCCGAATTAGAATGGCCTATTGATATCGCCATTACGATTATTTGGGTGGTGTTTGGTTGGAATATGTTTGCAACAATTTTAAAAAGAAGAGAGCGTCATTTATATGTGGCGATCTGGTTTTATATCGCCACATTTGTGACCGTTGCAGTATTGCACTTAGTAAATTCATTTGAATTACCCGTAACCTTATTTAAAAGTTATAGTTGGTATGCTGGGGTGCAAGATGCTTTGGTGCAATGGTGGTATGGACACAATGCGGTTGCATTTTTCTTAACCACACCTTATTTGGGATTGATGTATTATTTTATGCCAAAGGCGGCGAATCGTCCCGTCTTCTCTTATAAATTATCTATTATCCACTTTTGGGCCTTGATCTTTTTATACATCTGGGCTGGTCCTCACCATTTATTGTATACCGCATTACCCAATTGGGCACAAAGCTTAGGGGTTGTTTTTAGTTTTATGCTGATCTTCCCAAGCTGGGGTGGTATGATCAATGGTTTATTAACATTAAGAGGTGCATGGGATAGAGTAAGAGAAGATGTGATTTTAAAATTCATGGTGGTTGCCGTAACGGCCTATGGTATGTCCACCTTTGAAGGGCCTATGTTGTCTTTAAAAAATATCAATGCGGTAGCACACTTTACCGATTGGATTATTGCGCACGTACATGTGGGCGGTTTAGGTTGGAATGGGATGTTGACTTTTGGTATTTTATATTGGTTGATCCCGAAAATGTATAAAACAGAATTGTACTCTAAAAAGTTAGCTAACATGCACTTTTGGTTAGCCACCTTAGGTATTTTATTTTATGCGATTCCAATGTATTGGGCTGCGTGGCAACAGGCTTCTATGTGGAAGCAGTTTACGCCAACTGGTCAATTAAAGTATCAATTTTTAGAGACAGTGACTTATATGCGTCCATTCTATGCCATGCGTTCATTAGGTGGTGTATTGTATTTGTCTGGTGCAATTTTAGCGATGGTGAATATTTTTAAAACTATCGGTAAAGGAACATTGGTGGCAAACGAGGATGCGGAAGCGCCTGCTTTAGAAGCAACTTTTGAAAAACATAAAGGGGATCATTGGCATAGATGGATTGAGCGTAAGCCAACACCTATGTTGGTGATGTCTTTAATTGTTATTTTAATTGGAGGTGCTGTCGAAATGATTCCTACTTTCTTAGTAAAATCAAATGTGCCTACCATTAGTAGTGTGAAGCCTTATACACCTTTGGAATTACAAGGTAGAGATATTTATGTAAGAGAAGGCTGTTATACTTGTCACTCTCAAATGGTACGTCCTTTCCGTAGTGAAACGGAACGTTATGGGGAATATAGTAAAGCTGGTGAATTTGTGTACGATCATCCATTCCAATGGGGTAGTAAAAGAACTGGGCCAGATTTAGCTCGTGAAGGCACAGGTAACAATAAAAAATCAAATACTTGGCATTTTAACCACTTAGACGAACCGAGCGCTATTTCTACAGGGTCTGTTATGCCTGCTTATTCTTTCTTAATTGACCATGAATTAGATACAGCCACTACACCAGCTAAAATTAGAGCAATGCAAACATTAGGGGTGCCTTATGCAGCTGGTTATGATCAATTGGCTAATAAGGAATTGATGCAACAAGCAAAAACGATTGCTGCTAATTTAAAGCAAGATGGTATTGAGGTGGGTGCAAATAAAGAAATCATTGCAGTGATTGCCTATTTACAAAGACTTGGAACAGATATTAATAAAAAATAACCTTATAAACTTAATGACATGTTCAGTTTTATAAAAAAATATACCGAAACGATGGATCATTCAACCATCTATCCCATTTTCTCCTTACTCGTATTTGTCGCATTTTTTGTAGGGGTTTTATGGTATGTAAAAGTGATGGACAAAAAAGAGGTCGATACCATTAAGCAATTGCCTTTAGAAAATTAAGCACTTCAAAAAATTTAAATTATGTTGAATTATATTGAATATTT
This sequence comes from Sediminibacterium sp., assembly GCA_044372935.1. GTDB lineage: Bacteria > Bacteroidota > Bacteroidia > Chitinophagales > Chitinophagaceae > Sediminibacterium. Next base: position 390 of record JBILQZ010000136.1, on the reverse strand, counting down.
AGTATTAGCTGTTGCACTATTATTAGTGGCTGCCATATGGCTATTGTCATCTGTTTTGATGATGTTGTCTAGGAAAGTGGTTGAAATAGCAAAACAAAACAAAACGACCACGCTATTATTGCTTGTATTACTAGGGGGTGTTTTTAATCCCTTGCTTGCTCAAGAGGCAACTACTGCCGCAGAGGGAGCAACAGAAGTAGTTGCTACAACTGCCTATTATGGAGGTTTGTCTGCACTTTCTTTTTGGACCTTGACTACCGTATTGGGGCTAGAATTGTTAATCATCTTTGTATTACTTTATTTTATTCGAAATTTATGGCGCATTTTAAATCCTGTGCCAGTTAAACTAACAGTAGACGGTAAAAAAGCACCTTCATGGATTAAGACAAC
>JBILQZ010000135.1:0-4605 GCA_044372935.1 Sediminibacterium sp. | reverse complement strand
ATTGATTCAAAAAATACAAGAATGGATAGCGTATTTAAAAACGCAGTGGAAACTCATTATTGGTATTGCAGCATTGGGGGGTATTATAGGATTTGTGTATGCAAGTTTTCAAAAACCTACTTACCTGGCAACTACTACTTTTGTGTTGGAAGAAGATAAAGGCGGAGGAATGGGAGGCGCTATGGGACTTGCGAGTAGTTTTGGCTTTGATTTAGGCGGTGGTGGCGGTGGCTTATTTAGTAGCTCCAATATAATAGAACTAATGAAGAGCAGATTGGTCGTAGAAAAGACATTACTTAATCCAGTGCAAGTCGCAGGCAAGGAAATTAGTTTAGCAGCTTATTATATTCAAATAAATAAAATAAAAAACAAAGTGAACTTTCCTGTAAATGCAGACAGAACAAAATTTACTTTAGAGCAAGATTCTATTTTATATGGTATTTCTTCAGGATTGACAAAAAATAATTTAACGATTTATCAAAAAGATAAAAAAACTAGCATAATAAGTTTAACTATTGAATCCGAAAATGAAAACTTTTCCAAATTATTTTGTGAACAGTTGTTGAAAGAAACTTCTGATTTTTATATTGAAACAAAAAGTAAAAAGGCAAGATTAAATGTTGAGTTGTTACAACATCAAGCAGACAGCATTAGGGCTGAACTAAACGGTGCAATTATAGGCGTAGCAGAAGCTACAGACAATGTTTATAATTTAAATGCTGCATTAAACGTAAGAAGTTCGCCCAGTAAAATAAAGCAGTTAGATGTACAAGCGAATTCGGCGATATTGACTCAGGTAGCAGCTCAATTGGAGATGTCTAAAGCAAGTTTAAGAAAAGAAACTCCACTAGTACAAATAATAGACCGCCCTATTTTGCCTTTAGAAAAGGTTAAGCTAGGCAGGCTAAAATCAATACAAATAGGCGGGTTCTTTGCTGGATTTTTAACAATATTGTATTTAATATTTCACCTCTTGTACAAGAAAATTATAGCGTAATTGAATCATTTTCGCTCAACACTAATAAGGTTCATTTAAAAATAGTTGTAAATAAAATCCGCTCAGTTTTTTAAGTTGTTTTAGATAAGTATATGAAAATAGCAGTAGTAGGCACAGGATACGTAGGATTGGTTACAGGCACTTGTTTCGCAGAGACGGGTAATAAAGTGACTTGCGTGGATATTGACAAAGCGAAGGTAGAAAAATTAAGCGCGGGACAAATCACCATTTACGAGCCAGGATTAGAGAAAATATTTTTAAGAAATATCAAAGAGGAGCGTTTAAGATTCACGACTGGGCTAGAGGAAGCGGTGGAAGATGCAGAGATTATATTTTTAGCATTACCAACGCCTCCGGGCGCGGATGGTAGCGCGGATTTAAAATATGTGTTGGGTGTGGCGGATCATTTAGGCAAGATTTTAAAAGGCTATAAAGTCATTGTCAATAAGAGCACAGTGCCAGTGGGCACAGCGGATAAAGTAAGCGCAGCGATTGCAAAAAATTACAAAGGTGAATACGATGTGGTGAGCAACCCAGAGTTTTTAAGAGAGGGAGTGGCGGTGGATGATTTTATGAAACCAGATAGAGTGGTGGTTGGAACAAGATCTGAAAGAGCGAAGAAATTAATGAGTGATTTATACGTGCCATTTGTAAGGCAGGGTAATCCTGTGATTTTTATGGATGAGCGTAGTTCAGAGTTAACGAAATATGCTGCAAACTCTTTCTTGGCCACTAAGATTTCTTTCATGAATGAGATTGCACAGTTATGTGAGCGCATGGGTGCGGACGTGGACATGGTAAGAAGAGGCATTGGTAGTGATGACAGAATCGGTAAACGTTTTTTATTCCCAGGCATTGGTTATGGTGGATCATGTTTTCCAAAAGATGTACAAGCTTTAATCATGTCATCGGACGAAGTGAAATATGAATTTGAGATTTTAAAAGCAGTAGAAAAAGTAAATGCCAATCAAAAACTACATTTAGTAGAAAAGATCAAAGCGTATTATAAGAATGATTTACAAGGTAAACATTTTGCATTATGGGGCTTAGCTTTTAAGCCTAATACAGACGATATTAGAGAAGCACCAGCACTCAGTATCATTGACGCTTTAACAAGCGCAGGTGCTACTGTTAATGCTTATGATCCAGAAGCGATGCCAAATGTAAAAGGACAAATAGGAGATAAGATACAATACGCTGCGAATCAATATGAAGCATTACAAAATGCAGCTGCATTGATTATAGCTACAGAGTGGAGTGAGTTTAGAACACCTGATTTTGAATGCATGGAAAAAGAGATCAAACACAAAATCATCTTTGATGGCAGAAACTTATTTGATGTAGTCAAGATGAATGACCTAGGCTATCATTATGAAAGTATTGGAAGAGCAAACGCCTAAAAACAAATTATGAGTCAGAAAAGAATATTAATAACAGGTGCTGCTGGATTTTTAGGATCGCATTTGGCAGATCGTTTTATCAAGGAAGGGTACTATGTGATTGCAATGGATAATTTAATCACAGGAGACTTGATGAATATCGAGCACTTGACATCGAATCCAAATTTTGAATTCATCCACCATGATGTGACCACTTTTATTGATATCAAACGCGACCTGGATTATATTTTACATTTCGCATCTCCTGCAAGTCCGATTGATTATTTAAAGATCCCAATTCAAACCTTAAAAGTGGGTGCGATGGGTACGCATAATTGCTTAGGCCTAGCCAAAGCAAAGGGTGCAAGAATATTGGTTGCAAGTACAAGTGAAGTTTATGGTGATCCATTAGTACATCCACAAACAGAAGAGTACTGGGGCAATGTCAATACAGTGGGACCAAGAGGTGTGTATGATGAAGCAAAACGTTATATGGAATCCATCACCATGGCTTATCACACTTTCCATCATGTAGAAACAAGAATCATCCGCATCTTCAATACCTATGGTCCTAGAATGCGATTAAACGATGGACGTGCATTACCTGCATTCATTGGTCAAGCTTTAAGAGGCGAGGACATGACGGTATTTGGGGATGGCTCACAAACAAGAAGCTTCTGCTATGTGGATGATTTAGTAGAAGGTATTTATAGATTATTATTAAGTGACTACTCTAGTCCAGTGAACATAGGCAACCCAAATGAAATTAGCTTAAAGGATTTTGCAGAAGAGGTGTTGAAGTTGACAGGCAATACCGTGAAAATCGTGTACAAGGAATTACCGGTGGATGATCCTAAGCAAAGACAACCAGATATTACAAAAGCAAGAACCATTTTAGGATGGGAGCCTAAAGTAGAACGTGCAGAAGGATTACAAAAAACCTACGATTACTTTAAAGCATTGCCACCATCTGAGTGGACAAAATTACCTAAAGAATTTATAAGTCAAAAATAAATGAAAAAAGCAATCATTACAGGTATCACGGGTCAGGATGGAGCATATTTGGCAGAGCTCCTATTAAATAAAGGGTATGAAGTTCATGGAATTAAAAGAAGGGCATCATCATTTAATACACAGAGAATCGATCATATTTACGAGGACCCTCATATTCCAAACAGACACCTTCATTTGCATTATGGGGATTTAACTGATAGTACTAATCTAATTCGAATAATTCAAGAAGTTCAACCAGATGAAATTTACAATTTAGCTGCAATGAGTCATGTTCATGTAAGTTTTGAAGAACCTGAATATACAGCAAATGCAGATGGTATTGGAACACTTAGAATTTTAGAAGCAGTTCGTCTATTAGGCTTAACTAAGAAAACGAAAATATACCAAGCTTCTACTTCTGAATTATATGGATTAGTGCAAGCAGTTCCTCAATCAGAAACCACACCTTTCTATCCGCGTTCTCCTTATGCTGTAGCAAAACTCTATGCATATTGGATTACAGTAAACTATAGAGAAGCATATGACATGTATGCTTGTAATGGTATCTTGTTTAATCATGAATCACCGCAAAGAGGCGAAACTTTTGTTACCAGAAAAATTACAAGAGCAACTGCAAAAATTGCATTAGGTATGGACAGCTGTTTGTACTTAGGTAATTTAGATGCTAAAAGAGACTGGGGTCATGCAAAAGACTATATTGAAGGAATGTATTTAATTTTACAACAAGAAAAACCTGAAGATTTTGTTTTAGCAACAGGAATAACTACCACAATACGCGATTTTGTAAAAATGAGTTTTGCAGAGTTGGGTATTGAATTAGGTTTTAGAGGAAAGGATGAAGTAGAAGAAGGGTATGTTGTAAAAAATACTGGTGAATACAAATTAGAAGAAGGAAATGTGGTTGTAAAAGTAGATCCTAAATACTACAGACCTACCGAAGTTGATTTATTAATTGGAGATCCAACAAAAGCTATGACAAAATTAGGGTGGAAGCCTAAATATGACTTAGCATTATTGGTAAAAGAAATGGTTGCAAGTGATATTTCCTTATTTAAAAAGGAATTATATATTAAACAAAGTGGATTATAAGCATGGAACAAACTGCTAAAATATATATTGCTGGACACAGAGGAATGGTGGGTTCTGGATTAGAACGTAAATTAAGAAAAGAAGGATATAATAATATTGTTACAAGAACTTCAAGTGAATTAGATT
>JBILQZ010000134.1:0-4644 GCA_044372935.1 Sediminibacterium sp. | reverse complement strand
GGTGTATGCAGGGTTTGATGTAACGTATAAAAAAATAGGTTCTGATTTCTTTAAAACATACTACGAGAGCAATACTTATTTATTAGGCAAGGATTTAGTAGACCAAGGTTTAGCTAAAAAAGTATTCTATCAAAAAGAAGATAACTCTGTTTGGATTGATTTAACAAGCGAAGGTTTAGACGAAAAGATAGTGCGTAGAAAAGACGGCACTTCTGTATACATTACACAGGATATTGGATTGGCAGAATTAAAGCAAAAAGAATTCAATACGGATGCGAGTATTTATGTAGTGGGTGATGAACAAAACTACCACTTTAAAGTATTGAAATTAATTTGTCAGAAATTACAATTGCCTGCATCAGACGGTATCTATCATTTAAGTTACGGCATGGTGGAATTACCAACAGGTAAAATGAAAAGTAGAGAAGGCACCGTGGTAGACGCAGATGATTTAGTAGACGGCATGGTTCAAATTGCAAAAGAGAAAACAGAATCCTTAGGTAAGGTGGATGACTTTAGCCCTGCTCAATTGGAGAAATTATATGACATGATTGGTCTAGGGGCATTGAAATTCTTTTTATTAAGAGTTGACCCTAAAAAGAAAATGATCTTTAATCCAGAAGAAAGTATTGACTTCCATGGTTTCACAGGTCCTTTTATCCAATACACACATGCGAGAATTAAAAGTATCTTAAGAAAAACGGGTACGACTGTCCAAGATATGGGTACCGATTTATTGCCTTTGGAAAAAGCATTGGCTATGGAGTTAGCTAATTTTTCTGCAGAAGTGAATGAGGCTGCAACAGCATTAGATCCTTCTAAATTGGCTATCTACGCTTTCAACTTAGCAAAGTTATTCAATAGCTTCTATGCAGAATTATCTATTGCAAATGCCGAATCTGCAGCAAAGAAAAACCTTAGAATTCAATTAGGAATTTTAACAGCTGCAACCTTACAACAAGCAATGCAAGTGCTAGGGATTGAAGTACCAGAACAAATGTAAAATTGGATTTTAGGTACAGTTCAAACTTTAGTCTTCAAAGCCCCATTCAGTTTTTAATGCTGCTAACTGATCTGCAGGCAAACTACATTGATCGTATTGTCCCGCATTTCTTTTTTGACGCATGGCTTCGTAAATTGTCACAGCACAGGCCACAGAAATATTTAAACTTTGTATAATCCCCATTTGAGGGATGATGAAATTACCATCTGCTAATGCACGAAGTTCATCAGAGACCCCATCATGTTCATTGCCAAAAACAAGCGCTACAGATTGCGTAAAATCAATGGCATGTAAATCAATTGCATCACTGGATAAATGGGTGGTCAAAATGGTTTTAAATTTTTGACGCACATGATCGACACATTTTTGAACGTCATTATACTCATGAATGGTCAGCCATTTAATCGCGCTACTACTACTTTTATAACCAAAATGTTTGTACCTAGGTAATTCTGTACTTAACACATATACTTCTTGTATCCCTACTGCATCGCAGGTTCTTAACACAGCAGATATATTATGAGGATCCTGTACATTCTCCATAATCACCGTCAAATTGGCCTGACGTTGATGTAATACTTTTAATAATTTTTCGGTGCGTTCTGGTGTCATGTATCGTAATTATATCGATGGTGCATTGGGTTTGTCAAATGGCATTCTAAAAGCAACGCCTAATCCAGGGTGCATTAAAGGCGCTATTAAGCCGGCTTGACCTTGATCATGGTAATTCAATCCTACCCCATTCCATTGGGTCATTAATAATGGGCCATCCATATCTACATAATCTAGTTGTGGTAAAAATTGAGCAATGGCTGCAGAACCAATGACCGACTCATTCATGCTGCCCATCATCACTTTTAAACCTAAGGACTTGGCTTCTTGAATCATTCTTAATGCAGGGGTTAAACCACTACATTTAGTCAATTTTATATTGATGCCATGAAAATAGTTAGCACAAGTAGTGACGTCTTTTTCAAAGACACAGCTTTCATCTGCAAATAAGGGTAAGCTGGATTGCTTTTTTAATTGTTCCATCCCTTCCCAATTGTCTTTTGCTAAAGGTTGTTCTACTAATTCAACACCTAAATTAGCTAAGGCAGGAATTTTTATAAGTGCTTCTTCTGTAGTCCATCCAGCATTGGCATCTACCCTAATTGGTTTATCTGTATGTTGCCTCAATGCCGAGATCATTTCTATATCATATTCCGTACCCACTTTTACTTTATAGATAGGCCAAGGATGTGCTTCCATTTTTTGAACCATCTTTTCGATAGGATCAATGCCTAAAGTATAATCGCAAATAGGCGGTTGACCAGCGCCTGTGTTGTTCCATGTCGTATCCCACAATTGATGCAAAGGTTGTTTTTTCATCTGTCCCCATAAATCCCATCCAGCCATGTCTAAAGCACAAACTAAAAATGGATCATTCGGAAATAAATGATGCAGAAAATGCCAAAATCTTGCTGGATCTATCAATGCAAACTTTTCAATTAATTTACGTTGCTTTTCCAATTGCTCCATCATAGAGGCAACAGATACGTTATAATAATCAATCGCAGGCGCTTCTCCAAATCCAGCCCAATTACCCATGGACAAACGCACCATCAAACTATGTTGATGTGTTTTTGTTCTACCATTCGAAATAGTAAATGGATATTCAAAAGGTAAATTTTGCTCCCAAAAATCTAATTGCACAATACTTTATTTAATGATTTTAAAAAGAAGGTCTATCGCCCACTCGCTTTAATTAAGTGGAACCATTCTTGATTAAATTGATCTGCCTCCATTAATTGTTCTAAACTTAAATGCATTCTATACCTCCAATAATGGGTAGGATTAGCAGGCACATTAATGCGCTCTTCATTTGGATCTGCCCTACGGATAGACTCATCTATGCCCATAAAATCTTGTAATTGAAAGATGGCCCACATAGCTGGTGAATATAAATGCTGCATTAAAATAGCTTTATTGATCCAGCCATCACAATACACGGGTGCTTCACCCCATTGACCTATTTCTTGATTGTAAAATTGTTGTGTTTTTGCCCTGTCTTCTTCCCACCAACCTCTTATCGTACTAGTATCATGCGATGAAGGTGTAACCACACTTAAATAAGGTGCGTCATTAGGATGGAAGAATGTTTTATGTGTCGCCTTCGGCATTCTCTGAACTTCTAAACTAAGCATACCTAATTGATACATCACATCAGGCACACAAGATGGCACCAAACCAAGGTCCTCTCCACAAATCAACATATTAGTTGAACGCTTTAACATCGGCAATTTCTTCATCGCTTCTTTTTCCCAAGCACTGTCCTGACGTTTAAAGAAATAATCTGTATACAGTTCATTCAACAAGTATTTAGTTGTTTCATCTAGCTGTTGGAAAGAACTGGTATGTCCAATATTAAATCTAAAATGGTATTCATGTGGTTGCTCACCATTGATCAAAATAACATTCGCTATTAAATTGTACAAACCCTGTTTCATTTTGGTATTGGTTTCCAAAATGGGCTCTTTTGTAAAATAAGCTTCTACTTGACGTTGAGTTTTAAAAGCAGGCAACAGTTCATAATGTCCATCTCCAATAGGTGTTAGGAAATTTGATTTTACAAATTCATTGTCATACCCAAATTCCTGAAACAAAATAGTTTCATTAATATAAGGCATGGTCATTCTATAATGGTCAAAGGCAATACCTTTTGCGTTAAACTCATTTAAAGTAACTGGGATTGCTGGAACAAAATGTCCAAGTATGCCCTCTACTGCATCCATCGGGATACTCCAAATTCTAAAGAAGCCTAAAATATGATCGATTCTAAAAGCATCAAAATAGTATTTCATTTGATCAAACCTAGACTTCCACCATGCAAATCCATCTGCCGCCATGACTTCCCAGTTATACGTTGGGAATCCCCAGTTTTGTCCTGCTATTGCAAAGTCATCTGGTGGCGCACCTGCTTGCATATCCATATGGAACAAACTCGGATTTTGCCATGCATCTGCACCAAATCGATACACACCAATAGGAATATCCCCTTTCAATACCACACCTTGTTGATGCGCATAATCTGTTGCTTCTTTTAATTGAAGATGCAAATGGTATTGCACATAATAAAAGAAAGCAATCTCCGTATAAGTCTTAGAGACAGGATTGGTTAATTTTGAAATTTCAGCAGCTTTAAATTGTGCATGTGTAGGCCATGCATTAAAATCTACTGTTCCATGTAAATCTCTTAAATAAGAAAAAGCACTATAAGGCACCAACCAATCTTGATTGGCTTCAAAAAATGCAGTAAAGCTTTTGGTAGCTAAATCTCTTTTACCATTGACTACATAGACCGCTTTTAAAGCAGTCCATTTTACAGAAAGTACTTGGTCATAGTCAACAGCATCTAATGCATTCAATGCAGTTTGCTGATCTATTGCTGATTGGATTAATTTTTCTTGACCCACATCTATCAATCCTGCCAATCTAATATACATCGGGTGTAAAGCAAATGCAGAAATGGCAGCATAGGGATAAGAATCTTTCCATGAATGTGTTGCAGTTGTATCATTGATAGGCAATAGCTGAATCAATTTTAGCCCTATTTTTTTTGACCAATCTGCTAGTAATTTTATATCTGCAAACTCTCCTAC
>JBILQZ010000021.1:0-17177 GCA_044372935.1 Sediminibacterium sp. | reverse complement strand
GTTGTTTTACCAATCCCTCTAACCGGATAATTGATAATTCTTTTTAATCCTTCTTCGTCTTTTGTATTTGCAATCACACGTAGGTAAGCAATAAAATCTTTTACTTCCTTTCTTTGATAGAAGCTAAGCCCACCATAGATCTTATAAGCAATACCCGTTCTTCTTAAACTTTCCTCAAAAGACCTTGACTGCGCATTCGTTCTGTATAAAATGGCAAAATCTTTATTGTAAAAATGATTTCTTAATTTATTTTCCTGGATACTATCCGCCACAAATTTTCCTTCATCATTGTCCGTCATGGTGCGGACCAGCTTGATCTTTTCTCCTTCCTCATTATCTGTCCAAAGTTCTTTTGGAATTTGTCCCTTGTTGTTTTTGATTACATAGTTAGCTACTTCGATAATGGATTTACTACTTCGGTAGTTTTGTTCCAGCTTCACCAACTTAACATCGTCGTAGTCTTTTTGAAACTGTAATATATTTTCGATCGTAGCGCCACGGAAACTATAAATACTTTGTGCATCATCACCCACTACGCATAAATTTTCGTGCACTGCAGCAAGTAGTTTTGCAATTTGATACTGCACCGGATTGGTATCCTGGTACTCATCAATTAAAATATATTTAAACTTGTGTTGGTACTTGTGCAATACTTCTGGAAAGTCACGTAATAGTTCGTGCATTTTAAAAAGCAGATCATCAAAATCCATCGCACCGCTTTTAAAACAACGTGCTACATAGCTTGCATAAATTTCTGCAATTTGAGGTCGATTGGCCCTTGCGTCTTCCTGCTTTAAAAAGTTATCCATCGCATATTCTGCGGGTCCAACTAAAGCATTCTTTGCAGAGGAGATGCGATTGTGCACTACATTGGGCTTGTACAATTTGTCGTCTAGCCCCATATCGTTGATCACCTGTTTTAAAACAGACCTAGAATCGTCAGTGTCATAAATCGTAAAGCTCTGAGGATAACCAAGCTTAGCAGCTTCCGCCCTTAAGATACGGGCAAAGACACTATGGAAAGTACCTATGTATAAATTGCGTGCTTCTGTATTACCAAGGGCTTTTTCGACACGCTCCTTCATTTCGGCCGCAGCCTTATTTGTAAAAGTTAGTGCCAAAATATTAAATGAATCTACGCCACTGTGCATGAGGTGGGCAATTCTTGAGGTCAACACTTTTGTTTTTCCACTACCCGCACCAGCGATAATCATCAGTGGTCCGTTCAAATGAAGCACGGCCTCTTTTTGCTGTTCGTTTAATCCATTTAAATACGCTTGTTGCATCTTGCGAAGATACGTTTAGTTAAGTGCATTTTTAGATTCGTGGAAAACAAATTGAATAAAATAAAAGCGCCCTCTATCAAAGAGGGCGCTTAAGAAATTATAAGAAGCGCTTACTACAATCTTTAATTTTTCTTAAAGATTAAATAAGTACTATTTGTTTTCTAATAATTTGAAGAATTGATCTAATTGAGGTAAGATCACGATTCTTGTTCTTCTGTTTTTAGCTCTGTTTGCAGCGCTATCGTTTTCTACCAATGGTGCATATTCGCCTCTACCTGCTGCAGTCATACGCTTAGGATCTAAACCATAAGTGTCTTGTAAAATACGTACTACTGTCGTTGCACGCTTCACAGATAAATCCCAGTTGTCTTCTAACACAGAACCATTGTCTAATAATTGCTTAGAATCAGTGTGGCCTTCCACCATGAATTCAATAGAAGGTTGAGCAGCCAATACCTTAGCTACCTTGCCTAATACCGATTTAGCTTTATCTGTTACATTAAAGCTTCCGCTTTTAAATAATAACTTATCAGAAATATCTACATAGACAACACCCTTGTCCACCTTAACGTTTACGTCTTCGTCATTTAAGTCGCCTAATACACCTTTTAAGTTCATTACTAAGTTCATGTTAATAGAATCCTTACGAGCCATTGAACTTTGTAAGCCTTGGATATATAAATCCTTTGCACCAATATTATCTAAAGACTTTTTGATGCTTTCTGCTTGAGCTCCAGTTACGACAGACATATCTTTTAACTGACCCAATACAACGTTGTTGTTTTCTTTTAAGAAATCAATTTGCTTATTTAAGTCAGCAACTTGTTTTTCTAAAGACTTTCTTTCTGCAGCAATTTTGTCTGCATCGTTTTTTGCTTTTGAAGTAGCATCTTGTGCATCACGGTACTTGCTTTGAAGATCTGCATAAGCACCATTTAATTGACCATATTTTGCTTCTGCCTCTTGTAATTTTTTAGGGCTAACGCAAGAAAAAGCACCTAAGCTAATAAGAGCAAGCGCTAAAAAAATTTTACTTTTCATGTTAAGTCGGTTTTAATAAATGAATAATCAAGTTATTGCTAGAACAAAAATAGGAAACTAGAGCATAGGAATAAAACAAAGTTGAAAAATCACTTCATTTTAACAAACGATATCATCCGTAATGCCATATTCGGGAACATAGCCCTCAAATTGTTTAAAAAAGTCAACGATTAAGCGCATATCTGCTTGTTCATTATCACTCGGAAAAATCGGGTCTGCAAAAACGACACGTCTTTTGCCAAAATCAAAACCAACCATTAAAATGGGCACTTTTGCATTTTTGGCAATATGGTAAAAGCCCGTTCTGAACTTAAATACTTTTGTTCTGGTCCCCTCAGGAGAGAGTGCAATATGAAACCGCTCGTGTTTATGGTATAAGGCCACCACCTGGTCCACCATATTGCTTTTTTTGCTTCTATTAACCGGATGCCCCCCTAAAAGCCTAAAAAACCAACCCGTAATTGGGTTAAACAACTCCTTTTTGCCCAAAAATTGCACAAATTCAAAATGCAATTTTTTACGCACTGCCAAACCCAATAAGAAATCAACATTATGGGTATGTGGTCCGGCAATGATCACCGACTGTTTTAAGGTATAAGGAAAATCACCTTCGGTCTTCCATCCCCTCACTTTAAAAAACCACCAAGCTAAAATTTGTTGTATCATAGGTACAATATTAAAGGTGCATCAGTAGACCTGCGTTATGAATTGGGTTAACTTCTGTGGCCTGGATGTTTTCGGTTTTGAATTTGGGCACCGCAGCGTTTTCGATATTTTTTAAATATACTTTGTCGTAATATTTCAATAAAATTTCAAAGGCCCCTTCGATATTTTTTTCAACCAAAAAGTTAACTACATTTTTTGTTTCAAGTCCACCTAATCTTTTTTGAATCCTTAAACTTGCAGCAATTAAATCAGGGGCCGAAAACTGACCATAACCTTGCACAATAAATTTCAAACGGGATTCAAAGGGGATGTCAATAAAGTAACAAATACTATCGCGCAGGTTTTTAAAAAAGGCCATCGGCAACATATTGGTTCCGATTCTTTGACTTTCGTCTTCGATCCAAAAAAAACTATGTTTGGAGCTGATATTAAAAAGTGCGGTCGCTAAATTATTTTCAAATTGCTCTTGACTTGTTTGTTCATTTTGACCTAAGGCGCCAAATGCAGAACCTTTATGATTTGCTAATCCCTCTAAGTCAATTACTGGAATTTTACTTTTTTGTAATTGCAATAAAATTTCTGTTTTACCAGAGCCGGTATAACCGCCCAATACTTTCATGGAATATTTTTTATCGAACTGAGCTAGAACCCAATTGCGGTAAGCTTTGTAGCCTCCTGTAAGCTGTACGGTGGGATAACCATATAAATCTAATAACCAAGCAACGGCGGCACTGCGCATACCGCCTCTCCAGCAATGCACTAAAATAGTGGGCGGTTGGTCATTTGTTTTTTTGTAGGCAGCGACCCATTGTTCTACTTGTTCAATCATCCCTAACATCTTGGTACCAAAAAAAGGTAGACCAATTTTTATAGCTGCTGCTCTGCTATTTTGTTTATAGGTTGTGCCAACTGTTGCACGTTCTTCGTCTGTGAATAAAGGAAGTGATAAAGCATTCGGCATATGTGCATGCGCATACTCTCCCGGACTTCGAACATCAATGATTAAATAGTTGGATAAATTTTCAAAAATCCCCTCTTCAGTTTTTTGCACCGCCATATTACAAATTTACTTGCTTTAGGGTAGCTTTCAAGGCTTCTTTTGTAAAGCTTTTAAAAGGGACGGGTTGATAGTTAAAATCAGCAGCAGCTTCTAAGGCGGTCGCCAACTTAAAATTGGTTTGGTCAAATGCAATTGCCCAACCTTTCTCCTGCCATCGCTTCGCCAGGTATTCTTGCTCTGTTTGACCGGGGGTAGGAATTAAAATTAATCGCTTTTTAAAGGGAATCAACTCCATCAAACTTGTATAACCGCCCCTACTAATAATATAGGTTGCATTTTGAATGGCTATGGCTAATTCGGGACCTGCCAAATGGGGCAGTAAAGATCCAGTAACAGAAATAGCTTTATTATTCGGTTGATTTGCTGTACCGGCAATAATTTGGAAAGCCTGTCCCAGTGCATTGCCCTCTTTCCATAAACTTGCTTGAAAAAGGCCTCTTTGTGGCTCGGGTCCAGAAACAATACCCAAAAACAGCAGCTTTGGCGCCGCTTGAACTGGCAGGCTTGCTGCCTGGTCGGCCATTCTTGATAGGATGTTCATATACCAAACAGGGACGGCAGGCATTTTTGTAGGATTCCCTAATTGGCCGGATAGACCATCCGATCCCTCCATATCGGGCACCCATACCATCTTATAAAAAAGGCCAAACCAAGTATACTGCATCCATTGTAATAGATGGGTGCTCCACTTAAAAGGGGTTTGTAGATTCAACTGGTGAGTAATGAAAATAGAGGGGGTTTGTAGATGAAAAAAACCTAAACGATTGTCCGAAATAATCAGGTCAAATGCATGCTGTCTATTTGTGCTAGCTAACCACCAAAACTCTCTTATTATGTTGTACAAAATACGAGGAATCTGTAGGATCATTTTTAAAGCAAAACCATTTGCATTTTTTGAATAACGAATCCCATATCCCTTTAATTTCATAAAAGTCAATGTAGGAAAGGCTTCTCTCAAAATAACTTCGTGTGGCCCATCTGTAGCAATGGTTACACGGTAGCCCAACGCGTCTAATGCAGCAATAATAGGGATGCACCTTGTTGCGTGACCAAGTCCCCAATCAAGGGGCGCGATGAGTACCGATTTTTGTTGCATGTATAAATAAATCTTATTCAAATATAGTTGTAAAAAATTGTAGTTTTGTATCCATGTTAAGAAGCCACATTTATCTTGCAAACAATGATGTTTTAAAAAAACAGAAGCAATTGATATTGTTGTTGGAAATTCATGCGATGTTATTTCAAATCGAACAGGTGGAGCAATTTTATCAGAACATCGAAGTGATGGACCTGAATAAAAGAAAGATCATTCAAAAACCTCACCTAGTAAAGCGCATCTTGAAGGAAAACCCAGAGAAGCCTTTTGTTTTTGCTTACCATAAAAATTAATTGAATTACCCTATCTTTAAGAGGACGATTGAAACCAATTGTTTTCATTAAAAGTAAAGGCATGTCATTTATTACAAAAGAGAAATCGGTTGCACTTTATGCGGCGCTAGTTTCATTCGGCACTTATGTTTTTATTTTTGGTTTCAGAAAATCATTTACAGTTTGCACTTTTGAGGGGATGACATTTGGACCAATTGCTTTTAAGACAGCAATGGTGATCAGTCAAATGTTGGGCTATTTAATGGCTAAATTTTATGGCATTAAATTTATCTCTGGTCTAGAAAAAAAGGATCGATATAAAATCATTTTTTTATTAACCGGCATTGCATGGGCAGCATGGCTTTTATTTGCGCTGGTGCCAGCACCCTACAGCATTTTGTTTTTATTTATCAATGGTTTTCCATTGGGTATGTTATGGGGGGTAGTTTTTTCTTATGTAGAAGGCAGGAGGAGCACCGATTTTATAGGGGCAGCATTGGCGGTGAGTTTTATTTTTTCGGCAGGATGGGTGAAGTCGGTGGGCGCATGGTTGATGCAGGATTTTAAGGTGGCGGAAACCTGGGTGCCATTTTGTACAGGCCTTGTGTTTGCACTGCCGCTTATGTTATGCGTATGGGGATTAGAAAAAGTACCCGCACCTTCTGCGGAAGACGAAGCACTAAGGGCCAAAAGAATTCCAATGACTGCGGGTGACAGAAAATTAATTTTAAAACAATATTTACCAGGGGTGGTTGCGTTTATTGCAATCTATTTATTTGCTACCATCTTTAGAGATATCAGGGATAATTTTTCTGCAGACATGTGGAAGGAGATGGGCTATGCAGCAAAGCCATCCACTTTTTCCGAAACCGAAATACCTATTACCATCTTTATTTTAATCTTAATAGGAGCGGTTGTCGCAGTTAAAAATAGTTTTAAGGCATTCATGATTGCCCATGTATTTATTTTAATTGGCTTTGTGGTAGCGGGTTTATCTACTTATTTTTTCACACAACAATTATTGGATCCTTTTTGGTGGATGTTATTGGTTGGTCTTGGTTTATACCTAGTGTATATACCTTTTAACTCCATCTATTTTGATCGTTTGATTGCCGCGTTTTCAATTAAAGGCAATGCAGGATTTTTTATTTATTTAGCTGACGCCATTGGTTATGTGGGTAGTGTTTCTGTGATGTTGGTTAAAGAGGGCATGACCCTTCAGGTAGAGTGGACGGCGTTCTTTGCACAAAGTGTGATGCTCTTGTCTTTTGTGGGCTTATTAATTACCTTTTATGCTATTTATTATTTTAATAAAAAAAGAAAAACAAATTTTATACCATTAATTTAACCATATGAAAAAATTATACGCAGTAGTTCTTGTGTTTATGTTTTCCATAAACCTTAACGCACAAGAAAATTATTTTTATCCAAACACGGGTAAATTCAACGCAGCGATACCAACACCTGCGCAATTTTTAGGGTACAGTATAGGTGAACAACATACAAGACACGAAAGAATTGTAGAATATATAAAGTTATTAGATCAGCTGTCTGATCGTGTTAGTAGTGAAATTATTGGTGAAACATTTGAGCATCGTGCACAAATAACGGCGGTATTTACGGCCCCTTCAAATCATCAACAAATTGAAACGATTCGCGCGCAACACCTTGCTGGTCAAAAAACAGGCGCAACACAAAATATTCCATTAGTCATTCATTTGGCCTATAATGTACACGGCAACGAACCTTCTTCTAGTGAGGCAGCAATGTTAACAGCTTATTATTTAACTGCATCTGAATCTGAGGAAACAAAAGAGTGGTTGAATAAGATGGTGGTAACAATGGATCCAAATATCAATCCAGATGGCAGGGACAGACATACTAGCTGGGCTAATATGCATAAAGGTTTTCCTCCGGTAGCCGATCCGAATGACAGAGAGCATAATGAAATTTGGCCTGGCGGAAGATTCAATCACTATTGGTTTGATTTAAATAGAGACTGGTATATGGCTACTTTCCCAGAAACTAGAAACAGAATACAATTCTTTCATAAGTGGAGACCTTATGTTCAAACCGACCACCATGAAATGGGTACCAATTCTACTTTTTATTTTGATCCAGGAGAAGAGGCAAGCAACAATCCTGTTGTGCCTAACTATTTATATAAAAACATCTATCCAAAATTTGGCACGTATTTTACAAAAGCGGCAGACCAATTAGGATCTATGTATTTTACGAAAGAGGCTTTTGATAAACTATATCCGGGCTACGGAAGTAGTTATATTAATTTTTATGGAGGTGCTGGCTTTTTATTTGAGCAAGGAAGCAGTAGAGGTCATATACAAGAAACAACTACCATTCCTATCACTTTTGCATTTACAATACGCAATCAGTTTACTGCCTCGCTTGCTACCATTAGAGCTTCTTTGGCAGAAAAAAATAGCTTACTAGAGCTGAGAAAAACATTTTATGAAGTTGGAAAAAAACAAGCACAAGAAGCCTTGGTAAAGGGTTATGTTTTTGGCGATGCAGCCGATCATAACAGAACCAATGCTTTTGTAGATTTGTTACAAACACATAAAATAGACATCTATGAAGTGCCTAATAGTAAAAATTATTATGTACCAGTTGATCAGGATAATTACGTAATGGTAAGAACTATTTTTGAAAAAGATATTCCATATAAAGACAGTTCTTTTTACGATGCTTCTACATGGAGTTTAATACAAGCTTTTAATTTACCTTATTCAGAAGTTAAAGCTGCATTTACGCCGGGCGCTAAGCTGGTTGCACCAATATCTTCCAATCTGCCTATGGTAGAAAAAAGCAACTATGCCTATATCGTAAGCAATACAGATTATAATATTCATAAGTTCATTTTTGATCTTCAAAAACAAGGTGTAATTGTACAAACTGCAACAAGACCATTTGGTATTTTATCAAATGGTGTTTCAAAAAAGTTTGGGTATGGAACAATTGTGATTTCCGTGCAACAACAAAATGTGGATGCCAATAAATTATATGAGCTAATAGCTAAAGCAAGTACAGATGCGCGTTTAGCAGTTCAATCTGTATCAACGGGGTATAGTCAATCAGGAATTGACTTGGGTAGTAATTACGTAAAAACATTAAAAAAGCCAGAGGTATTGATGATCATTGGTAATGGTGTTGCTGCGCCAGAAGCGGGAGAAGTTTGGCATTTGCTAGATCAAAGATTAAGTATGCCAATCACCAAAGCTGATATCTTAACCTTCTCAAGAATTGATTTGAATAGGTACAACACCATGATTATGGTTTCTGGAAATTATGCGTTATTAGATAAAACAAGTGTAGATAAAATTAAAGCATGGGTGCAAAATGGGAACACTTTAATTACGATAAAAACCGGAGCAGAATGGGCAATTAAAAATGGCCTGACAAAACATAAATTAATCATTGACAGTGTATTTAGCTCTGCTAGACAAAATTATGATAGGGCCGTAGAAATTGAAGGTGCAAAAGTATTGGGAGGCTCTATATTTAAAGTAGACCTGGATACAACTCATCCAATCGGATATGGATATACTAATAGAAAAGTGTCAGTGTATAAAAACGGGTTAACTTTTTTTCAAAAAAGCACCAACCCCTATAATACTGTTGCACAATATTTAGACGAACCAGTGGTAGGAGGCTATGTACATCCAACTACTTTAAAGAAGATGCGCAATAACCCTTCCATATTGATTGGTCAAGAAGGCCTAGGTAGAGTGGTCTTATTTGCAGATGAGCCTAATTTTAGAGGGGCATGGTATGGCACCAATAAACTTTTCTTAAATGCATTGTTTTATGGTCAATTAATCAATGTGCCATCGGTGGTCGCGAACGAGCAATCAGAGGAGGCACACGAATAATTACTTTGCATCAAAATCAAGAATTACGCCATTGATACAATAACGTAATCCCGTTGGTGGTGGACCGTCTTCAAAAACATGGCCCAAATGTGCTTTACATTTGCCACATTGAACTTCGGTTCTCACCATACCATGGGTGTTATCTGGTGTGTAAATAATAGATTGTTTGGCAACGGGTTCATAAAAACTAGGCCAACCACATCCACTATCAAATTTGGTATCACTTTTGAATAAAGGATTGCCACATGCTTTACAGTAATAAGTGCCAATGGCCTTAGAGGTTTCATAGGCACTGGTAAAAGGGCGCTCGGTCCCCTTTTGCCTAGCAATCGCATATACTTCTGGACTTAAAATTTGCTTCCAAACACTGTCGGGTACGACAACAGGATCCTTACTAGTTCTAGAATAATAAGCGTTTTCTTTAGTAGACATGGTATTCGATTTATTGGATTGCTTTATCGCGTTTTGGCCACAAGCTGTTTGGCTGATCAAAAGGCAAAAACAAAGTATTTTATACATGGTGTAGATTTCTATATAAAAATACTAACAAGTATTCAGATAATTTGTTGAGTAAAATACAAGATCGAGTTAAAAAAATAACCCGAGTTTGTTATCTTTGTATCCTATCAACCATATCCCATGTTCAATTTAATTTTATTTGGTCCTCCAGGAAGCGGTAAAGGCACGCAAAGTGAAAACATTATCGCCGCCTATGGTTTGCAGCACTTATCAACGGGCAATTTATTGCGCAGTGAGATTGCTGATCAAACAACCTTGGGTATGGAAGCAAAAAGATTAATGGATCAGGGACAACTTGTTCCAGACGAAGTAGTCATTGGTATGGTAGATAATTTCATGAACGCACATCCAGAAGCCAAAGGCTTTTTGTTTGATGGTTTTCCAAGAACGACTGCACAATGTGTTGCTTTAGATGCTTTATTGGAAAAGAAGTCCAACGAAATCAATGTCGTGCTTGCATTGGAAGTAAGTGAAGAAGAATTAGTAAAAAGATTATTAGGCAGAGGTTTAACATCTGGTAGAAGCGATGATACCAATGAAACCATCATTCGCGCAAGAATTCAAGAATACCATGACAAGACCACAGCAGTGGCTACTTACTACAAACAATTTAATAAAGTAGTGTCTGTACAGGGAGAAGGTACAGTTGAATCAATCTATGCCGATTTAAAAGCAGAAATTGACAATAGAATCTAATAACACCAACCGGGTCAATAAAAAAAGGAGCAATATTTATTGCTCCTTTTTTTATGCGTTTATTGAACAGTTGTTCTACTTAAATATTTAATCCTCCGCAAGCACTAATTACTTGTCCTGTGATATAGCTACTCAAATCACTAGCTAAGAACAAAGTGGTGTCTGCAATTTCTTCTGCCTTACCAAAACGACCTAAAGGTATTTTATCCAAGAAAGCTTTTCCAGCTTCCCCTTCATTTAAATAATGCGTCATATCTGTTTCGATAAATCCAGGTGCAATGGCATTACAACGAATGTTACGGCTACCTACTTCGGCTGCAATTGATTTAGTGAATCCAATGATACCAGCTTTACTAGCCGCATAACTGCTTTGGCCAGCGTTACCGCGAATACCAATGATAGAACTCATATTGATAATGCTACCTTTACGCGCTTTCATCATTGGACGAATCACTTGCTTGGTCATATTGAAAACGCTCTTCAAATTTGTTTCCATCACATCATCCCATTGTTCCGGCGTCATACGCAATAGTAAATTGTCTTTAGAGATACCCGCATTGTTCACGCATATATCTACGGTGCCAAAACTAGCCACCACATCATTGACAAAAGTTTCACAAGCGGCAAAATCACCCGCATTGGCTTGATATGCTTTTGCTTTCACGCCTAATTTTTCTATTGCTGCTACCAATTGATTTGCTTTTTCTGCACTGCTATCACTTACATAAGTGAAGGCAATATGTGCACCTTGCTCTGCTAATTTTAAAGCGATGGCCGCACCAATACCTCTAGCTGCGCCCGTTACAATAGCTACTTTTCCTGCTAATAATTTCATTACTTTCTGTTTTTAATAAACCAATAAGTATGCATTAAAACAATGCTAATATTTACAAATATAACAGGATTATCCTGTTTTAAAAAACCATACGCAATCCATAACAAACTACCCATAGTGTTGGCTATGCGTAATTTTCTTACATCTTGTATTGCAAAAGAACCAACTACCGCCGCAGTGGCCACCCATCCTAACGCATCTGTCATTTGAATTTATTTTAAGTATGCTTCTACCCTTCTTGGTGAATCAATTTTATTTCTTCTACATATTTACGCTCATTCGATAAGCGAGGTACTTTATGTTGTCCCCCTAATTTACCTTTTCTTTTTAACCACTCGTGAAAACAATCTTTTTTAACTGCAGTAATTTGTGGTAAACCCAATGCAATGTCTTTATGTCTTTTTGCTTCGTAATCACTATTAGCTGCCTGCAAATTTTTGTCTAATGCTATTGTAAATGCTTGCATGTCGGATGGTGCTTCTTCAAATTCAATCAACCACTCATGAGCGCCCGCGCCTTTGTCTGACATATAGATAGGAGCTGCAGTATATTCTTTCATCACTACCTTAAAACTAGCACAGGCTTCACTGATCGCTTTGTCACTATTGTCTGCAATTACCTCTTCTCCAAAAGCGTTGATGTATTGTTTTAGTCTTCCGCTCACCTTGATACGGCAAGGTTCTAGCGTTACAAATTGTACAGTGTCACCCACTAAATAGCGCCATAATCCTCCGTTGGTACTAATAATAATGGCATAGTTTTTTCCTAACTCAACTTTATCTAATCCAATCGTTTTTGGATTTTCTTTTCCGTATTCTTCAATCGGCATGAATTCATAAAAAATACCATGGTCTAAAAAAAGCAACATGCCTTCTTCATCTAATCTATCTTGCGCTGCAAAAAATCCTTCACTTGCATTGTATATCTCAATATAATTACAGTCACCGCCAATTATTTTTTTAAACTGTTCTCTATAAGGCGTAAAAGACACCCCTCCATGAATGTACAATTCAAAATCTGGCCAAACTTCTTTGATGGTTTGCTTACCTGTAATTTCTAAAATTCTTTTTAATAAAACTAAGGTCCATGTAGGGACACCCGCAATAGAGGTCACCGGCTCTTGTATCGTGCTTTGTGCAAGCATTTCTATTTTAGATTCCCATTCGTCCATCAATGCAATGGATAATTCTGGCACTCGAATTAAGCCCGACCAAATGGGTGCATTCTGAAGCAAAACTGCACTTAGGTCTCCATATTGAATGCCTTCTTGTATTGGATGTACTTGATGGCTTCCTCCAATCACCAGGCCCTTGCCGGTTAATAAGTCACTATCTGGAAACGCATGATAATAAATAGTCAACACATCTTTAGAGCCTTGAAAATGATTGTCCTCAATGCTTTCTTTACTTAATGGGATAAACTTACTTTTATCACTGGTGGTCCCGCTGCTCTTTGCAAACCATTCAACAGGCGTATTCCATAAAACCGCGTTTTCGCCTTTTAAGGTTGGATCGATATAAGGCTTAAGGTCTTCGTAAGAATGAATGGGTACCGTTTCTTTGAATTTTCTAATGGTAAAGAGGTTGCTAAACTGGTACTTTCTGCCAATCTGTGTGTACTGACCATGGGTGATTAGGTCCTGCAATACTTCGCGTTGAGCCGCGATTGGATTATTCATCCAGCTTTCAATTTGCCAATAGCGCAATCTTGCCAATCTTGATAAAGCAGGGCTAAAGATTTTCATAGGCTATTTTTGTCCCATTTCGATGATCCAATCCTTGCGCTTTAATTCAAAGTTGGTCCCCAGGTACAAACGTCTTACATGTTCATCTTCTGCTAATTCTTCGGCAGTACCATGTTTAAATATTTTTCCTTCTATCAATAAATAAGCGCGATCACAGATAGACAATGTTTCATTCACATTATGATCGGTTATTAAGATGCCAATGTCTTTTAATTTTAACCTTGCTACTACAGATTGAATGTCTTCTACTGCGATAGGATCCACGCCAGCAAAGGGTTCGTCTAATAAAATAAATTTAGGATCTACCGCTAATGCCCTTGCGATTTCTGTTCTTCTGCGCTCTCCTCCACTTAAACTATCTCCGTTATTATTTCTTACTTTCTGTAAATTAAATTCATCCAAAAGGGTTTCCATTTTATGCAAACGTTCTCCTTTTGTCAATTTGGTCATTTCCAAAATAGCCATGATATTATCTGCAACAGATAACTTTCTAAACACACTCGCTTCCTGAGGTAAATAACCCAAACCCATCTGTGCACGTTTGTACATAGGCAAATGGGTAATATCTTCTTCGTTTAAAAACACACGACCCTCATCTGGTGCAATCAATCCCACCACCATATAAAAAGTGGTGGTTTTACCCGCTCCGTTAGGTCCTAATAATCCTACAATCTCTCCTTGACTTACAGATACGCTAACCTGGTCAACCACCTTGCGGCCCTTGTATTGTTTAATCAGCTTATCGGTATGAATGGTAAGTATCACGGTTATTATTTGTACAAAAATAAGGGTAAAAAAGCCTATTTGAACCTAGTCAAATAATATTAACTATTTTTGCATTCTATGCACGTAACTGAACATTTAGCGAAAGCAACCGACACTTTAGTTTCATTTGAGATTTTACCACCCTTAAAAGGTAAAACCATTACTTCTATATACGATCATTTAGATCCATTGATGGAATTTAAGCCTTCTTGGATCAATGTGACCTACCATCGTAGCGAAACCATGTTTAAGAAAAAAACAGATGGTACTTTCGAAAAAGTAGACGTGCGTAAGCGCCCAGGTACGGTGGGTATTTGTGCTGCGATCATGAACCACTATAATATTGATGCGGTACCGCATATTATTTGTGGTGGATTTACGAAGCGTGAGACCGAAGATGCATTAATTGATCTACAATTTTTAGGCATAGACAATGCATTGATCTTAAGAGGTGATGCTGCTAAGAATGAGTCTAGCTTTGAACCAGAACCAGGAGGCAATAAATATGCGATTGACTTATTGAAACAAGTAGGTCAACTGAATCAAGGGATTTATTTAGACGAAGACATTTTAAATGGTGGCAAGACCGATTTTTGTATGGGTGTTGCAGGCTATCCAGAAAAACATTTTGAGTCTCCTAATTTTGAAATCGATTTACAAAAGACCAAAGAGAAAGTAGATGCAGGTGCAGACTATATCATGACTCAAATGTTTTTCAACAACCAAAAGTTTTTGGATTATGTGAAAGCTTGTCGTGATATGGGTATTACAGTGCCAATCATTCCAGGCTTAAAGCCAATCACCAATAAGAAGCAATTAACGATTCTTCCAAGAATATTCCATGTAGACATTCCAACTGAACTTTCAAATGCGATCAACAAATGCAAAACCGATGCAGAATGTGAGCAAGTAGGAACAGAGTGGTTGATCCAACAAAGTAAAGAATTAAA
Source organism: Sediminibacterium sp. (assembly GCA_044372935.1). Lineage (GTDB taxonomy): Bacteria > Bacteroidota > Bacteroidia > Chitinophagales > Chitinophagaceae > Sediminibacterium. Next base: position 2,357 of record JBILQZ010000021.1, on the reverse strand, counting down.
AGCAGCAGGCGTGCCTGTATTGCATTACTACACTTTGGGTAAGCCCAAAGTAATCAGAGACGTTGTTTCTGCAGTGTTTTAATTGAATCTATTATTTATTTTGCTGAGAGATTAAGAAATCATGGAATTGATCTATCGATAAATTCTTTGCAATGATTTTTTTATCCTTATCTAATAAATAAAAAGTCGGTGTTTTAAATACATCATACAACTGTCTAATTGTAGTAGGCGTTCCCGCTTTAATTTCTGCATTAAACGCAGCTTCTGTTTGATAAGCATGCACCCAATTCTTGTCAAAACTTTGGTCTTTTACAAAATTTTTCCAGGCAGCTACTTCATTAAAATTTGTATTTACGCCAACCACTTGAACACCCAGTTGTTTCCAGTTTTTTGTATAAAAAGAATCTACCCTTGGCATTTCTTCTTTACAATGTCCACAGGTTGGGTCCCAAAAAGCGAGGAATGTATATTTGGAGGATAGGTTGTATAAAGAAAATGTATTGTTATCCATCGTGCTCAAATTCAAGGCAGGCGCGGGATTGCCAATGATATTAGCCATAATACTATAGGCTCTTTCTGTAATCGCTTTTTTTGATGCTTCATTTAACAAGACGGTATCTCCTTTGCTAAAAAAGTTTTGAAAAATATGTAAAAACACTTTGTCCTGTCCCATATATTGAGGACTAATGTATTTGTTGGTAAATTTAAAAAGCAAAAAAGGATAAATTTCTTTTCCGGTTTTTGCTACGGTTAACATGTATTGTACTTCATCAATGATTGAATCAGGCGACTGCGACACATAATTATTAAAATACTCATCTAGCTTAGCTTCAAAGAAAGGGGTTCGAATTAAACGGTTGTCATTGAATACTACATTGTCCCAAAAATGTTCTTTCATGTAATAGAATGGATAAGCAGAATCTGCTTTACCATTGACAATAGGGATGGCTGGTATTTCTGGTCTCTGTAAGACATCTAAGAAAAAGCGCATCATGGAATTGGGTGCCGTAGTAATAATATTTTGTCTTTCTTGTTTAAACATACCCTCCATCTTTATCAATGCAGCTTTGGTATTTGCAGAATCTATTGCTGTGGTAGCTCTTGCATAAGCTTGCTCTAATTGATTGCGTTCTCCGCCAAGCTGGTTCATTTTTTTGGAGTAGCTACTATAGATATCATTTTCTTTAGAGCCAATTATTGTATAGTTTGAAAGGTTTAAGGTGTCTGCAATAATTTTAAATCGTTGTCCCTCGTCCACTAAGAATTCAAAAAGGATACTGTATGTAGGAGAAACAATAAAATAGATTCCCGGTGTTAATTTTTCCTTTCCTTTAAAATAACCTACGCTTGCTTCATTTAACATGGCGGAATCTGCAAGCACCCTTCCTTGACCATAGTTGGTACCTAGGTATATTTTGGTGTTTTTATAAGGCTTTAAGGTGATTTCAATATTGCGTCCTAAAGAAGCCGGTATTTTCTTTGCTTGTGCACTAGCGCTAGGAGCAAAAAAAACTAATATGCCAAGAACGCAGAAAGTAAAAATTTTATACCACATAGATCAAAAGCTTAAGGGATAAATTAAGCATGTAAATGTAAAAAATAAAAAACAGATTTAGCGTTAATTTAAGTACTAGGAAACGCATAATCTAGTAGCTGGATTGTACCTTTGTTTACGTGAGAAAGTCAAAACCAGCCATAATTTTAGAAAAGGTCCTGATTGAGGATTATGCCGCAGAAGGCAAGTCCTTAGCAAGAGTAGATGGAAAAGTCATTTTTGTAGAAGGTGCAGTGCCAGGAGACCTTGTAGACATACAGTTACAAAAAAACAAAACCGATTGGGCAGAAGGCTTTGCCAAAAAATTCCATAGCTATTCCGAAAATAGGGTGAAACCTTTTTGTAGTCACTTTGGTGTTTGTGGTGGATGTCAATGGCAGATGCTACCTTATGCACAACAGTTAATTTACAAACAACAACAGGTGGTGGACAATTTAACAAGGATTGCAAAAATTCCTTTGCCACCCATTCCTGCGATTTTAGGTGCAAAACAAACAGAGGGGTATAGAAATAAAGTAGAATATACTTTTGCGACAGAAATTTATATGTCTTTTGAGGATTTTAGAGCCATGAAAGCCAGCGGAGAAGAACCTGTTAAAAGCCCTGGTGACGGCGGTTTTCATGCAAGAGGATTTTTTGAAAAAATAGTACCTATTGATACCTGTTATTTACAAGAAGAGCCAACGAATTTAATGCGTAAGGCGGTTGTTCAATTTGCTTTAGAGCATCAGATGCCTTTTTATAATATCAAACAACATCAGGGTTGGTTAAGGAATATGTTTGTCAGAAATACCACCAAGGG
>JBILQZ010000132.1:0-4655 GCA_044372935.1 Sediminibacterium sp. | reverse complement strand
GTTTCAGTATTGTTCATCATACGTTCATTTTTTTAATACAAATTATTGTCCTAGTTTTCAATTGATTGTATGCCTTTTCTAACTGGCGTTCAATGCTTGCTGCTAACGTTTTGGGGCTTTGCGAAGGCTGGGTTTAGAAGTACAAATGTTCAGGTTAGTACAAATGCCAAATAGAAGCACAAATGTTCAATTTAGCACTGAAGCCCAGCTTTTGCAAAACCCCTGTTAGCAGTAGGCTTTATTAATTCAAGTTCCTATATTCCATTGGTGTTTTACCTGTTTTTTTCTTGAATAGTTTATTAAAGTATTGCGGATATTCAAATCCTAAATCAAAGGCAATTTCATTAATGTTCTTTTCTGAATTCAAAAGTAAATTCTTTGCTTCCTCAATAAGATAGAAATGAATATGTTCTTGTGCGTTTTTACCCGTTTCTTTTTTTAGTAAATCACTCAAATAGCTTGGTGATAAATGAACTTTATTTGCTAAATATTTTACAGTTGGTAAGCCTTGTTCATTTATTTTGTTGTCAGCAAAATATTGAGTTAATAGGTTTTCTATTTGCGATATTATAGACTTGTTGCTTTGGCTTCTTGTTATCAATTGTCTGCCATAAAATCTTGAACAATAGTTTAATAATAATTCTATCGTTGAAACAATTATGTATTGGCTATGCACATCAATATTTTCTTGTAGTTCGGTTTGGATTTTTTGAACACATTCCAATAAAATATTCTTTTCTTTGTCTGATAAATGAAGGGCTTCTGAAACTTCGTATTGAAAAAAACTATATTCTTTAATTTTTTGATTTAGTGTTGTAGAACGAATTAAATCAGGGTGAAAAAACAAACCCCAACCCATTTTATCTTCTCTTTCTTCTATTTCATTGTCTATTTCAATTGTTTGATTGGGTGCTATACAAATGAGGTTTCCGTCTTGAAAATCTATGGTTTTTCTACCATATTTAATATGGTTCTTGCAATAGTTCTTGAACATAATAGAATAGAAGTCGGTCGTGATTTTAGAATTCTGCTCTACTTGCTCAGTAACTTTACTAAAATCCAAAACAGCCACTAATGGGTGTTGACTATTCCCTAAATTAAATAATTTATGTAAGTCGGCAATGCTTTGAAGTTGTATTATTTCGCTCATATTTTTTCAACTAATTCTTGTAAATATACAATATAAATATGCCCTCGTCTTTCAGCAAAAAAATCTAAACACAAAACAATACTGGCTTGGATAAATAAACCAAGTCCAATTCCTCTCCAAAATGTGTCATTCATAGAACTATACATCAATACAATGCCTAAAATGATTAATGCAATTTCTACATATCTATAAATCACAAAATTGCTCAATACTTTTTCCATTCGAGGAATTTCAATTGTTTTTACACTTTGGGATTCTTTTTGAATAAAAGTTTCAACACGTGCAATGTCTTTTGGGCTTCTGATAACTATGGTATAACCGACTATAAACTCTAATAAAGCAACAATAATAAAAGGTATGGCAACACCTTTCCAAAAAGAGGTTTTCAAAGCAAAAATGAAATAGAGAGCCATTGCCAAAGCAATGACTCCTATTAGTATGAAAATATAGCTTTCGGCTTTTTCTCCATTAAAATATTTTACAACAGGATTCATATTTACAATGTTTTACAGTCCAAATTGTGATTTAATACCACCTATAAATGTAGCGTCATCATATTGTTGACGGTTTGCAATAAGCATTTTTGCATCTTCACCGGCTGTATATCGCAATTGGTTTTTGCCATCAGTAGCCGCTTCAAAAATTACTTCTGCAACAATACTTGCAGGTGACGCATTTTGTGCCATTGTAGGCATTGCTGTCATCAATGCACCTACAATGTTTTGGTATTCAGACATATTTTCATCATTGCTGAAATCGAATGACCTGCCTGCAAAATCAGTCGCTATCATACCTGGTTCTACAATTTTTACTTGTCCACCAAATTGCTCTACTTCATAGTTGAGTGATTCGGAAATACCTTCAACTGCAAATTTTGTCCCGTGATACAACGAACCTAATGGAAAAGTCATTTTGCCACCAATAGACGAAATGTTGATAATTATTCCCTTTTTGTTTTGTCTAAAATGTGGTAAAACGGTTTGGGTAACATCTAAAAGCCCAATAACATTAGTGTTGAATTGGCGTAAAATTTTGTCCCTGCTAAATGCTTCTAATGGTCCATAAGCACCATAACCTGCATTATTAAGCAATACGTCAACATTTCCAAATTTTTGAATTCCGTCCTTAAATGCTTTTTGAATAGAATCCACATCTAAAACATCAAGTCTGGCAACTAAAACATTGTCTAATTGACTTAATTCTGTTTCGTTTTCTGGATTTCGCATCGTAGCGATTACATTCCAACCCTTTGACTGAAATAATTTTGCAGTTTCTTTTCCTATACCACTGCTTGCACCTGTAATTAAAATTGTCTTGTTCATTTTTTTATGAATTTAAAATTAAGGTGCAAAGTTGTCAATTTAGTTCATCTGTCAGATAATACAAATTCGGGTTCTTTGTATTCTTTTTACGGATTGTCGGTTTAAGCTTACTGCTAACGCCCCGGCAGCTTTCTGAAGAGGCGGCGCTCAAGCACAAATATAAATCAAAACAACTCATAATCGCATTAAAATAAATCTTGCTCGAAAGCACGCACCCGCCTTTTTAGAAAACTGTCAGTTATCGGTTCGGTCGGTTAATTGTTGGACGAATGTTTTAGTTTTGTAGTAAGTAATTTTTTCTTTTTTTTGGTCGAAACTTTCTTTCGCTGGGTGGTTTTTGACCTTTGGCTGTGGTCTTTATTTTTGCAGTAAGGAGAATGTACTTTGCAGTAAGGAGAACTATACTTGCAGTTAGAAGAATTTACTTTACAGTTAGAAGATATATACTTGCAGTAGCGAGAATTTACTTTGCAGTTAGCAGTTTTATACTTGCAGTTAAGAGATATTACTTTACAGTTAAGAGATATATACTTGCAGTTAGGAGTTTTATAGTTAGAGTAGTGAGTTTTATCTTTGCATTTAGGAGATATATAGTTGAAGTAAGGAGAATGTAGTTTTGAGTAGGGGCAAAAAAAAAGGTTTGTGAAGACACAAACCTTAAACTGGTTGGCACGAACTTTAAAACTTGAATTTTGGATTTAGTCATTCAGTTATTTTTTGATTAATCTGAATGGAATGCCTTTGACTTGGCGATATTGGTCGCTAGAGGCACCGAAAACAGATTTAATGTACATTTTGACATCTTGGGCGATAAAAATCAAGCCTGTAGGGTCTCTGTACAAAATTTGGTCTCTATTGATTCTCGAATTGCTGACATCGGTGTGAAAGGTCGATACATCATTGTTTTTGATAACTAAATCATCTCTGTAAGCAATCAAATTAGGAACTTGTAAGTCGGCTTCATTGGGTGCATAGCTCGGTTCGGATTGGACAACTTCGATTAAGCCTGAAATGTGCTGTATCAATTGGTCATAGGACTGCTGACTGACACTTATATGAACTGGAACTGGTGCATTGGGGTCAATGGGTGTTTCTATCTTGCCTGCTCGAACTCCTTGCAATTTCTTATTGTAGGTTTTGGCATCTTTGACGAGTTCGTTGGTGGCAGAGGTAGCTTGCAGAGCATTGATAATACGAGTAGCGAGGGCTTTGATACCTCGGAAGGCATCCATACGAAGATTGACGGTATTGTTAAAAGCAGTTTTCTTGGCGAGGACATCGGCAAGGGTAGCAAGGGCAATCGTTTCGAGTGTCTGTAGGTCTCCGACTCTGAGGTCGGGTCTTGAGGGATTGTAGTTTCCACCATAACCAATGCAGTAGGCGATTAGGTCGTGGAAGTAGGCGACATTTTTAGCGTGACCTGTTTCTGTGTGTGAGCTCATAATGATATGAATTTTAATTCGTTAAATGACAATATTGTCAGAATTAAAACGCAAAATATGAGAGGATATTTTGAATAAAATGTATTGAAAATTCTAATAATTTAAACTCAATCCAAACCCTATGCCCATATCGCTATCGTAGTGCGTTCTGATACCCATATTTTTATTGGGAATGTATTTTAGTTCGATCATATATTCTTTGTCGGTATTGAGCATAAATCCTCCACGAATTCGCTTGGCTATAGGTATATCTTCTCGCATCAATTGACATCTGAATTTATAATCGGTAAATACTTCTGCTTGAAATTTGACCATCATAGGCAAGGTAGATTCAAATCCAAGACTGCCTACCATTCGTTTGTCTTTGGTGCTTTGCTGTCCAAAAATATTTTCTTCAATATCATTGATATCTACTTTTCGATATCGAGCATCAAAGCCTATGAAAGGCATCAACCATTGCATTCTGCCGAGATATCGACCCAAGTGCATCTCTGCCTCGTAGCCGTGCATATCGTGATAGCCAAGTCGCCATTCGGTGTTCAGACTCCATCGTGTATTTTGAATCATCAGCATACCATCGCTGCCATTGGTCGCAAAGTCATTTTCTACCATAAAATGAAATTTATTGTCTTCGGCTTTTAATTTTCTCCATGCATAATCAGGATTGGGAATGGTGGGATTGGGTGCTTGATTTTCATAAGTAAAAACCCTGCCCATACCACTCATCATATGATAGAGAAT
>JBILQZ010000130.1:0-4678 GCA_044372935.1 Sediminibacterium sp. | reverse complement strand
CTTGTACAATCGACAACAATTCGTCTAAAGGCATATCAACAAATACGCCTACTTTTTTTGCCTGGCTTGGCTTGAACATGGAAAGCTCCTCTAGGCTCCTATCTTTTAGGGCATAACGTTTAGAAGCTGGATAAAATATAAACCCAATGTATTGAACGCCCAGTAGGTCCAAAGCATATGCCTGCTCCATATCAGTGATGCCACAAACTTTAAATTGCATGGTCATTGGATTGAATGGTTTTTACAAATGTTTCAAATGCGGCAGCAGGATTGGCTTCTTTCATAAAATACTCACCCATTAAAAATCCATGAAACCCTTCTTGCTTTAATAATTTAAAAGTGTCTACACTATATATGCCACTTTCCGCAATCGCTAATTTATCTTTTGGCAACTGATCTTTCAATTGCAAACTATGTTCAATATTTACCTCAAAGGATTTTAAGCTTCGATTATTGATGCCCACAAAATCAACCGCGTCCGTAATATGAACTAATTCAGTTGCATCGTGTATTTCTAATAACACTTCCAATCCAATACTTTTTGCAAACAAAGCCAATGATTTTGTTTCGGCTGGTGTTAAACAGGCTGCAATTAATAAAATAACCGAGGCGCCATAAGCTTTTGCCTCTAATAGCTGAAATTCATCGACAATAAATTCTTTCCTTAAAACCGGGATTGGATTATCCACTGCCACAGTCAAGTCTTCTAGCTTACCGCCAAAAAATTGTGTATCCGTTAAGACTGAAATTCCAGCTGCACCAAATTTTGTATACGCATTCGTTACCGTGGCAACAGAGGCTTTATCATTGATTATACCTTTAGAAGGAGATTGTCTTTTAAACTCAGCGATGATTCCTGTTAGTGCTGGATTCAATAAATTTGATTTCAATGAATAAGCAGGCGCAGCAAATAAAGGCATCGCCTCTAATGTAGTCACTTGAACTTGCTTTTTTCTTTCGGCTACTTCAATCAATTTATGTTGGACAATCGTCGCTAAAATATTGGTACTCATTTTTGTAAACGAATTAAAGTTTGTAGAGATTGATAAGCAGCGCCAGATTCTAAACTCTTCACTGCAGCTTGGAAGGCTGTTTCATAATTTTCGTATTGTCCAGTTACCTGTAACGCCATCGCTGCGTTCGCAAGGACCACTGCGTTTTGTGACCAAGTTCCTTTGCCTTCGATGATCTTCTTAAATAAATCAGCGGCAGCTTCGACGGTAGCACCTCCATGCAATTCTTCCGCAAATACTTTTCTTTTACCTAATTGGTAAGGGGTCATTATAAATTCACCTTTATTGGTAATGATTTTAGTATCGGTGGTTAAAGAAATTTCATCATACCCATCCAAACTATGGATCAGTGTAAAGGCTTTTCCTAAAGATTGCATCGCGTAATTGTAAATTCTTGCCATCTCCAAATTATACACGCCAATTAATTGAAAAGCAGGTTGAGCAGGATTCACAATTGGACCAAGCATATTAAAAAAGGTTCTTACCCCCATATTTCTTCGGATAGGACCTACTGTTTTTAAAGCTGGGTGAAATAATGGGGCATGTAGAAAACAAATGCCTGCTGTTTTTACTTCATGACTCAATGCAGCAGGATCATTTTTAAATTGATAGCCTAATTGCTCCATCACATTAGAAGATCCACTAACACTAGATGCTCCATAATTACCATGCTTAATAACTGGATGACCTGCACCTGCTACAATAAAACAAGCAAGGGTTGAAATATTAAAAGTGTCTTTTCCGTCACCACCTGTACCCACAATATCAATTGCATTATCCACCCCTAAATTCAATGGCACAGCAAGGGACAACAAAGCATCTCTAAAGCCCATCAACTCGTCAATTGTAATACTGCGCATCAAGTATACCGTCACGAAAGCGGTTACTTCATGTTCATTGTAAGCACCTTGGGAAATTTGCACCAAGACATCCTTAGCCGCTTCTCTGCTTAAAGTTTTGTGTTCAAATAAATATTGTAAAATCTTTTTCATCTAATTTTTTTTAATTTTTCAACCAGTTGGCAATTATTTTAGCCCCTTCTGGCGTCAACACACTTTCCGGATGGTATTGAACCCCTTTGACATCAAATTGGTCATGCTCTAAAGACATGATATACCCTTCGTCATCTTTGGAGGTAATGCGTAAATCAGTTGGGAGATCCAATTCATTCACCACCCAACTATGGTAACGACCCACTTGAAAACTAGAAGGCAGCCCTTCAAATAAAGTGGAACTGCCTGTTAACGCTACCGGCGTAGCTATACCATGGTATACTTTTGTTAAATTGGTCAAGCTACCCCCAAATGCTTCTGCAATGGCTTGCTGTCCTAAACAAACCCCAAAAATAGACTTAGTAGCTGCGTATTCTTTTATCAAGGGCAACAGCAAACCTGACTCAGCAGGAATGCCCGGACCAGGCGATAATAAAATCTTATCATACCCTTTCACTGTTTCCAATGCAATTTCATCATTCCTGAATACATCCACTGTTGCATTCGATTGCTCCTTGATCATTTGGACCAAGTTGTAGGTGAAAGAATCATAATTATCAAAAACAAGTATTTTCATTTGGTTTCTATTAAATTTTTTCAGCCAATAAGATCGCTGTCTTTAACGCATTCAATTTATTATTCACTTCTTGCAATTCACTTTCGGGCTGACTAGCCGCAACTACCCCAGCACCTGCTTGATACGTCAATGTATTTTGCTGGCTTAAAAAAGTACGAATCATAATCGCTTGATTACAGCTGCCATCAAAGCCAACAAAGCCAATACAACCACCATAGTAACTTCTTTTTGTTGGCTCGATGCCATCTATCAATTGCATGGCTTTAAACTTAGGTGCTCCACTTAAAGTACCTGCAGGAAATGTCTTGGCAATTAAATGAAAGGGATTTGCCCCTGCTTCTACCTTACCCTCCACTTCACTCACTAAATGAATAACATGACTATAATAATGCACTTGTCGATATTGTTTCACGCGCACTTCGCTACAAACCCTACTTAAATCGTTTCTGGCTAGATCGACCAACATAACATGCTCCGCATTTTCTTTTGGGTCATTTAATAAAGCCTGTGTTCTTTCTGCGTCAATAATTTCATCTCCAGAACGCTTAAAGGTACCTGCGATGGGATGTGCCACTGCTTTATTCCCTTTAATAATAAGTTGAGCTTCTGGTGAAGACCCCATTAATTTATAATCTCCATAATCAAAAAAGAATAAGTATGGAGAAGGGTTAATACTTCTTAATGTTCTATATACATTGAATTCATCTCCATTAAATTGTTGTTGAAACCTCCTACTTAACACAATTTGAAAAACATCCCCACGCATGCAATGCTGGATCCCTTTTTCAACAGCTAAGCGATAAGCAGCGTCCGAATAATTAGAAGTTTCTGCTCCCACAACACTGAATGGATATTGGGGAACGTCCTTGCTTTTAATATAAGACAGTAAGACACCTAATTCGGAGTCAATCCCTTGAATTTTATTTTCACAGATATACAATTCATCTTTAAAATGATTGAATGCGATTACATATTGGTACAAGCGATAACGCATTAAAGGAATCGCAGGATCGCCTTCTTTAAATTGTATTGTATCAAAAAATGGAATGGCGTCATAGGTAGTGTAACCATATAAACCTTGCGCAAAAGCAGCTTCTTTTGCGGTCCCTTTTTCAATTTCAAAATGTTGCATATAGGCCCAGATGCGATCAGGCGCATCTTGTACATTTTGAATAGTTTCTTTTTGAGGCTCTTGTTTTGGGTATTTAAATTCAATTTCATTTAAACTAGAAATTTCAATCCCCCCAATCGCATTGATACCAATAAAAGAGTAACTATTTTCAGCTGCATGTGAATCGGTACTCTCTAGCAATATCGTATCCCTAAATCGATCCCTTAATCGGAGATACATACCAACAGGTGTAAATGTATCCGCCAACATTTTAGTCACTTCTGTTTTTAATATCATTTTTTGCATCTTACTTGCTTAGTTGAACATTCGTTAAAAAAATAAACCCCGACAGTTATGTCGGGGTTTATATATAAGTTGACAATCATGGCCATGTCACTACAATACCCCAACGGAGTTTGTATGCCACCACCAAAAATTGTTTATTGTTTTCATTCGAATACAAATTTAAGGGTTATGTCATTTTTTACCAAATAAACATCCCCAGGTCCACTACCAACTGTTAGGCTTATAAAACACCCTTCGTGCTTGGCAAGGCGTCACTAGCAGGATTGCGCTTTACAGCCATTTTGATTGCTTTAGCAAAGGCTTTAAATATAGCCTCAATCTTATGGTGTTCATTATCCCCTTGGCAACTGATGTTTAGATTGGCTTTAGCAGCGTCACTAAAGGATTTGAAGAAGTGAAAAAACATCTCGGTAGGCATTTCTCCAATTTTTTCACGTTTAAAGTTCGCATCCCAAACGATCCAATTTCTTCCACCAAAATCAATCAACACTTTTGCTGCTGCATCATCCATAGGGATCGCAAAACCATATCGCTCCATTCCTCTTTTATCCATTAGACCTTTTGCAAAAGCTTCACCTAATGCAATACCCACATCTTCTATGGTATGGTGTTCGTCTATATGCAAATCGCCACTACATTGAATATGCAAATCCAATGCACCATGTCTAGCTATCTGTTC
>JBILQZ010000131.1:0-4678 GCA_044372935.1 Sediminibacterium sp. | reverse complement strand
TTGAAAGAATTGCGATGTACCTTCAGTTTAGGACTATTTCGCCCCATGCATTTGAGAAAAAAATCGAGCTGTCAAATGGTTATTTCTCTAAACAATTAAGGCATCTTGGTTCTGTTGGATCCGACATCTTAATCAAGATTTATTTAGCGTATCCTGAATTAGATATCTTATGGATATTGACTGGAGAGGGGCAGATGTTAAGATCAGCATCCAGTAATTATCCCGTTTCCAAACAACAAATAATAGAAGATTATACTATTAAATATAGCACTGATAATAAAAAATTAAAACTACTAGAAAATGATTTTGATAAACTTCAAATTGCATTGAAGGATAAAGAAAAAATTATCGGCTTGTATGAATTCATGTTGAATGGTAATCCGCCCATTTCTACCAGTTCGAGTGTGGTCACCAGGATGGATGCTTAATAACTTCTATCCTTCAAGGTAAATAAAAGAGGCACACCATCGCTGGGTGCCTCTTTTTTAGGGGTAAACTATTTTAATTAAGCGTAAGAAGCTACTGGTTCGCAGGTGCAAACTAGATTTCTATCGCCATGTGTATTGTTGACACGTGCCACGGTTGGCCAAAACTTGTTCAATGCAACATATGGTAAAGGGAAAGCTGCCTCTTGTCTTGAATAAGCATGTGACCATTCATTTGCACAAATTACATGTTGTGTATGTGGTGCATTTTTCAATGGGTTGTCTGTTTTATCTGCACGTCCATCTTCAATAGCCTTAATTTCTGCATGTATTGCTAATAAAGCATCACAGAAACGGTCTAATTCGGCCATATCTTCACTTTCTGTTGGCTCAATCATGATCGTGCCTGGTACAGGGAAGCTCATGGTTGGTGCATGGAATCCATAATCAATTAAACGCTTAGCTACATCTTCTGCTTCTATACCTGCTGTTGCTTTAAATGGCCTTAAGTCGATGATGAATTCATGAGCACAAGTGCCATTCTTTCCAGTATATAATATAGTGTATGCTTTCTCTAATCTTGATTTCATGTAGTTCGCATTTAAGATCGCATAGCTTGTAGCTAATTCCAATCCTGCTGCGCCCAACATTTTAATGTAAGCATAACTAATTAATAAAATACTAGCAGAGCCCAATGGAGCGCCACTCACCGCATTGCTTTCGTCTCCATTGAATATATGTCCTGGTAAATAAGGGGCTAATTTATCATTCACGCAAATAGGGCCAACACCTGGTCCGCCACCGCCATGAGGAATGGCAAATGTTTTGTGCAAATTCAAGTGACAAACATCTGCGCCGATATTGCCTGGGCTAGTTAAGCCAACCTGTGCATTCATGTTTGCACCATCCATATACACCATGCCACCATATTCATGTATGGTATTACAGATATCAATAATGGTTTCTTCAAACACACCATGTGTTGATGGGTAAGTAATCATTAAAGCTCCAAGATTTTCTTTGTATTGAATTGCTTTCGCTTTCAAATCATCGAAATCAATATTACCAGCAGCATCACAAGCTACCACCACCACTTTAAAGCCAGCCATGACTGCACTTGCAGGGTTGGTGCCGTGAGCGCTAATTGGAATTAAAACAATATTTCTGTGTTGGTCGTTTCTTGCTGCGTGGTAAGAGCGAATGGTTAATAAACCTGCATATTCACCCTGAGCACCACTATTGGGTTGTAAACTACATGCAGTGAAGCCAGTAGTTTGACATAAGTATGCGCTTAATTCTTTCGCGATTTCTTGGTAGCCTAAAGTTTGACTAGCAGGTGCAAAAGGATGTAAGCCTCCAAAACAAGGCCAGCTTACTGGAATCATTTCCGTAGCAGCATTTAATTTCATGGTACAACTACCTAAGCTAATCATGCTCGTATTCAAAGAAAGGTCTTTGTTCTCTAATTGCTTAATATAGCGCATCATCTGTGTTTCACTATGATGTGAATTGAATACAGGGTGCGTTAAATAAGTACTTGTTCTAATTAACTGTGTTGGAATAGCTACGTTTTTAATCGTTGCATTTTGCGCATTTGCTTTTTTGCCAGTTAATGTTTCAAATAAGCCAACGATAGTTTGAATATCTTGAGCCGAAGTGGTTTCATCAATAGTAATAGAGACCGTGCCATTGGCAAAGTAATTGAAATTGATATGTTGCGCAGCAGCGATTTTATGCAAAGCACTAGCATCAAAACCATTTACATGTAATGTGTCAAAGTAAAAAGCATTCACTTGTTGAACGCCAAGGGATTCTAATTGTTGTGCCAATGATTGTGCAAAGCTATGCACTCTAGAAGCAATCTTTTTTAATCCTTCTGGACCATGGTATACGGCATACATCACCGCCATATTGGCTAGCAAAGCTTGTGCAGTACAAATATTTGAAGTTGCTTTTTCACGTTTAATATGTTGCTCTCTTGTTTGCAATGCCATTCTCAATGCGCGGTTGCCTTGAGCATCGATACTCACACCAATCAATCTACCTGGCATACCTCTTTTGAAAGCATCTTTGGTAGCAAAATAAGCTGCATGTGGTCCGCCGAATCCCATTGGAACACCAAAGCGTTGCGTATTACCCACAGCAACATCTGCATTCAATTCACCTGGGCTTTTTAAAACGGTTAATGCAAGAAGGTCTGCGACTAAAATCACCATTCCTCCTAGTTGATGCACTTGATCAATAAAGCCGCTATAATCTTCGATCGCGCCATTTGCATTTGGATATTGTAAGATAGCGCCAAAGAATTGACCGTCTAATGTGGTGTTTTTAAAATCGCCCGTCACTAATTCAATCCCAATTGGAGTGGCTCTTGTTTTTAAAACTGATTTTGTTTGAGCGAAGATGGCATCGTCTACAAAAAGTTTGGGTTGACTTGCTACTTCTGTTTTGTTCACGTGGTTAAAAATCATGGCCATTGCTTCTGCAGCTGCAGTCGCTTCGTCTAATAAAGAAGCATTCGCAATATCCATTCCAGTCAAGTCGGTAATCATGGTTTGAAAGTTCAATAAACTTTCTAAACGTCCTTGTGCAATTTCTGCTTGATAAGGCGTGTATTGTGTATACCAACCTGGGTTTTCGAAAATATTTCTTAAAATAACAGATGGTGTTATGGTGCCATAATAACCTTGTCCTATAAAATTCTTAGCGACGATATTTTTTTCGCCAATAGCTTTTAAGGATTGCAACATTTCAAATTCCGACAAGCCTGCTGGAATGTCCATTGGCTTTTTCAAACGAATCGTTGCAGGTATCGTTTTGTCAATTAAGCTTGCTAAACTATCTACACCAACGGCAGCTAACATTTTTGCACTATCTACTGGATTTGGACCAATATGTCTTTGGATAAATTCTGCGCCACTTTGATTCATGTTCGACGGAATTGAAAAGGTTAAAAATTGCCACAAATATACGCCATTTAGGCCCTTCTTAAAGGGGATATTTAGGCCTATTGCTTTGAATGGGGAAAGCTTGTGGATGAGGTATAAATAGTTTACTTTTGAAGTACAATATGCAAGCCAACACTGAACACTTATACGAGACACCAGCGCCTGAACAGTTAAAGAAATTTCAAAATTTCCTTAAAAGAGTAGACAAACGTGTTATTTTAAAGCAATTGCCTGATTTGCATGAAGCTGCTTTTGAAAAGATTGACTGTTTGGATTGTGCTAGATGTTGTAAGAACTATTCCCCTCGATTTAAAATGCCCGACATTAAAAGAATTAGTAAATACATGGGCATGAAGGAGACGGCTTTTATAGACCAGTACCTTAGCATGGACGAGGAGGGAGATTATGTTTCTAAAACAAGACCTTGTCCATTTTTGGCTAGTGATAATTCTTGTAATGTATATGACCATCGTCCTACGGATTGTCAAAGATTTCCTTATACCGACGAAGATGTTTTTTTTAAGCGAATTCCAATCACCATGAAGAATGCAGAATTCTGTCCAGCAGTGCATGATGTGATGAATGGCTTATTGGCTAAGTAAGCTTACACTAGTATTCCATGTCCTTTAATTTCGGCGCTTTGAACCATGTGGTGAGCACGACCAAAATCGTCATAGTGCCTCCAAAAACCACAGAAGGAATTACGCCCATTGCTTTTGCGGCCAAACCGCTTTCAAATTGGCCCAATTCATTACTACTGTTGATGAACATAGAATTTACTGACATCACTCTGCCACGCATATGACTCGGTGTTTTGAGTTGCACAATAGTGCCTCTAACAATCATGCTAAATCCATCGAGTATACCACTCATTAATAAAGCGGCAAAAGAGATCCAGAATATTTTAGATAGGGCAAAAACGATGATACAAACCCCAAATCCGGCTACAGCTAATAATAATTTTTTACCTTGTTTTCTTTCCACAGGGAATAAAGTAACGAGCACAATAATCAGCATCGCCCCAATATCTGTTGCGGCATTCAACCATCCAAAACCTATTGGACCTACTTTTAAAATATCTCTTGCAAATACTGGTACCATTGCAACAGCGCCACCAAATAGAACGGCAAATAAATCTAAAGACAAGGCACCTAGCACCTCTTTACTATTGAATACAAAGCGCAAACCTTCTTTAACACTTTCTAAAGGCTTTTGCTCTACAACGGTTGGATGAGGCGGCTTGACACTTATCTTTTGTATAAAGAAATAACCAATCGCCACTAAGCCAGCTACAAAAATTAAAGA
>JBILQZ010000175.1:0-3773 GCA_044372935.1 Sediminibacterium sp. | reverse complement strand
AGAGGAAACAGTTTACTTTAAGCACCGTGTTCAAGGTCCTTATAAAGGCATCTTCTTCTTGAACTTGATCATTAACTTTTTAGCGCCTTTGTTAATCTTAATGAAGCGTTCTGCTAAGCGTAATTACACATTAGTTGCGTTCATGGCAGTAGTGATTATCTTTGGTCATTGGATAGATTTTTATCAAATGATCATGGGTTCTTTGATGAAGGAACATGTTGAATTAGGTGTATTGGATTTTGGTATCCTTGCCTTCTTTGTGGGTGTAATGATCTTCTTTGTTGCCAAGGCATTAGCAAGTAAGCCGTTGATTGCAAAGCATCATCCATTCTTGAAAGAAAGTATCATCCACCATACTTAATCGACATTTGAATAAAAATTATTTAGCGTAAGAAAATAGAAATAAGATTATGAGTTTATATTTATCCATAGCAATTATCGCCCTCATCTTTATTGTGGTCTTCCAAATCGCAAAAGCAAGTGAGTACGTTTCTATCCTTAAAGGAGAAGAAGAAAGCCGTAAACATAATAACAAGATCAACGGTTTTTTAATGATCGCGTTTTTAGTATTAGGTTTTGTGGGCGTGTACGTTTGTAATGAATATCTTTTTGACAAAACTTTGTTAGCGCAAGAAGCAGCAAGTGTGCAAGGAGAAAAAGTAGACCAAATGATTTGGGTTACTTTAATCATTACAGGTATCGTATTCATTATTACTCAAATTTTATTATTCTGGTTTGCGTATAAGTACCAAGAGAACGATAACAGAAAAGCTTTCTTCTTTGCGCATAGCACCAAGTTAGAATTGATCTGGACGGCGATCCCTGCGATTACTTTGACCGTATTGGTGATCTTTGGTTTACGTAACTGGTTCTTCTTTACAGGCGAACCTCCAAAGAATGCAATGGTGGTAGAAGTAACAGGAAAACAATTTGGATGGATCTTCCGTTACCCAGGTAAGGATGCGGTGTTTGGAAAAAAATATTACAAGAACATTGACCCTGCAACTAACTCTGTGGGTATTGTATGGGATGATAAATTAGCACAAGACGATATTTTAACAGAGCAAACCATGTATGTGGTGAAAGGCCAACCTGTTAAATTAATCATTGGTTCTAGAGACGTGATTCATGATGTAGGTTTATCACACTTCCGTTTAAAGATGGATGCGGTGCCAGGTATTCCTACCACCATGTGGTTCACGCCTAAGTTTACTACTGCCGAGATGAAAGAAAAAACAGGCAACCCAAATTTTGCTTACGAGATTTCTTGTGATCAAATGTGTGGTAACGGTCACTACTCTATGAAAGGAGTGATTGAAGTAGTAACTCAAGAAGAATACGATCTATGGATGGCGAAGCAAAAAGCACAATACTTAGTGGCTTTCCCTGATAAGGATCCATCTAATGTGCCTGCTGCTGCAGCTACAACAGATAGCACTGCAAAAACTGCAGTTGCAAAAATGTAATTGAGTGGAGATAGTTTTGAGGAGACAAGAAAGTATTGAGGAAATAGAAAGACGAAATTTTATAAATAGAAGTTTAGAAATATTTTAAATAAAACGGTATGAGTAACGAAGCAACAATTGTTCAAGACGTACATGCACATAGTGCAACACATCATGACGCACATGGTCATGACGAGCATGGACACCACGAACACCATGAAACATTTTTATCAAAATATGTTTTCAGCATGGACCACAAAATGATCGCGAAGCAATTCTTGATCACAGGTATGGTTTGGGCTGTATTAGGTGGATTAATGAGTGTTCTTTTCCGTTTGCAATTAGGTTATCCTGATGCAAGTTTTCCTTGGTTAGAATCTCTTTTAGGAAAATGGGCAAAGGGTGGTCAAATCACTCCTGAAGCATATTATGCTTTAGTAACTACACACGGTACCGTATTGGTATTCTTTGTATTAACTGCAGGTTTATCTGGAACCTTCGCCAACTTCTTAATCCCATTACAAATTGGTGCAAGAGATATGGCGTCTCCATTTATGAATATGTTGAGCTACTGGTTCTTCTTTGTAGCAAGTATCATCATGTTGTCATCTATGTTTGTAGAGACAGGGCCATTCAGTGGTGGTTGGACAGCGTATCCTCCATTGTCTGCATTGGGTGATGCCTCTCCAGGTTCTAAAACTGGTATGGACTTATGGATTATCGCGATGGCTTTATTCATTGTATCTTCTTTATTAGGTGGCTTGAACTACATTGCTACTATTTTGAATATGCGTACAAAGGGTATGAGCATGACGCGTTTACCTTTAACAATTTGGGCTTTATTCTTTACAGCTGTATTAGGTGTATTGTCTTTCCCAGTATTGTTATCTGGTATGATCTTATTAATTTTTGATAGAAACTTCGGTACCTCTTTCTATCTTTCTGATATCTTTATCAATGGTGTAGGTGCTTTACCAAACGAAGGCGGAAGTGCTATTTTATACCAACACTTATTCTGGTTCTTAGGTCACCCTGAGGTATACATTATCTTATTACCTGCCATGGGTATGGTATCTGAGATTATGTCTATCAATTCTCGTAAACCAATCTTTGGTTATATGGCGATGTTAGGCTCTTTGTTTGCTATCGCAGCATTGGCCTTCTTAGTATGGGCACACCATATGTTCGTTACAGGATTAAATCCATTCTTGGGTTCTGTATTCGTACTATTAACTTTATTAATTGCGGTGCCTTCTGCAATCAAAGTATTCAACTGGTTGACGACTTTGTGGAGAGGTAATATCCGTTTCACGCCAGGTATGTTATTCGCAATTGGTTTTGTGAGTTTATTTATCTCTGGTGGTTTAACAGGTATCTGGTTAGGAAACGCTGCATTAGATATTCACTTGCATGATACGTATTTCGTAATTGCGCATTTCCATATTGTAATGGGTGTGGCTTCTATGTTCGGTATGTTTGCAGGTGTGTACCACTGGTTCCCTAAAATGTATGGTCGTTACATGAACAACTCACTTGCTTATATCCACTTCTGGGTAACAATGGCAGGTGCATACTTGATCTTCTGGCCAATGCACTACGAAGGATTAGCGGGTATGCCACGTCGTTATTTTGATTTTAGCATTTGGGAAAGTTTCAAGCAATTTGCTGAATTGAATAAGTTTATCACGATTGTTTCGATCATCGTATTTGCTGTTCAAATTTTATTCTTGATCAACTTCTTCTATTCTATTTTCAAAGGACGTAAAGTAACTACTGAGAATCCTTGGGAAGCAAATACTTTAGAGTGGACTACGCCAATCCGTCCTGGTCACGGTAACTGGCCTGGTGAAATACCAGAAGTACACCGTTGGGCTTATGATTACGGTAAAGATGGAAAAGATTTCATTCCACAAACTACGCCAGTAGGTGCGGATGAAACAGCACACTAATATATTCAGTTTACAATGCCCTGATTTCAGGGCATTGTAATTTCGATTCATAAATGATGGTTGTTTTTATAAGCATCATTCCTTTTTAATTTGACAGTCAATTTTAATCTTGAAAGCAACTTTAAAAAATTACGGGCAGTTGATGAAGTTCACCTTAAGTTTTACGGTGGTCTTTACCTGTGTAATTTGTTATCAGATTGCGCCCAATATTACATCCTTTGACTGGTTCAATATTTTGATCCTAACTTTTGCAGGGCTTTGTATCACAGGAAGTGCGAATGCAATTAACCAAGCAGTAGAGAAGGACACTGACGCGCAGATGAAGCGTACCGCTTCGCGCCCAGTGGCTTCAGGTAGAATGTCTCAACAAGCGGCGTAT
>JBILQZ010000020.1:0-17356 GCA_044372935.1 Sediminibacterium sp. | reverse complement strand
TGTTTGATAGTTTTCTACAATCGCAGCGTAGATTCTTGGCAAAGCCAATGAGCTACCATTTAAAGAATGTGCAAACTGCGTTTTACCCTCTTGGTCTTTAAAGCGGCACTTCATTCTGTAGGTTTGGTAATTGTTGAAATTAGACACACTACTTACTTCCAACCATTTTTCTTGCGCTGCACTATACACTTCAAAATCATAGGTGATGGCAGAAGCAAAGCCCATATCACCCCCACATAATCTTAGGATACGGTATTGTAAACCTAAACTGATTAATAAATTTTCGACATGTGCTACCATCTCATTTAATGTCTCATCACTTTTATCTGGATGTACAATTTGAATGATCTCTACTTTTTCAAATTGGTGCACTCTATTCAATCCTCTAACTTCTTTTCCAAAGCTACCTGCTTCTCTTCTGAAACATGGAGAATACGCAGTCATCTTAATTGGTAAGTCGCTGTCTTTTAAAATGGTATCTCTAAACACATTTGTAACTGGCACTTCCGCGGTTGGGATCAAGTAAAAATCATCTTCTGTAGCATGGTACATCTGACCTTCTTTATCTGGCAATTGACCTGTTGCAAAAGCAGAAGCGGCATTCACCATATACGGAGGGATGTATTCTGTATAGCCTGCAGCGGTATTAAAATCTAAAAAGTATTGTGTTAATACACGTTGGAACTTAGCCCCTTTACCTATATACAAAGGGAAACCACTTCCGGTGATTTTTGCACCTGTTTCAAAATCTACTAAATTGTATTTTTTAATTAAATCCCAATGTGCCATTGCACCTGCTGGTAAAACCGGAGTGATACCTGCTTCTTTCACCACTTCATTCTCTTCGGGTGTTTTTCCTTTGGGTACTAAATCATGTGGCAAGTTCGGCAGCTGCACAATTAAATTTTGTAATTGTTGCTCCACTTCCGCCATCTCTACCTTCAATGGCTCTAAAGCCAATTTCCAAGCGCCTACATTTTGCTTCAAAGCCTCTGCTTGGTCTTTCTCTCCCTTAGCCATATGGTTGCCTATTTCCTTAGAAGCAGCGTTCACCTTGGATTGTAAGTCGTCAAAGTTGGCTTGTAAGCGCTTTCTTTGGTCGTCCACTGCAATCACTTCATCCACTAATCCAGGGTTCGAAAAATGCTTTATGGCTAGTTTATCTTTCGCTAATTGGGTATGTTGTCTTAAAAAATTTACCTGTAACATATCGAGAAATTTGGGCAAAGATAATCAAACCATCCTACCAAGCATAGATATCCCCTACCTTTGCCCCATAAATTGAACAATTCTATGGCAAGTATAGGGGACGATATCCAAACCAGGTGGTGGGATTTAGAACGAAAATTAATGGAGCGTTTTGGCAAAAAGCCAGATCTAGAGTCCGTTTTGTTTTTAATAGGCTTACAGGAAACTGGATTTATTCAGGAAAAAATTACCAAAGAACAAAAGCAGGACCTCATGCATGTGGCCATTTGCAGCATTTTGATGTCAAGTGGATTTTACATTATCGAGGGGAAAGATGGAGATGGATGGCCGCATTTTAAACAATTAAAGAACCTGCCCGTGATGGACCTAATGGAGCAAGAAATATTCCTTAAAGACCATGTTTTGCTCTATTTTGACAACAATCAGTTCTAGCCCATTGGTTTTTTAGCGTTTTTTATGAATCTTTGCACCAATAAAAAAATAACTTATGCAATTCCCAGCAGACTTACGTTACACAAAAGACCACGAGTGGATTAAATTAGAAGGCAATACCGCTACGATTGGTATTACTGATTTTGCGCAAAGCGAGTTGGGAGATATTGTATATATAGATATCAATACCGTAGGAAGCACTTTAGCTGCAGAAGCGGTATTTGGTACAGTGGAAGCTGTAAAAACAGTAAGTGATTTATTCTTACCTATTGCTGGCACCGTATTAGAAGTGAACCCAGCTTTATCTGCACAACCAGAATTGGTGAACACCGATGCTTACGGCGAAGGCTGGATGATCAAGATGACGGTTACTAATCCTGCAGATGTGGACGCATTGCTTACTAGCGAAGCCTATGCGAAGTTGGTGCACTAATCCAACTCCTATGAAATACCTTATTTGGGTGATTGCAGAAATAGCACTCGTATTTGTTTTACTGAGCCTACCAGGGAATAGTTTTGCAGATCGAACTGGATGGTTATACCTATTGCCCATCGATAAAATCGTTCATGTAATCCTCTTTGGTTCATTAGCCTTATCCTTTTATTGTTTATTTGATCATGCTGGTATTCAAGCACTTCAATCTGTCCGCGCTCAGGCCTGGGCAATGATATTTTGTATTGTTTACGGCATTGCAATGGAATATTACCAAAAATGGTATGTACCCAGCAGGGGATTCGAAGTCAAGGACATGATTGCAGATGCAGCAGGCGTCCTCTTAGCATTCCCATTATATCAATTATGGAAAAAAAGACAATAATTTGTATTTTTAACTGAAACCAATACCATTGCCTCCATGGGGATAGAACAAGAAATACAACAGTCTACTTTCAGGAATGAATTTCAGAAAATGGGCATCAATCTCCTATTCACTGCCAACTGGCTGAATGAACATATTGGTAAAATGTTGGCAGAAGCTGGCGTTACTCAACAACAATACAATATCCTTCGCATCTTAAGAGGAAGTGCTACCCCATTAAGTACACTAAAAATTAGAGAACGCATGTTGGATA
The DNA here is from genome assembly GCA_044372935.1 of Sediminibacterium sp. Classification (GTDB taxonomy): domain Bacteria; phylum Bacteroidota; class Bacteroidia; order Chitinophagales; family Chitinophagaceae; genus Sediminibacterium. Next base: position 14,644 of record JBILQZ010000020.1, on the reverse strand, counting down.
AAATGAGTGACACCAGCAGGATTGTAGACCGATTGATTGCAAAAGAATTGGTGCTAAAAAATACTTGTGCCAAAGATAAAAGACTCGTAGACATTACACTTACTCCAAAAGGACTTGAATTAGTGGAGCATTTAGATCAGTTCAATGACCGCATAGACGCTTTATTAAAAGGGATTGCTCCTGCAGAAGCCGCCTTAATGAATCAACTACTTGATAAAATCAGGATGATGCATACGAATGCATAGTACATGCAGTTTCATCATTTTCAAAATCATTATTACAGAACTTTACACCGCTATTTTTCAGCTATGAATAAATTATTATTGACTTTATTACTTGTCCTTCCTTTTTCAGTTTTTGCACAACCTAGTTTATCCGATAAAAATGTATTTGAATTTCGTGCGGTTTGGGTTGCTACGGTAGTTAATATAGATTGGCCAAGTAAATCAGGCTTAAGCAATCAAGCACAAAAGGATGAATTTGAAGCTTTATTAAACATGCATCAGAAAAATGGCATGAACGCCATCATCATGCAGGTAAGGCCTTCAGGAGATGCATTGTATCCTTCTACATTAGAGCCATGGAGTGAATACCTCACAGGCAAACAAGGTCAGGCACCCAGCCCCTTTTACGATCCTTTAACCTACATGATTGAAGCCACACATAAAAGAGGCATGGAATTTCATGCTTGGATCAATCCATATAGAGCGGTATTTGATGTCAACAAATCAAGCATTGCCAACAACCATTTATCTAAAGTGCATCCTGAATGGTTTTTAACTTACGGAGATAAAAAATATTTTAACCCAGGCTTGCCTGCTGTATGGGAGCACACCAATAAAGTGGTACAGGATTTAGTGGCACGTTATGATATTGACGCGGTGCATATGGATGACTATTTTTATCCATATAAAATACCTGGGAAAGAATTTCCAGACGAAGCTACCTATCAAAAAAATGCAAGAGGTTTGAGTAAAGACGATTGGAGAAGAAGCAATTGTGACACCATAGTAAAACAATTATCAGCTACCATCCATAGCGTAAAACCTGGCGTTCAGTTTGGTATTAGCCCCTTTGGTGTTTGGAGAAATCAATCCACCGATCCAAGAGGTAGTAAGACCAAGGCAACAACGAACTATGATGATTTATATGCAGATATCTTATTATGGTTGGAGCAAGAGTGGATAGATTATGTAGCGCCTCAATTGTATTGGGAACAAGGCCATGCATTAGCAGATTACAATGAATTGATTGAATGGTGGAATAGAAATAGCTATGGCAAACATTTATACATTGGCCATGGTATATATAGAGCTGGCAGCAATACTGCATGGAAATCACCAAATGAAATACCGAATCAAATTAAAAAAATGAGGTCATTGAAAAATACCAACGGTAGTGCGTATTTCAGCAGTGCAAGTTTTAAAACCAATGCCAACGGATGGAATGATAGTTTGCAACAGACCTACTACCACAAACCTGCCTTGATTGCTCCAATGGATTGGTTAGTTCAACATAAAATGACGACACCTAAAGTTCAAAAACAGTCAGACAATACCTTTACCTTAACAGACAGCAACCCCTCAAATCATTTGAAGCATTTTGCGTTGATTCAAAAAACAAAGACAGGGTATAATGTTGCAGCTATATTGCCTAAGGACTGCAAAAGTTTTAATTTAAAAGCATTGAACCTACCTACCAATGAGTCGATTTGGATGGTAGCGGTGGGTAAACAAAATCAGTTAAGTAAATACCTAGTAGTGATTGAGTAAAAAATAGATCGACAAAAAAGAGCCATCAAATTGATGGCTCTTTTTTTTATTAGCATACAGCTGTATTACTCGTACACACGCTTTAAATTCAAGTTTTGATTGGCCTTAATAATCAATGGCACATGTTCCACAATCGTCATGTCATTGTCAAGACCAAAGGCTTTTTGATCGCTTTGTGCCAATTGCTTGATATTGAAATAAGTATCCATAATAAAATCTTCCTTAAACGATAACTCATTTTCAATAGAGAAGAAGCTTTCAATAATTACATAGGTGATATCTGTATGGAAGTCTTTACTCTTTAAAGATTCGTATTTGCTATAAATGCCTAATTCTTGGCACTCATTTAATTCCTGCATGACTTTTTTAAAGCAGATATTAATTCTTGGTTGAATCCTGAAACCAATTTTGAAATCAACACGCATTACTTTGTCATCTACTAATTCTCGAATGCTATATTCCATACCATATGGTGAATCCGTTCTGTCAATATGAATAAACCAATAGATATCAGCACGTTTAGGCTTACGATTCAAAATTGAATCCATAATACGATGCTCAATTTCTCTATGGTTATTTGCCTTTGTCAAATACACCAAGTGTGTGGCATATTTAGGCACTTCTTTATCTGCACTTAAATCAGTTAAAGGTTGTAAATAATCTTTCAACCTCACAAAATCCAAGTACCTGTTGGTGATTTTTCTCGCACGATGCCAAATCATCATCACAAAAATCATACTCAATGAAAATACAAATGTGATATAACTTTCTTTGATCTTTACCACATTCGCCACAAAGAAGGACACTTCAACAATGCTAAATATAAAGATGATCAATGCTACAATTGCATGCCCCCATCTTCTTACATTCAATAAATAAAAATTCATTAAAATGGTGGTCATAATCATGGTGATAATGATTGAGAATCCATAAGCTGCTTCCATATGTTCACTCTTTCTAAAGAACAAACACATCGTGATACAGCCCGCCCATAAAATGAAATTTAAAGAAGGGATATAAATTTGTCCCTTTTGATCTGTAGGAAACTTAACGGTGACACGAGGCCAAAAGTTTAAACTAATAGCTTCATTAATTAAAGTAAAAGAACCACTAATCAATGCCTGACTTGCAATAATGGCTGCAATCGTCGCAATACCAATTCCTGCAATCAAGAACCAATTAGGCATAATTTCATAAAACGGATTCAAGCCGTCCATTGGCTGACCAATATGTTGAATCAACCAAGCCCCTTGACCCATATAGTTCATGATCAAAGCCACTTTCACAAACATCCAGCTCACTTGTATGTTTTTACGACCACAATGTCCTAAGTCACTGTATAAAGCCTCTGCCCCAGTGGTGCACAAGAATACTGCACCCAATAACCAGAAGCCATGAGGATAGTTCACTAATAAATCATACGCATAATAAGGATTGAAAGATTTTAATATTTCAACATGCTCAATCACTTGGAAAAAGCCCAATAAAAAAATCATGGAAAACCAAACCAACATGATTGGACCAAAAGCAAAACCAACAATCTTGGTTCCAAATCGCTGAAAGAAAAAGATCAAAGAAATAATGGCGATCACAATTCCTACCGTTAAATTATTTCCAGGGACAATTGTTTTTTCTAAACCATTTACACCGCCTAAACCTTCAATAGCAGAAGATACAGAGATGGGTGGTGTAATCATGCCATCGGCTAAAAGCATTGCTGCGCCAATGATTGCAGGAATATAAATCCATTTTACATAACGACGTATCAACGCAAATAAAGAAAAGATACCTCCTTCACCACGATTGTCTGCCCTTAAAGTCAAAAACACATACTTAAAAGTCGTCTGCAAAGTAAGGGTCCAAAAAACACAGGAGATCGCTCCGTAGACCAATTGCTCTGTAATAACTTTGTGGTTAATGATGGACTTGAACACGTAAAGTGGAGAAGTGCCGATATCGCCGTATATAATACCAAGCGTTACGATTAGACCAGCTGCAGAAAGTTTTTGCTGGTGCCCTGAATTTTGTACCATTGATGAATAATCTAGACAACAAAGTTTATACAATTTTGGTTCTAAAAAATCACAAAGGGAAACTATTTTTAAAATACTTTTTCAAGGGCCAGCCGAACTAGGCTAAGGCTTGTAAGGACCCCATTTTTCCTCCACTGCTTTGAAACGGAAATCGAAAATGCCTTGTAACTGTTTTTTGACAAAAAGGACCTGCGCAATATCTCCTAAAAAGCCCATTGGGATTTTATAATGGACGATATCGTCCATCTTTACCCCGCCTGGCACTGCTTTAAAATGGTGCTGATGGTGCCACATGGTATAAGGTCCAAAACGCTGTTCGTCCACAAAATAGGCGCCCTCCACTACATGGGTAATCTCGGTCATCCAATACAATGGGATGTTCAGGATGGGTTTTACCGTGTATTCGATGATTTGGCCAGGGTACATTTTTTCGCCATGGAATTGACTAATAATATTGAACCCCATCTTGGCAGGGGTGATTTTAGCCAAATTAGCTGGACTACTAAAAAAATCCCATGCTTCGTTAAGCGAAATAGGAATAAATTGCTCGGTATGGATGGTGTACACTTTAGACATACTAGGATAACAATGCTTTTGGGATTTTGTTGTATGAAATCGCTTTAAAGCCATTAATTTTAACCCATGATTAGTAAAGTAGATCAGCAATTGGCATTTGAAAAGGTATACAATGGTTTAAATGATGCACAGCGCAAAGCGGTGGATACCATTGAGGGACCTGTTATGGTCATTGCGGGTCCTGGAACAGGCAAGACGCAAATTCTTGGCGCAAGAATTGGTAAGATTTTATTAGAAACAGATACAGCACCAGAAAATATTTTATGCCTTACTTATACCGATGCGGGTGCCATTGCCATGCGCAAAAGATTGATGGATTTTATTGGCACTGCTGCCTATAAAGTTACGATTGCTACTTTCCACTCTTTTTGCAATGATATCATACAAGACAACTTATCTCTTTTTGAAAAACCAAGTTTGGATCCCATTTCAGAATTGGAAAAAATTGCTTTACTCAAAGAATTGATTGATCAATTTGACAAAACCAATCCCTTAAAAAGATTTAAAGGAGATGTCTACTATGAGATGAACAACCTCAGCAGGTTGTTTAGTACCATGAAAAAAGAAGGATGGGATGTCACTTATTTAACAGCACAAATTGATCAATACATTCAAGATATTCCGTTTAGAGACGAGTTTGTGTATAAAAGAAAATACAAACAGTTTGAAGCAGGCGCATTGAAACAAGGACTTGTAGACGATGCTTTAGAAAAGATGGGGAAATTAAAAGCAGCTGTAGCGGCTTTTGACCAATACCAGGCACTCATGAAAAAACACGGTCGTTACGACTTTGATGACATGATCAATTGGGTAATTAAAGCATTCAAAGAAAATAAAAACTTACTAGCGCAGTACCAAGAACGTTTTTTATACATTTTAGTAGACGAGTTTCAAGATACAAGCGGTACGCAAAATGAACTGGTGCAATTGTTGGCTAGTTATTGGGAGCAACCCAATTTATTTGTAGTAGGAGATGATGACCAAAGTATATTTAGATTTCAAGGTGCCAATGTCGAAAACATGTTGCATTTTCAAATACAATTCAAGGAAGATATTGTCAATATTGTATTAGAGAACAACTATCGATCTACCCAGCCCATTCTGAATGCCTCTTCGCAAGTGATCAATCAAAATCAAGAAAGATTGATCAATAAAATCAATGGTCTGACAAAAAACTTGATCGCGGCAAATCCAGAAAATCAAGCCATACAGCTAGCCCCTGCTATCCTCGCCTACAATGATGCACAGGAGGAGATGATGGATATCACAGAACAAATTGAAAAATTAATCCAAGAGGGCACCCCAGCGAAAGAAATTGCCGTCTTGTATAAAGAACATAAATACGGATCAGAGATTGCTCATTTTTTACAACAAAAAAATATCCCTATTTATAGCAGGCGCACTGCCAACCTATTTGACCAAATACTGATTCAACAAATATTAAAAATACTAGATTACTTAGCCTGCGAATGGGATCAACCCAACGAAGGTGCCAATCTACTATTTGAAATACTTCATTTTAAATGGTGGCAGATCTCTCCTATTACGATTGCCACTTTAACGGTGGAAGCCAATCAATTAAAATATGGCGCACCAGAAAATAGTTTTAGAAAAGTATTGATCGACAAAACCCAAGAAGTACAAACAGATTTATTTTCTACAGGTGGCCTTGAGCAAGTTGCTAAAGCAGTTAAAGTTTTGGAAGACCTTATTGGACAAATACCCAATGTTACTTTAGTCAATTTAATAGAACAGGTGTTACAAAAAACTGGCATCATCCAATCCATCTTACAAAGTGATGAAAAAGCGGCTGCACTAGATATGGTCACTTCCTTTTTTGATTTCATTAAAGAAGAAACCCATCGCAGGCCAAGCCTTCATTTAAAAGAATTAGTTGCCTTATTTAGATTAATGCAACGCGAAGACATCCGCTTGCCCCTCCCTATCACCATCGGTTCAGATGCTGGCGTGAATTTGTTAACCACCCATAGTAGTAAAGGACTTGAATTTACCCATGTATTTGTAGCAGGTACCAATGCAGCGTATTGGGAGAAAAAACGCTCCACATCTAACGCTGGTTATAATTTACCAGACACCGTGATGAGCAGTTTAGAAAAAGCGGACGATAAAGAAGAATTAAGAAGGTTGTTTTATGTAGCCATTACAAGAGCAAAAAAATACTTAACCATTTCCTATAGTAAATATAAAACGGATGGTAAAGAACTTGAACCAAGTCAATTTTTGATTGAATTAGTCCAAGGGAATGAAGGCCTTATTCAGACAAAAGAATTGACGGCAGCAGTAAAGATGCAATACAAATTATTACGTCTAGAAACCACTTTGCAGCCTTCTATTGCTCAATTAGAAGCAGATTTTATCCAGCCAAAATTGGACAAGTTTGCTATGAACGTGACCGCTTTGAATAATTATTTAAAATGTCCGTTGCATTTTTATTACAATAGTTTAATTCGTGTGCCTTCTGGAAAATCCGAAGCCACTACTTTTGGTTCTGCTATTCACGATGCACTGCATAAGCTATTCACCAAAATGCAACAAGCGGGGAATATTTTTCCAGACAAGCAAACCTTAGTAGAAGATTTTGAGTTTTACATGAAGCGACACCGCGAAGCCTTTACACAACAAGAATTTAAAGATCGATTGGATTTAGGCGGCAACGTATTGGTTAACTATTATGATTATTATGTGCAAGCATGGAATAAAATTGTCACCACAGAATACAGAATCAATAATGTAGTGGTCAATGATATTCCTTTAAAGGGAGCGATTGATAAAATAGAATTCAATGGGAAAGAAGTCGTGGTGATTGACTATAAAACCGGTAATATCGAAAACGCTAGAGAAAAACTAAAAGGGCCCAATGAAAAAAATCCAAATGGTGGAGATTACTGGAGACAGGCCGTGTTTTATAAACTCCTTTTAAAGCACCATCCCAAAAACTGGCAGGTTTCAAGTGCCGAATTTGATTTTGTGGAACCGAATAAGAAAAAAGCTTTCGAAAAAATCGCCATTCAGATCACCGATGCCGACTTAACCACCGTCCAACAACAGGTAAAGATGGTATGGGCCAAAATTCAAGAAAAAGATTTTTATACCGGCTGTGGTAAAGAAGATTGCCATTGGTGCAATTTTGTCAAAAACAACGAACTGGCTGTTGCTTTACACGAGCTAGAGGAAGAAATTTAACTAAGTTTGCAAAAGTATGATTCGAATTAAATTCATCCCGAGCTTCTTGCTTTGCGTTATTGCTGCATTTGCACTCCTTCAAATGGGCGGCTGCGCCAATATTGTACCTCCTTCTGGCGGCCCAAGAGATAGTATCCCACCTTATGCAGTGTATGCCAAGCCAAAGGATTCTAGCACACAAATAGCTCCGAGGGAAATATTGATCAGTTTCAATGAATATATTTCTACTAGTGCCATGCAAGAGCAATTGATTGTTTCGCCCAATATTAAAAACAATCCCCTGGTAGATCAAAGATTGAATATGTTGCGTATTCGATTATCAGATAGTTTAGATGCCAATACCACCTATAGTTTTCAGTTTGGCAATGCAGTAAGGGATGTAAACGAAGGCAATATTGCGCAAGATTTTACTTACGTTTTTAGTACTGGCAATAGTATAGATACAGGAAGGTTATTTGGGAAAGTGGTACTAGCTGAGACAGGCATGGTAGATAGTACTTTAATTGCGCTCTTACATCCTATAGAAAAAGATTCCGCGATTTTTAAAGACAAACCGCTTTATTATACGAGGGTTAACGGCGCTGGGAAATTTCAATTTAATTTTTTACCCTCCAAGGACTTTAATCTTTTTATCCTTCCTAACGATTATAATAAGCGATACGACGACTCTACTAAGCTTTTTGCATTCATAGATCAAAAGGTTAATCCTTCTAGCACAAAGGACAGTATTCAATTGTATGCATTTGAGGCAAGTCCAAAATCAGAAAAAAAATCAACTAGTACGATTGCTGCAAAAAATGCTAAAAGACAGGCTGCGGTTTTAAAATACACCAGCAACTTAGAAGGAAAAGAGAAAGATATTTTGAGCCCTTTGTTCCTCAACTTTGAAACGCCAATTCATATCAATGATAGTTTTCCAATACGCATCACCGATACAAACCTAGCACCCATTGAAGGTTTAACGGTAACAATTACACCCACTCAAGAAAAGCAGGTAGCACTAGGATTCCCATGGGAAGAAAACACCGATTACAAAATTATCCTTCCTCAAAACGCCCTGCGTGATAGCTTGTCTAACTTTTTAGTAAAAGCGGACACCATTCGATTTAAAACAAAAGAAGAAAAAAGTTATGGCACTGCTCTAATAAGAATCAACGGCTATCAACAATTTGAACAACCTGTATTATTATTGTTACAGGATCAAAAAGTTAAATTTAGCTATCCAATCACACAAAATATTTTACGCATTCCATTGTTGCCGCCTGGTGACTACCAATTAAAAATATTATCTGATAAAAATCAAAATGGTCGCTGGGATACAGGCAGGTACCATACAATTAAAAGGCAACCAGAACTGGTGCGCAATTTGAATTTGAACTTAACAATTAAGGCAAATTGGGATAATGAAATGAACCTCATTTTAAAACCCTAATTTTGCATTTATAACCTTATGCAACTACCCTCCAATCTTCTTGAAAACGCTGTAGCAGAATTCTCCAAACTTCCGGGTATTGGGAAAAAAACAGCACTACGATTGGTATTGCATTTATTAAAACAAGAGGAAACTACTACCCTGCATTTTAGTGAAGCCCTCAATAAAATGCGCAAGGAGATTCAGTTTTGTAAAAATTGTTTCAATATCAGTGATGGTCCTATTTGTTCAATTTGCTCCAATGCATCTAGATCCAAAGAAACCATCTGTGTTGTCGAAAATATTAGAGATGTCATTGCCATAGAAAATACAAGTCAATACCATGGCTGTTATCATGTACTTGGAGGCATCATTTCGCCATTAGACGGAATCGGACCAGAACAACTCACCATTGAATCTTTGATCGAGCGCATTCAAAAAGACAAGGTAACCGAGTTAATTTTTGCACTCAATCCCACTATCCAAGGGGACACAACGATCTATTATATTCAAAAAAAGATGGCAGGACATCCATGTAAGGTTACCACTATCGCAAGAGGTATCGCTTTTGGAGGAGAATTAGAATATGCGGATGAAATGACTTTAGGAAAAAGCATATCTAATAGACAGCCTATTCAACAATATATCAAGTAGCTTGTTATTAAGTGAATTAAGACTTGCCTACCATTTTCGAAAAATTTGCAAGTTGAATTAAAATCATTAATTTTAATGTTCAAACATCGATATATGAAAACAAGAATATTCCTCCTATTTATAGCCAGTTTTGCCCTTTTTCAAGCAAATGGACAAAAAGTATATAGCACCAATGCGGCAACTGTCCGCTTTATTGCAGTGGATGATAATGACATTGACGCCACCAATAAAAAAGCGGTGAGTCGCCTAGAACCCAATGGCAAATTGAGTTTCATCATGCTTATGAAAGACTTTTCATTTGAATGGGAGACCATGCAAAAGCATTTTAATGAGGAATATGTAGAGTCTGACAAATACCCGCGTGGCTTTTTTAACGGTCAAATCACCAATATCAAGTCGGTGAATTTTGCGAAAGACGGCAAATATCCAGTGGTAGTTCAAGGCAATATGCAGGTTCATGGGGTGAATAAAACCATTCAAACCAATGGCTTTATTGAGGTGATTCAAGGTCAACCAAAAGCAACTGCTAAATTCACAGTCACCCTAAAAGACTTTAAGATTGGCGGCTTACTCATTAAGATGGTCGCAGATAAAGTGGATGTCGAAGTAGTTGCCAGCTACCAATAATATCCCTTTAATATTCCTTAGTTACTCATTCAACCTTACTAAATTTTGGAAGGCAGCTAATACTGTCCTACCTTTGCCCCGCAACAGCAGGAGGATTTGTTTATTGTTCAACCTGCCATCCGAAAGGAGAAAAGAACTAATAAACGGTACATTTATCGCCCCCCTACTTCTTTTCCTATTGGATGCTGCATAAAATTTAATGTAGTATTATGTCAATTAAAGAAGCTTTACAAGAAAGAATTTTAGTCATCGATGGCGCCATGGGCACCATGATCCAACGTCATAAATTAACGGAGGAAGATTACCGTGGCACTAGATTTGCCAATTGGCATTCCGATGTAAAAGGCAATAATGACCTTTTATGTATCACACAGCCCTCCATTATCACTGGTATCCATTTGCAATACTTAGAAGCTGGTGCTGATATTATTGAAACCAATACTTTCAGTAGCACGTCTATTGCAATGGCAGACTATGATATGCAAGATTTAGCTTACGAATTAAATGTGGCTGCAGCAAAATGTGTACGTGATGCGATTGATCAATACAAATCAAAACATCCTAATAGCAATGAAAAATTTATTGCAGGTTCTATAGGTCCCTTAAATAAAACATTGAGTCTTTCTCCAGATGTAAACAATCCAGGATTCAGGGCGGTTACTTTTGACGAAGTAGTTGAAGCTTACACAGAACAAATTAGAGGTTTAGTGGATGGCGGTGTAGACGTCTTATTGGTAGAAACCATTTTTGATACTTTAAATGCCAAAGCTGCCATCTTTGCAATCAAAGAATATTTTAGAAAGATAGGCCAACCAGAATTGCCGATCATGATCAGTGGTACCATTACGGATGCTTCTGGTAGAACATTGAGTGGACAAACTTTAGAAGCATTTTACACTTCTGTAGCACATGCAAAACCATTGAGTGTTGGACTTAATTGTGCCTTAGGTGCACAAGAAATGCGTTCACATATTGAGGAGTTATCTCAAATTGCAACCTGCTATACTTCTGCCTATCCAAATGCAGGTTTACCTAATGCAATGGGTGAATACGATGAAGCACCGCATCAAACAGCCCACTTTATAGAAGAATGGGCTAAAAATAAATTTGTCAATATTGTAGGTGGATGCTGCGGCACTACACCAGATCATATTAAACATATGGCAGATCATGTACGCACTATTCAGCCAAGAAATTTACCTATTGTAGACAAAAACATCTAAGATTATGAGCGACCAAATAATACATATTAAACCTTATTTACGACTTGCAGGATTAGAACCCTTAGTGATTCGTCCTGAAACAAATTTTGTCAATGTGGGTGAAAGAACCAACGTGACAGGATCCAAGAAGTTTGCAAGATTGATTAAGGAAAACAAATACGAAGAAGCTTTGTCTGTAGCACGCCAACAAGTAGAGAATGGCGCACAGATCATTGATATCAATATGGATGATGCATTGCTTGAAGGCGTGAAAGCAATGACCACCTATTTAAATTTATTGCAAAGCGAACCAGATATTGCGAAGATTCCAATCATGATTGATAGTTCAAAATTTGAAATCATTGAAGCAGGATTAAAATGTGTGCAAGGAAAATGTATCGTAAACTCCATCTCTATGAAAGAAGGAGAAGCAAAATTCATTGAACAAGCGCATATCTGCAAAGCTTATGGAGCAGCCGTGATTGTGATGGCTTTTGATGAAGTGGGACAAGCAGATACCAAAGCAAGAAAAGTTGAAATTTGCGCACGTGCTTATAAAATATTAGTTGAACAAGTTGGGTTTGATCCAGAAGACATCATTTTTGATCCAAATATTTTTGCCGTTGCAACCGGTATCGAAGAGCATAATAATTATGCAGTAGATTTTATTGAAGCAACAAGGGAAATAAAAACTTTAATGCCATTGGCTAAAGTGAGTGGTGGTGTTTCTAATGTCTCTTTCTCTTTTAGAGGTAATGATGCAGTGAGAGAAGCCATTCATGCTGTCTTTTTATACCATGCCGTAAAAGCGGGCATGGATATGGGGATTGTAAATGCAGGACAGTTAATTGTTTATGATGAAATTGAACCCGAATTAAAGCAATTATGCGAAGACGTTATCTTGAATCAAAACAATGACGATAACCAAGCGACAGAAGCATTGATTCAATATGCTGATGCGCTAAAAGCAAAAGGCGAAGATGCAGGACAGGTGGCCGATGCCAATACTAAAAAATTAGCTTGGAGGTCTGGCACCGTAGAAGAAAGATTAGCGCATTCTTTAATCAATGGTATCACTGATTTTATTGACGCTGATACCGAAGAAGCAAGATTACAATACAATGCCCCTTTAGAAGTCATTGAAGGTCCTTTAATGGCAGGCATGAACCAGGTGGGTGATTTATTTGGAGCAGGTAAAATGTTTTTACCTCAGGTCGTAAAGAGTGCAAGAGTAATGAAAAAAAGTGTCGCCGTATTGACTCCCTATATTGAAGCAGAAAAAGAAAGAATTAAAAATGCATCTGCCGATCCAAATGGTCAAACCAAGGGACCTGCTAAAATTTTATTAGCCACCGTAAAAGGAGACGTACATGATATTGGTAAAAATATTGTAGGCGTAGTATTGGGATGTAATGGTTATGAAATCATCGACATTGGTGTCATGGTGCCAGCAGATAAAATTCTTGCAGAAGCAGAAAAACACCAAGTGGATATTATTGGCTTAAGTGGCTTGATTACACCGTCATTAGATGAGATGGTCTATATCGCAAAAGAGATGAAACGTCGTGGCATGAAAATTCCATTGATGATTGGTGGTGCGACAACTTCTAGAATGCATACCGCAGTTAAGATTGCACCAGAATACAACGATGGGGTGATTCATGTATTGGATGCTTCCAGAAGTGTAACGGTGGCAGGCTCTTTATTAAATAAAGAAGCGAAAGGTCCTTTCTTAGCAGAATTAGAACAAGCCTACACACAATTAAAGTCAGACTTTGACAATAAAAAAACGGTGAAGCAAAGCATCCCTTATGCTACCGCTTTAGAAAATAAAGTTGCGATTGATTGGACCAATTTTGAAGCAACCGCTCCAAGTTTCACTGGGAATAAGGCGATTGAAATCACGGACTTATCTGTTTTAGTAGACTATATAGATTGGAAACCTTTCTTTATTGCTTGGGAATTACACGGTAATTTTCCAGCGATCCTAACAGATGAAACAGTAGGCGAAGTAGCCACTAAATTATACCAGGATGCACAGGGCTTATTAAAAAAGATTGTCGAAGAGAAATGGTTGACTGCAAAAGGTGCCATTGGATTCTGGCCAGCAGCCGCATCAGGAGATGACGTTTCGATACAACATGATGGCACAAAAGTGGACTTACACTTTTTAAGACAACAAGCCAAAAAAGCAGCTGGACAACCCAACTTCTCTTTAGCGGACTTTATCTGCCCAGCCACGGAAAATAAAGCAGATTATTTGGGTGCTTTTGCAGTGACGATACATGGTATCGAAAAACACATCAAAGCTTTTGAAGAAAATTTAGACGATTACAATAAGATCATCTTACAAGCTTTGGCAGATAGACTAGCAGAAGCTTTTGCAGAATATTTACATGCAAAAACAAGAAAAGAATACTGGGGTTATGCTAAGGAGGAGCAATTAGACAATGAAGCATTGATCAAAGAAAATTATATAGGTATTCGTCCTGCACCTGGTTATCCAGCCTGTCCAGATCATACCGAAAAATACAGTTTATTTAGCTTATTGAATGCGGAGCAACATACTGGTATTAGCTTAACCGAAAGTTTAGCGATGTACCCTGCCTCAAGTGTTTGCGGTTGGTATTTTGCGCATCCACAAAGTCAATATTTTGGATTAGGTAAAATTCAGCAAGATCAAGTAATCGATTATGCAAGAAGAAAGCAACAATCTTTAGAGTATATCACTAAGTGGTTACAACCAGTGATTGACTAAACTTTCTCGAACAACCACCATAATCTTTTTCTAGGCTTCACGACATAGTTCTTCTGAACATATTTACGAATGTGCTCGATTGCTTCGTTGCAATCATCCGTAAATAAGATAAAATCTTTGTCTTCTGGCGAGATGGTACCTGCCTCAATCATATGGTCCATCCAATGCATGAAGGGCTCATGGTAATCCTTGCCCATCACCACAATTGGAAAGTCATTGATGACTTTAGTTTGTGCTAAAGTAAGCGTCTCAAAAAACTCATCTTGGGTGCCAAATCCACCCGGCATAATGACAAATGCATAAGAATATTTTACAAGTAATACTTTGCGAATAAAAAAGAAATTAAATGTTATTGATTTGTCTACATAAGGATTTGGAGATTGTTCAAAGGGCAATTTAATATTACA
>JBILQZ010000129.1:0-4720 GCA_044372935.1 Sediminibacterium sp. | reverse complement strand
AGGACTATTCCATCCTTGTACCGTATGCATTGCATTTAACTCAATAGAATAGCAGGTTTTAGGACGCATTTTATATTCACCAGCACCAGGTACACCGCCCTGCATATCCCACATGCCAATAGGAGGACCAGCAGCATGTCCGTGAAATCCAATTGGGTGTGTATAGATACTTGGTGTTATACCTTCTGCTTTTGCATTTTTGATAGTGGTCGCTAAAATCTCATTACCAGTAAGTCCAACTTTAAACGCATTGGTCAGGATATCCTGTAATCTATTGGTGGTACTAAACGCCTTAGATAGGACATCTGGAATTTTTTGCTCTGTTGGCTTTAATACATAAGCATGTTCTTGTACATCCGAGTTCAACCTTAAATAAGTGATGCCAAAATCAACATGCAACAAATCGCCTGGTCGAATAATATCATCCTTATACTGACTATCTTGTCTTTGAATGTCTACAGATGGATGGAACCAAGTAATTAAACCAAGATCGCTTACCTTCTGTCTAAACCACCAAACCAACTCACTCGCTTTAGTGGTATTGGGTTGAATCACTTGGTTACTAAAACCCTCTCTAATGATATCGTGTGTGATTTTTAAAATACTTGGGTATAAAGCCATTTCTTTAGCCGTCCTTGTTTCTAACCATGCTACGCCTAATTTTTCGGCAGAGACAATCTTCTTGGCCAAATTGGCGCCAACAGATTGCTTGAACATTTCCATTTCGGTATAATTGACACCATCTGCATGACCAAAATTGTCAGAAGTATTAACTCCAATTTTTTGAGGTTGAATGCTTGCAATTAAAGCAGCAAGCGCTTTCCATTGATCTGGTTCTTTTTCAGGATTCCAAGCTGCTTGAATACTTTTTCCTACTGCATATCTTGCAATTGCATAACTCGCAATGGACCCTTTGGATTTGTCTCTGTAAAAAACTAAAATAGTTCTTCGTCTTGCCGAAAGCCATTCTGCTGGTAAAAATGTTTTAAGAATAGGATCTTCATTGTATTCTCTTGAAATCAATACCCAGCAATCCAATCCTGCTTCATCCATTAAACTAGGTAATAAGTTTTGAATTCTATCAACTAAATTTTCATTGATAATGGCTGCCTGCTCTTTAACTGAAAGTACTGGGCTTGCATTTTGTTTGACTTGACCCTTCGTGGTCACTACGAAACATAAACACAAAAGAGAAACTACTATTCTGGTCATAATTACCTATTTGATAAAGAATTGAATAATTGAAAAAATCAATAGTAATTTAAACATTAATTTTGCAACAATGCAAATTCAATCGAAGTTTTTATTTTGTTTCTTTCTGCTCTTCCCCTTGCTTCATTATGGTCAAGCAAAAAAGATCAATATAAATGATAGCGCTTTACAAACTGTTATTGTTACAGCTAATAAATCCAAAGAGAAAAGGATTAATGCTCCTATTGCTATTTCTATCTTAGGTAAGCAACAAATACAAGAGACAAAAGCACCCCGAATCGATTTTCTTTTGAATAAAGTGAGCGGCGTGTACATGCCCACCATTGGAAATGAGCAACATATGATGTCTATTCGTCAGCCCATTTCTTTAAAAGGCTTATACCTCTATTTAGAGGATGGCTTACCGATCCGAACTAGTGGTTTATTTAGTAACAATGCCTTGATTGAAATCAATACTGCGGCCATCCAACAGATTGAGGTCATCAAAGGCCCAGCATCAGCCCTTTATGGCGCCGAAGCCATCGGAGGGGTGGTGAATTTTATCCATGCACCAAGACCATTAAAATCAAATTTATCCATAAGCAATCATATAAATAGCAATGGATTAATTAAAACTGACCTTGAGTGGAACAAGGCAGGGCAAAAATCTGGATGGGCCTTGCATGCCAGTAAAATTGCACAAAATAAGGGTGTACTAGAATATAGTGACTATGACAAAACAGCCTTGAGTCTTAAGCGAGATTTTAATTTTAAAAAATGGTCTGGCTATCAACAATTTCAAACAATCCATTATGATGGACAAATGACCGGGACAGTGGACAGCATAAAATTTTATGCTAAAAATTACAGTACCCAGCAAAGCTTTACCTATCGTAAATTAAACCTTATTCGACTTCGCCAAAATCTTGCTTATCAATGGAACCAACATCAAACCACCACATTAAATCTAATGTACCGTGGGAATACAATGGATCAGAACCCTGCTTACTTAATAGCGTCCACTTCGAATCCAACCAAATTTAAAGGACAATTGAATTCAAATCATTTTGATGCCTACGTGATGGATGTACAACATCAAATAAATATTAAAAAGACGCAATCAAAAATTTTAATCGGTGGCTATGTAGATGCTACATGGCAAGGATTACGTGCTAACTATATTGATATATTGAAAGATACCGCGGTAAATAAATTCATTAAATACACGCAACCTATACAGGATAGCTTAATCACGAATTATAAAACAACGATTCTAAATCAAGCTTTCTACTTGAACTGGATGCAGCCAGTATTAAAAAACATTCGATTGAATGCGGCTATCAGGTATGATCAATTTAATTATGCTTTTACAAATCGATTGAACTTTGGCACACCTAGTGCTAATAATGTTTTCAAAAATTGGACGCCTAAAGTTGGCATCACTTTTAATCAACCAAGCTGGGGTGGATATTTTAATTTTAGCAATGGCTTTGTGCCGCCACAGATCACCGAAATCTACAATGCTATTAGAGTGCCTTATTTGTTACCACAAAGTTTTTCTAATATAGAAATGGGTTATTGGATTCAACTACCCAAAGGGACCATCGAATGGTCTATCTATCAATTGAATGGCCGAAACGAAATTATATCTGTGCGACAATCAGACGGAGTGAACCTGAATCAAAATACAGGGCAGACCACCCATTATGGCATTGAGTACCAACTGAAATATGCATTCAGTCCATTGATACAATTGAACTTTAATGGCACCAATGCAAAACATCTTTACCGTAATACCCTACTTAAAGGCACCGATATCAGTGACAAAGAAATGGTAGCAGCTCCTAGATTTTTTAGTAACCTAACCTTATTAAGTCAGTGGAGTAAAGCTTTAAGTACCTCCTTAGAGTGGCAACATCAGTCTGGCTATTTTATGGACGAGATCAATACAACCCGTTACCCAGGATTTGATGTTATGAATATTAGGATTAATTATACAAAAGAAAAGCATGGCTTCTGGTTGCAATGTATGAACCTTACAGATCAATTCTATGCAACCATGGCCACCAAAAATTTTAGCGTTCGAGGCAACAATGCCTATGCCTATTATTTAGGGGACAATAGAAGTTTCGCAATAGGTTGGAAATGGAATATTAATTCCCGCCTCCAATTCTAATCGCACTACCACCCATTCTAATACCACCGCCTCTTTGCATTTCTTGCATCAACTTTTGCATTTGCTCTTGAAATTGAGCACGTGTCATTTTATCTCCTTTTGTAGGCTGTATTAATTCCTTCTTTGGATATTTAGCACTCACTTCTACCGCAGTCGTTACTTGTGCGCCATTGTCTACATTCATTTCCATAATCACACCAGGTAAGCCACTGTAATTATCGGGTCCAACTGATACAGGAATATTTTCTGCATACCATACCACCAATTCAGTTTCTTTTGGAGGCTTTGGGGCATTCGATGCAGAATCGGTATTGTTTTCGCCACCTCTACCAATACGCACCCTCATTTGTTGTGGTGCTGTAATCATGGTCGTTGCTTTCTTGCATAATTGTTTAGCAATTGTTTTAGTCTCTTCTGATAATTTCCATTTATACTGTTTCAAAGAATCTACTATTAGAAACTCTTTTTCAAAAAAAGCACGCTCTTCGTATTGTGTTTGTTTTGCTAAGTCAGTATAAGTTGTAGTCGTTGGCATTCTAAAACTCATACGCATGCCGCCACCTCCGCCGCCTGCATTCGCAAATGGATCTGGGGCCTCGTCATCCGCCACTGATCTATATAAACTTGCAGCTTCGTTAAAAATTAATTCAAATTTATCTGTCCTGAACTCAGGTATCATTGATTTCATTTGAGGATCTGGCAAGCTACGATGCATATTGATTTTACGCTCATAACTAATCTTACCTTCTTTCATCTGAGCCATTGCTGTCATAGTCAATCCCATCAACAAGGCTAATAATAATTGTATTTTTTTCATATGATTTATTTATAACTGTTTAATTGTTTTTATAATTACAGTACACTGTTTCGTATTATATTGTTTAGTTCATTCGGATCATCATAGGCCTAGGGCCACCACCTAATCCAGATTTTTGTAAACTATAGGTAAAGCTCAGTAAAAAATATTGACTAATTACATTGTAAGACCTATCTACAATTTGGTTCTGTGAGACATTTCTGCTAATGCCAATGTTTTTATTCAATAAGTCAAATGCACTCATTTTAAGTTCGGCCCTTTTATTTTTCATAAAGAATTTAGAAAAACTAGCATTCCAAATGGGCACAGCTGTATTAAAGCCCTCTGCTCGTCCACTATTGATGGTGTAATTAAAAGATTGATTCAACACGATATTAAAAGGCAAATAATTGGTCATGTCAGCCCCAAACACCTTTGTCAAGAAATTGGTATTTAAGCTTGGCGTAATTTCATTGCTAGTTTTACTAAAGGCATAACGAGCCGTTACATTAATATCAATTACCTCCTCTAATATATAAGTATACGTCATAGAAGGA
>JBILQZ010000194.1:0-3261 GCA_044372935.1 Sediminibacterium sp. | reverse complement strand
CAATAGACCATTAAATTTTAATGAGTTTGAACAAGTGATAGGACAAACCATTTATGTTAGTGCTACACCGGGTGAATATGAACTTGAAAAAACAGACGGATTGATAGTGGAGCAGGTGGTGCGCCCTACAGGTCTTTTAGATCCTCCTATAGAAGTGCGCCCTACCAAAAACCAAATAGACGACTTGTTAGAT
Source organism: Sediminibacterium sp. (assembly GCA_044372935.1). Taxonomy (GTDB): domain Bacteria; phylum Bacteroidota; class Bacteroidia; order Chitinophagales; family Chitinophagaceae; genus Sediminibacterium. Next base: position 3,068 of record JBILQZ010000194.1, on the reverse strand, counting down.
GAAATTGCAATGCAGGTAGAAAAGGGTGATCGTGTTTTGGTGACCACACTTACCAAAAAGATGGCCGAAGAAATGGATCGCTACTTATCTAAAATAAATATAAAATCTAAATACATACATAGTGATATAGACGCACTAGAGCGTGTTGAAATTTTAAGGGAACTAAGGTTGGGCACCATCGACGTATTGGTGGGTGTTAATTTATTAAGAGAGGGATTAGATTTACCAGAGGTATCTTTGGTCGTTGTATTAGATGCAGACAAAGAGGGTTTTTTAAGAAATGAAAAATCATTGACTCAAACAGCAGGCCGTGCGGCGAGAAACGTAAGAGGTCGTGTAATATTTTATGGGGATCAGATTACTATGAGCATGCAAAGAACCATTGACGAAACAAATAGACGTCGAGCAAAACAGATTCAATACAACGAGGAGCATCATATTACCCCAACAACGATTGTGAAGTCTATTGAGCAGGTGATGAAACAAACCGCTGTATTAGATATTAAGGGCTATAGCCAAGACAACATGAATATTCGCACGACAGATGCCCTGAACATGACCGCAGAGCCTTATAGCGACTACAAAACAATTCCTCAAATGGAAAAGGCAATATTGCAAACTAAAAAGCAAATGGAAAAAAGTGCTAAAGCGCTTGATTTTATGGAAGCGGCCAAGTTGCGCGACGAAATGTTTAGAATGGAACTTCAATTAGAGAAAATGAAAACAGCTAACTAATGAATGATTTTTTGATAGCAGTATACAATGGTTTATTGGCCACCACATGGATAGAAGCTATTGCAGTAATCATGGGCATTGTGTCCGTATGGTATAGCAGAAAGGAAAACATTTTAGTTTTTCCTACGGGCATCATTAATACCACACTCTATATTTATTTAAGCTTTAAGGGACACCTACTTGGCGAAGCAAGTGTTAACCTATATTATACCATTATGAGTCTTTATGGATGGTATTGGTGGTCTAGGAAAAAAGAGGATCAAGTAACCAAACTGTTGCAAATAACCAATAGCGACTTGAAAGAAAAAGCACAACACCTGCTTATTTTTATCTGTTTTTATGCGGTATTGTTTTTTGCCTTACAATTCTTAAAAACCAATTTTGCACCCGATGCAATTCCTTGGGCCGACGCATTAGCAAGTGCATCTGCTTATACAGCAATGTGGTTGATGGCTAAGAAAAAGGTGGATAGTTGGATCTGGTGGGTTGTAACCAATATCACTTCTATTCCTTTGTATTTTATAAAAGGATATGCATTTACTAGTTTTCAATTTATTGTTTTATTAGTGTTAGCGATTGCGGGATATTTTTCATGGAAAGAAAAAGCAAAACAACATGGATAAGCTTCAAAAAATAGTAGTACTTGGACCAGAGTCAACGGGTAAGTCAACACTTTGTGCAGCACTTGCAGCGCACTATCAAACGAGCTGGGTAAAAGAATATGCGAGACAGTACCTGTCAGAAAATGGCACAGACTATGCTTATGAAAATTTATTAACGATTGCTAAGGGTCAAATAGAGAATGAAGAAAAGGCAATAGCTTCTTTGCATGCGTCTAATCTAAATAAGGGCGGTGAAAACAAAACCAATAAACTCATAGTAGATACAGATATGTATGTGATGAAGGTTTGGTGTGAATATGTTTTTAATAATTGTCACCCCTATATCTTAGAAGCAATTAATGCACGCAGCTATGACCTTTACTTATTGTGTGATATAGACCTTCCTTGGGCTGCAGACGAAATGCGCGAATACCCAGACGAAAAACCAAGAATTGAATTGTTGACAATATACAAGGAGCTTTTAATGAATCAAAACACACCATGGGGCATCGTACGAGGTACTGGCACGGCGCGTACCAATCACGCAATTGAAATTATTGAACAATACCTGAAGTTTTAAAAAACAAAAACTACCGCACATTGTGGCCTTGTTTGTACACATTAAAAAAGTCCTGATAAAAAAATGTGGAAGAATCCGTGGATAAAACCACTTATTTATTTCGAATTAAATTTCGAACATCCTCGTCGCCTTCTAAATTGTGCATTTCTCTTAGTATCTGTGGATAACGCCAGGCAACTCTTCTTGTCATTGGACGAGCAGTAAATTTCTTTGGATTGGGTAGGCCTGCAATAATCATAGCAGCTTCTGCACGAGATAAATTTTTAGCTGATTTTTTAAAATAATGTTGTGCAGCTGCTTCTACACCAAAATAACCTGGTCCCGTTTCGATGACATTTAAATACACTTCTAAAATTCTTTCTTTCCCCCAAATCAATTCAATTAAAAAAGTAAAATAAAACTCTGGAAGTTTTCTAATGTATTTATCATATGGACCACCCTGCCACAAGAAAACATTTTTTGCAACCTGCTGTGTGATGGTGCTGGCGCCACCACCAAGTGGAATCCTAGATTTCTTTTTTTTCTTTTTGGGTTTAAAACTTCTTTCCATTGCCTCCCAGTCAACACCTATATGATCTGGAAAAGCCTGATCCTCGCTGGCTATGGCAGCCAATTTAATATTGTAAGATATATTTTCCCAAGCGACATAGTCTCTTTTTAAACCAAGACCAAATGCGTTGGTTATTTGAGTAACAGTAATGGGGGGAAAAACAAAACGTGTAACTACTACATAAAGCAGAGAGCTTATAAATAGAAACCAAATGAAGCGTTTAATTTTTTTTATCAAAATAGAGATCAATTATAAAATTTCTACACTAAAACGTTTTCCGATGGGGCGATAGGGAGGATTTTTCTTTCCCATCCACTTGCCAATAAAAAAGGCACCCAAGCCACCCGCGATAGAGGGTATATTTTTTGATCCAAACACCGCTTCTTTATTGATGATAGAGTTGACCATGTTCAACCCGCTATACAAAATCCCGCCCACCTTTAAAAAAGCACCATTGGTAAACACGCTTTGGTATTGTCCCTTATCTTTTGCAAAAGCCCTAATTTCATTGATATGTAAAGTAAGCATGCCCAATTTTAAAGTGTCTTGACCATAAGTGCCATAGGCGGTCATCATGGTTTGAAGCGTATATTGTTTTACT
>JBILQZ010000128.1:0-4764 GCA_044372935.1 Sediminibacterium sp. | reverse complement strand
AATGCAACAAAACCTAATGCTATACATTTATATGCTCAATCAAGTTTTCAAGGATTTTTAGGCAGGTGTTTTATGGCGGAAGGTAATTTTAATAAAGCCATTCAATTACTCGAATTAGATATTAGCAATAGTGAAAATGACGAAAACAATAAGATCTTTAAAATGATCCATTTAGCCAATTGTTATATAAAAATCAATGCTAATAGTTCCGCTAAAAAATACATCAAAGAGATAGAAAAACTCACAAAAGACAAAGAAGATAAAAGAATGTTCATTCGATTAAGCGCCTTAAAAGCAAAATACTTTCAACTAAGCAATCAATACGACTCCGCTTATTATTATGCCAATCAATATATCATTCAAAAGGACATCCAAACTGAATCCATAAGAAAATTTCAAGCGATATTACTCCTCAGTAATATTGAAATAGATGCCCGAAAAAAAGACTTGATCATTACCAAAGTAAATTTAGATAAAGAAAAGTCAGAGAAAAAAGCACAATTCGCCTTCTTATGGGCAACGATCATAGTCGCCGTGATGGCTTCTGTGAGCCTAGTTATATTATTTATCAATAGTGTTCAAAAAACAAGAAGTAGGTTATTGATTGAAAAGAAAAACGAAGAAAACGAGGTCCTTTTAAAAGAGTTACACCATAGGGTAAAAAATAATCTTCAGGTGATTTATAGCTTAATCAATTTACAAAAAAGAAGATTAGAAACTCCTGAACTTAATCAATCCCTATCGATGGTACAAAATAGGATCAAAACCATGTCCTTAGTACATCAAAATCTACATGAAAATGAGAGTTTTAAAGAAGTCAATCTAGCCTCTTATATTAAAACGATTACTGAATACTTACTTTCCTTGTACTTGAATGAGGAAAAAGAAATTAGTATTCAACTAAATATTGACCCATCTATTGAAATGCCGATGGACCGATCGATCACCATTGGCTTACTCATGAATGAAATCATATCTAATAGCCTTAAATACGCTTTTAAAGGCAGGTCAGCTGGCATCATCTCTATTGATATACAGCGTATACAAGATGGTTTTCAAATGAAATTAAGTGATGATGGCCTTGGCTTTATTCCAGAGGAAGTTCAAACAAAAAGTCTAGGCATGTACTTGATCAAAAACTTAGTGAAGCAAATTCAAGGCAGGTATGACATTGAAAATTTCAAAGGCACTACTTATATCATCTTTTTTAAAGCATAATCATGATCAAAAACAATAAAATCCTCATTTTAGAAGACGAACTGATTGTAGGCCTGGACTTACAAGAAATTCTAATTCATGAAGGCTACAAAACAAATCTTGTCCATTCCTTTGAAGAAGGGATGCTTGAATTAACCACTTTTCAGCCACACCTAGTGCTCTGTGATATTAATTTAAATACCAAAGCAAATGGCATTGATTTTGCCAAAGAGACCATTAAGCTTTATCCATTTACAGAAGTGATCTATATCACTAGTTACACCAGTATAAAGTACACAGAAGAGGCGGATGAGACGGAACCTATTAATTACATAGTAAAGCCTTGGAACGAGGCTCAAATCAAGGTTGCCATTAGGATTGCATTCAAGTATATAGATTCAAAAAAAGAAAATATGCATTTGATGGGTGAATTAAGCCACTCAGAATATAGAATACTAAGCTTGATTGCTCAGCAAAAAACAAGTAAACTCATTGGCGAAGAACTCTTTATTTCTGAAAAAACAGTTCGCAATCACAGGTATAATATTAGCAAGAAACTGAATTTAGAAAACAATAACAATAACTTGCTAAAATGGGCTATCGCCAACTTCAGCAAGTAGGATAAAGCAAAAATCATGCATCAAAAAATAGTATACCTTTTTATATTCTTTATGGGCATGTCTTGTTCAAAAGAAAAGAGCGAACCTGAGCTTGCAAGACGAATGATAGCTGGCAAAACTTGGTACCTTGATTATACCCTACAAGACAATCAAATTAGATCTTTTGTAGGAAAAAGTACTTATTTCATTGAGTTTAAGGAAGACGGCAAAACCAACGACGCAGATGGCATAACAGGGACTTACTTGCTTGCTTTTAAAAATAATCATTTGACCCTTTTTGTAACTGGCACTACTCAAAAAGGAGTAGCCACGAATTATGATTACAAAATTGATAAAATTAGGCATGAAAGCTTAACTCTTTCATACATTCAAAATAATAATTTAATTCAAAAAATATTCACCACCACTCATTAATGCGTTATTTGAAAACATATCAGCTCATCTTATCTCTTTGCATTGCAAATATTTGTATAGCCCAATCTATGTCCTTTCAAATCAATAGTATTGAAAGCACGTCAAAGATGGTTAGTAGTAGTCTTTCTTTTCAGGTAGCCGCCAATACCAATTGTTTGATCGTATCCAATGGCTTATCTATCTTTCATCCAAAAATAGCTACCAACCAATTTTTTATAGATTGTATGGTGCCCTTAACTTATGACCGCTATGGACTAAATGTATACCCTCAGCCCATGGAAGATCATCTTCGTGTACAACTTAAAAAACATGCTGCTGCAACGACGCTGTTTAGTGTTCGTTTATATGATATACTTGGCAAAAATGTATTGGAAACAAGGTATACAGGGATTGAACTTACCTATGGCGTCAACCTACAAACTGCCAATCTTCCCGCTGGCAATTATTTCCTACAAGTACTTTCTGCAAGTTCAGTAGATATAATACAAGTAATCAAACAAGACTAATTCGATGTTGAAAAATATATTGATTTTAATTGTTTTAGTGGTGATTTTTATGCCTACCCTTCATGCACAAAAAATCCCTTCTAGTATCCCCTTTCAAGCCATCGCAAAAGATTACGCAGGTGCTCCTGCAAACGAAAGAAAAATTTATATTCAAACAAACCTAATTGCCGGAAACATCACCGGAAAAACCGTCTTCACAGAACTACATGAAACCACCACAGACGAAAGAGGTGTCTTCTCCATCATGATTGGAGCAGGTAAAAAAACAGCAGGCGGCTTGCAATCCTTGAATGAACTAGATTGGGAAGAAGGACCTTACTTTTTAGGCATTCAACTTGCTATCTTACCTTATGCCCCAGTGCAAGGTTGGCAATATGAAAACAATTGGATCAATATGGGCACCACTAGCTTAGGTATTGTCCCTTATGCTTTTTATGCTACACAAACCAGTGGACTTCAGGCAAAGTTGAATGCTTCAGATACCGCACAAATGTTACGCTACTATGTAAAGAATACAGTCATAAAATTATTGGATTCCGCCATTGGTTCTAAACTTTCTTTTAAAGATACCCTGGCCATGTTAGCACCCTATACAAAGGTTTCCACATCTGATACTCTTATAAAAAATGTATCCAATACTTATTCAGTTTATCAAGACTATGACAGTTTAAAAAATAAACCAATCTTGTTTAATAAAGAATATGATTCGCTACTTAACAGGCCTATTTTATTTAGCAAAGAATATGACAGCTTAATTAACAAACCTATATTATTTGACGGGAATTATACTTCACTAACTAATAGACCCCTACTTTTTAGCAAAGAATATGACTCCCTACTTAATAAACCTGTTTTGTTTAGCAAAGAATATGACTCCCTACTTAATAAACCTGTTTTGTTTGATGGGAATTATCTTTCTTTAAATAATCGACCCCTCCTTTTTAATGGAGATTTTAATAGTTTAACCAATCAACCCACTCTAAGCTTAACGGGTGATATCACTAATATCGGTGAGGCAACTACCCTTGCTATTTCAGGAGTTGCATCTGGTACGTATGGCTCTTCACTTTCTATACCTACTATTACAGTGGATGCTAAAGGAAGAATAACCGCTGCAATCAATACGCCTATCACACCTAATAATTTCCCCAATAAAACAAATGTTGAGAAAAATGCTTTACCTATTTCCACTGCAACAGGCACCGTCATTTGGTGTAGCGATTGTGGCACAAAAGGACAATTACAAGTTTTCAATGGAACAGAATGGACGGATCTAACCGGTGGAACAGCTTTAACAACAGGCATTATATTGACAACCTTAAATTTAACTGAGCTCAGCGCAACCAGTGTTAATGCTGCAACAAGTATCAGTAGTGATGGGGGTGCCACTATTACAGCTAAAGGAGTTGTATGGGGTACTAGCGTCAACCCTACAATTGCATTGACAACAAAAACAAGTAATGGAACAGGCACTAGCGCTTTCACTGCAAGTATAACATCATTAGTTGCAAGTACTTTATATTATGTACGTGCTTATGCAACCAATGCCAATGGTACGGTGTACGGCAGTCAACAAAGTTTTACAACACTTGGTGCGGTACCTACATTAACTACTACAACTGTTTCTGGCATTAGCTTAAACGCTGCCAACACAGGCGGAAATATTACTGCAGATGGTGGCACCACAATTACAAGTAGAGGGCTTTGTTGGAGTACTTCCTCGAATCCAACCATCCAGGATAATAAATTAACCAATGGAAACGGTTCAGGAACTTTTACCATCAATTTAACTGGCCTACAAGGTGGTACAACTTATTATGTGCGCGCTTATGCCACGAATGCGGCAGGTACAGGCTATGGCAATCTAATTATTTTTAATACCTCTACCCTTGCTTTAGGAGTAACTTATTTAGGAGGGAAAGTGGCGTATATATTTCAATCCGGGGATGTTGGTTATGTCGCAGGACAAACCCATGGATTTATTATCATGAGCCATAATATGGGCATGCAGGTAAAATATTCAAACA
>JBILQZ010000127.1:0-4804 GCA_044372935.1 Sediminibacterium sp. | reverse complement strand
AATTTCTGCAAGAGCGCATTGCTTCTTCCATCAAGTAGAAGGATTGTATATCGATGAAAATGTAAGCTTCGCAGATTTAAAACAAACACTTTATTTTTTCGTACAAGAAATGTTTGGCAAAGAAGTGAAAGTGCGTTTTCGCCCAAGTTATTTTCCATTTACAGAACCTAGTGCAGAGATGGATATCAGTTGTCAAATTTGTGCAGGTAAGGGCTGTAATATTTGTAAGCACACAGGTTGGGTAGAAATTTTAGGATCAGGCATGGTGCATCCAAAAGTGTTAGAGAATTTTGGCATCGACCCTGAAAAGTATACTGGCTTTGCGTTTGGAATGGGCGTAGAAAGAATTGCGCAATTAAAATATCAGGTCAACGACTTACGCTTGTATTCACAAAACGATGTGAGGTTCTTACAACAATTTAAAAGTGTATAGGTACACCGTGATTTAATCATCTATGTTACACAACACCAAGGGCATTGTTTTACGCGTGACCAAATACGGCGATACAAGTGTCATCGCTTCTATCTACACAGAACTTTTTGGCTTGCAACAATACATTGTAAAAGGTGTTCGAACCATCAGTAAAAAAGGTGCAAGCAAGGGCGTTTTTTATCAACCCGGTGCCATTTTACAAATGGAAGCCTATCATTATCCAATGAAGAGCATGCAGATGATCAAGGAAGTCAATTGGTCCTATGTGTATCAAAACGTGTATTCGGATGTCTTACGCAATGCAGTGGCTACTTATATTGTAGAGATTTTACAACAAACATTGGAACCGGAACCCCACCCAGAATTATTTTATTTAATCGAAGACACCTTTAAGCAATTGGATAAAGGAGGCGCAGGTTTAGTGAGTAACCTGCCTATTTATTTTTTAATTCACTTAAGTCAAACCTTAGGTTTTGGATTGCAAGGTGTGTATTCAATTGACACACCAATCTTAGATGTACATGAAGGTAATTTTGTGGCAAACAAGCCGCTCCACCCCTACTTCCTAGAAGGATTAGAGGCGCAAACCGCATCTACCTTTTTAAGCCTACAATTATACAATGAATTGGAAACAATCCACTTAAATGGAGGCCAAAGAAAAAAAATATTGGAACTGTTTCAGCTCTCTTTAAGCTGGCACTATAAAAAATTTAGTGAGATCAAGTCACTGCCTATTTTACAAGCAGTGTTGCATTAGTTTTCTTGATAAGTTAATATATAATATTTTATATATTCTATATTTCCATTATATTTATTGCACAAATAAATATATGGAAGTACATCATCATTCACATCATCCTAAAAAGTGGAAAGAATATATCTCTGAATTCTTAATGTTGTTTTTAGCGGTGAGCCTGGGCTTTATGGCCGAAAATTTGCGTGAAGAACAAATCATTGAACATCAGACCGAAAGCGTTATAGCACAACTAAGGCTGGAGTTAATGCAAGACACAACTCAGCTATCTAATAACAAAAAAACAATTGCAAAACTAGATACAGCTGTTGCTTACGTTGCATATTTTATTAAAAACGATCAGCTTGAAACAAAGAAAGAAGACTTTTATCTATTGCATAATTTCATCTTGTATCGTGTTGGTATTTTTGAATCTTCTTGTATTGCTTTAGATCAATTAAAGTACACTGGTTTGATGAAAAATATTAAAAACGAAAAGCTAAGATCGGCCATTGAAAAGTATAATCTAAGTATTAAAAATTTAGAAGCACGAGCAGAAAGGGAAAATAATTTCATGGACAAAAATACAGATGAACTCAGAACAATGCCTTTTGATATTTACAAATCATATAATTCCAATGTTGCCTATTTAAATACAGAACAAGGCAGAAGTGTAACAGGAGCGGATATATTTTGTAACAATACGAAGTTGCATATCAATACCATACCAACATTCGTGCCCAATAACATCGTTCTAAAAAAATTCGACAAACAGGATTATCTCAACACGCTTTTTAAATTAAATGGTATTCGGAATTCAACTCAAGGTGTTACATCAGAGCTAGCATACAGAAGAGCTGTAGAATTAATAAAAAGTATTGAAGCTGCTTATCCAAACATTAATAAACACTAATTATGGAAGTACATCATCATTCACATCATCCTAAAAAGTGGAAAGAATATATTACCGAGTTTCTAATGTTGTTCTTAGCGGTAAGTTTAGGTTTTATGGCAGAAAATATTCGTGAGCATCAAATTGAAAAGCATAGAGAGATCGCGTATTTGCAAAATGTACACGAGGATTTAAAATTAGATTTAAAAAGTATAGATACTGTATTAAGTCAAAATTTATCCAGACTAGCACTCTTGGATACTTTTTATATGGCTATTCAAAACAACACAGTAACGAATGAGGACGCTTATTTTTATGTGCGCAATTTAGTATTAAGAGCCACTTTTGAAAGTTCACATGTTGGATTAGATCAAATTAAATCGGCAGGTGGATTGCGTATGATTAAAAACAAGGAGATTATTACAGGTATTCAAGAATATGAACGCACCCTGGATGCAACAGCAAAGATGGAAGTGGTTAGAGAAGGCACACTAGAACAAGCAAGATTTAAAATGGCTGTAGTTTTTGATCCAGTGATTCAATATGAAATGATGAAAGGACAAGGATACCAAGGAACTGGATGGACGAGATTTCAAAGACCTCGTAAAGCGGATTTAGTGTTGGAAAAAAATCCTGCCGCTTTTAAAGAGTTATTGAACTTGGTGCTTCAGGGTACAAATACCAATAATTATTTAAATACAAGACTAAATAAATTAAAAAAGATTGGACAAAAATTAGACAGCGCCATAGTGAAAGAATATGGCGATAAGTTTCATTAATCGTTATCTCTTTTGCTAATACGATGTCTACGCCAAAGTATAATAAGGATTGCGATGATGCCAAATAAAATAGGAAATCTCATACTTATTGATTTATAATGTAAGCTACAAAATTTTATGGCTGGATGCATTCTTTAAACTATTCAATGCGTCAATTCCTTTTATCAACACTACACCAGGTTTTTTCCCTTGCTCAAAACTACCCAAATGCTTTTCCATCTGTAATGCACGAGCGCCATTGATGGTGGCCCATCCAAGCATTTCATCCAATGGAATTTGTGGATGGTGTTGTTGGATTATTTTTAATTCATCCAAAACACTAAGGCTCCAGTTGCTAGCATAGCTATCGGTTCCAATGACGATGTTTGCTTTTTCGGAACGAAGTAATTCAATCGGTGGCATGGTTTTTTCAATGTACTGATTCGCATTAGGACATAAACACCAAAAGGCATTGGTCATTGCAGCATGGACTGCTTGGATATCTTCAGCTGATGTAAAACTATTGTGCACTAAAATGCCATGATGTGCTTTTTTGAAAATCGGTAAGATAGATTGCATTGAACTTAATCCCGTTGCTTCAAAAAAATCTAAATTCACTTTTGTTCTTTCATACATCCCTAAAAAACTACCGGTCTTAGTTTTAAAAAAATCATTCTCGTCGGGTGTTTCTTGATTGTGCATGCTAATGGTATGGATCCCAAAATGCGCACTTAACAAAAGCCATAAATCATTTGTTACCGAATAGGGTGCATGTGGCACAATGGATGCACGCACACAATTTTCTTGAAATTGTTTTTGAATTTCTAATCCTGCAATTATTTTATCGGCTGCAAGTGTAGGATCTAAATCATATAATTCTACAAAACTGTAATAGGCAAGATTGTGTTTTGCTTTTTGTGATAATGTATCTAATGTGTTTGAAATATCCCCCACTGCTACAATGCCATTCGCCATCATTTCTGCTTCGGCCGAAACAATTGCCTCTTGAATTGCTTCAGGTGCTACTTGTCGCAAGGCCACAATCTGTTTCACAAATTCTTGTAAGCCAGTATGTGCGGGAATCATCCCCTTCATATGGGATAGTTCCAAATGACAATGCGCATTCACCAATCCTGGACTCAAGATCCCTTCCAATTGTTGGATATCCTCTCCCGCTTCTGCTACTGGCACAATCGCATCTACCGTCCCATCCTCCTTTGTGATTAAAACTTGGTTGGCACCACTAAGTAATTGATTTCCAGTAAAAAGCAGAGCAGCTTGAAATTTTTGGTACATATTTAATAAATATAATCAAGAATATTTATTGATTGGTTAAACTTTTTAATAAATTCATAGTCTTAAGCACAAATCTTATTTATGAAAAAATACCTCACATTATTTTCTTTTATCTTAATGGCTTTGGCTTGTAATAAGTCTGAAACGCTTGTTGAAAATGAAATTGCCTTTAATGATGCAATTGCATTAACTGAAACAACAACCGCTCTTACTGAAACTGTGTTGACTCAAACGACTTCAACACATTCTATGGATGCTGGAGGACCTAAATGGACAAAAGAACAAATTAGAACTTTTATTAAGAATTGGTTAGCCTTATCAAAAGAAGAGAAAAAACAAAAATTTCCAACTTTGACCAAGCAAGAGAAAAAAATACTGTTCATATTTATGTCAATTCATAAGAAAAGAGCAACTGCCTAGTTGTTTTAAGACATATATTTTAAAAAGCTCCTAATTTTTAGGAGCTTTTTTATTTATAACTAATTGATAATCAGTACTTATTTAATATCATATATTTTATGATACAAAATTATTATTGATAATCAATGAGTTACAAAGCAACGAGTAAAAATAGTCCTTAAAAAGGTATCAAAACATCCAATCCCTCCTTACCTTTGCCCTCCCTTATAAAAGGGGATATTTTATGGCTGACGGGATAGCGCAGCCTCATTAAAACAAAGAATTATGAGTAA
>JBILQZ010000019.1:0-17823 GCA_044372935.1 Sediminibacterium sp. | reverse complement strand
TTGAATTTATCTATCCGCATTCTGGCATAAAAGCGTTGGATCAATTTTCTATACAGATTCAACCAGGGCAAAAAGTGTTGGTTCTTGGTAAAACTGGATCTGGAAAATCTAGTATTGCCCAACTACTTAATAGATTCTATCAGGTTAATAAAGGACAAATTTTAATCGACGGCATGCCTATTGAATCGATTGATTTTACTTCACTCAGAAGACAGATTGGGTACGTACAACAGGATGTGTTTTTATTTAGTGATTCTATAAAAAACAATATTCAATTTGGTGTTGCCTCAACAGATGCTGCGATTGAAGCAGCAGCAAAAGCTGCCCATATTTATAAGGAGATCAATCAACTCCCTAATGGGTTTGAAACATTAGTAGGGGAAAGGGGTACTACATTAAGTGGAGGACAAAAACAACGTATTTCCATTGCCAGGGCATTGGTTAAAAAACCTGATATTTTTATTTTTGATGACTGTTTAAGTGCTGTGGATGCCAATACTGAAAAAACAATCCTATCTAATTTGTCTGTTTTAATGAAAGATAAAACTGCCTTCTTTATTACCCATCGCATCTTTTTCAATTTTAATTTTGACCAGATCATTTATTTGCAGGATGGTCAAATTGCCGAGTCTGGTACACACGAAAGTTTGTTAGCAAAACAAGGATTATATGCCGCTTTATATGAGACACAATTGAGTCAAAACCAACAATAGCTTAGTTCATAGTTGATTTTATAAATTTGACGTTAAAATTTTAAATTTTCATAAACATTTTATATTTTAGCCATAGATTATAATTAACAAAAATTGATATTGTGGAATACGAAAACAACGACAAAAAGATTGAGAGTGTATTTAGTTCAAAAATTCGTGCAGGTAAAAGAAGAACATATTTCTTTGATGTAAGAGCGACTAAAGCGAATGATTATTTTTTAACCATTACAGAAAGTAGAAAAAGATTCGATGACAATGGGTATGATCGTCACAAGATCTTTTTATATAAAGAAGATTTTAATAAATTTTTAAAGGCTTTGACAGAATCTTTGGATTATGTAAAAACAGAATTAATGCCTGATTTTGATTTCGATGCATTCAATCATGAATACGATCCTGCTTTTGCACCAGAAGAAAACAACATCGAAAAGCCACCAGTTTTTGAAGCACCAACAACTCCTGTTGTTCAAGATACACCCGTTGTTTCAGCAACAAAAGTTGATTCAGAAACACCTGCAACTAGTGGAGACAATTTAAGTGGAGAGGAAGTAGATAAATGGTAATTTATAATTACTAGCGCCTACAAGGTTTTCAGCATCCAGATACTACATCCATCATGGCCAGAATTGCCTAGGGATTTTGGTAATCTATTGTATCCAAGTTTTTCATACATGGTCACCGCGTTGGATAGTTCAGGCATGGTTTCAAGATATACTTGCTCATAGCCAGTTTGCTTTGCCCAAGCCATTGCCTTTAACATCAATGCTTTTCCTAAGCCAGTACCTCTTGCTTCAGGCGCTAAATAAAGCTTTACTAATTCACAAGTTTTTTCGGGAAGACCGGAAGTGGGGAAGATGCCACAGCCCCCTAAAATTTCATTGTCTTTTAAGGCCACATAATACACCGATCCTGTTGTTTCAAATAAAGCACTTAAATTGTCTGTGGTAGGGTCATAATAAACTGTGCCAGGTTTGTTGGCACCAAATTCTGTTAATGCTGCACGAATCACTGCTGCTAAGGCAACATTGTCTTTAGGTTCTATAAGTCTTATGCTTTCCATAGTTTGTATTGATTGATCAATCCATTGGTTGAACTATCATGTCCAGTTACTGGTTCATCATGACTTAATTCAGGTAAGATCTGATTGGCCAATTGCTTCCCAAGTTCTACACCCCATTGGTCAAAACTAAAAATATTCCAAATCACACCTTGCGTAAATATTTTTTGTTCATAGGATGCAATTAAGAATCCTAAGGTTTGTGGTGTTATTTTCTCTACTAAGAATGAATTGGTTGGTTTGTTACCTGCAAATACTTTGAAAGGTGCTAAGAATTCGATTGCTGCATCGTTTTTTCCAGCCGATTTTAATTCTTCGATGACCGTCTTTTCATTTTTACCATTTAACAAAGCTTCTGTTTGTGCAAAATAGTTGCTCAATAATTTGTCATGGTGATCGCCAATTGGGTTATGACTTTTTGCTGGAGCAATAAAATCACATGGTATCACTAAAGTGCCTTGATGGATTAATTGATAAAATGCATGCTGTCCATTCGTGCCTGGCTCTCCCCAAATAACTGGGCCTGTGGCATAATTAACAGTGGTGCCATTTCGGTCTATATATTTTCCATTGCTTTCCATATTCCCTTGTTGGAAATAGGCAGCAAATCGATGTAGGTATTGATCGTAGGGTAGAATCGCTTCGCTCTGTGCGCCAAAAAAATTGGTATACCAAATACCCAATAATGCCATGATCACAGGAATGTTTTTTTCAAACGGAGTCGTTTTAAAATGAACATCTGCATCATGAGCGCCTTTTAGTAAATCTTCAAATGCGTCATATCCAATAGTTAAAGCAATGGACAATCCAATTGCACTCCATAAAGAATAACGTCCGCCAACCCAATCCCAGAATTCAAACATATATTGACTGCTAATTCCAAATGCGTTTACTAATTTCTCATTCGTACTTAAAGCCACAAAATGAGTGGCAATATGTGCTTCCTCTTTTGCATGTTGTAAAAACCAATTCCTTGCAGTATGTGCATTGGTCATAGTTTCCTGCGTAGTGAAAGTTTTAGATGCAATTAAAAATAAAGTTTCTTCTGCGTTGACCTTTTTTAAAGTTTCGGCAATATGCGTTCCGTCGACATTGCTAACAAAATAAGTTTGTATGCCCTCTACCCAATAAGGCTTCAATGCTTCTGTCACCATCACAGGGCCAAGGTCACTACCGCCAATACCAATATTTACAATGGTGGTAATCTTCTTTCCAGTAAAGCCTCTGTGTTCACCTTGATGAATCTTGTTACAAAAAGTTTTCATTTGTTGCAATACCTTTTGTACATCGGGCATCACATCTTTACCGTTTAATACAACCGGTTGGCCACTAAAGTTTCTTAGTGCTGTATGTAATACTGCTCTTTGCTCTGTCTCATTGATTGCTTGACCTGCAAATTGAGCTTCAATGGCTTTATCTAAACCACATTCTTTTGCTAATTGAAATAATAATTGAAGGGTCTTGTCCGCAATAATATTTTTTGAATAGTCAAATAAAATGCCGTCTTTTTTGATCGAGTATTTTTCAAATCTATTTGCATCCGCAGCAAACAAATCTTTCATTTGTTTACGGTTCATTTCTTCTTCGTAATGTTTCTTTAACACAAACCAAGCCTGTGTTGTCGTTGGATTAATTCTTTCTAACATATTGCTAAATTCTTATCGTTGCTATTTAATTTTTTGAATGATTTCAATTGTTTTGGATAAATCATCCGAACTGATATCAAGGTGTAAAACAAATCGTACTTGTGTAGGGGTCATCACATAAGCTAAAATGTTATGTTCTTTTAATGCTTGAACAAAAGCAGCAGGGGTATATGTACCTGTCATCACTGCAATGACAATATTGGTTTCTACGGGCAATACATGGTCAACAAAAGGGGTAGCATCTAAGGCATCTTTTAAAGCAATGGCTTTTAGATGATCTTCTGCTAATCTATCCACATGATGGTCTAATGCGTAAATACCCGCAGCTGCTAAATAGCCTGCTTGACGCATTCCTCCACCAAAAACCTTTCTCCATCTTCTAGCTTTTTGTATAAAAGAGGTATTGCCTACCAAAACGCTTCCAACTGGAGCGCCAAGTCCTTTACTTAAACAAACAGAAACGGAATCAAATACTTTTCCATAATCGGCAGCTGCTTCCTTTTTATGCACAATGGCGTTAAAAACCCTTGCTCCATCTAAATGCAAGGCCAATTGGTTGGCTTTGGTGACCTTTTGTATATCGTAAAAAGTAGTAAAATCATAACAAGCCCCTCCACCGCGGTTGCTGGTATTTTCCAAACTTACCAAACTGGTGATTGGTTTATGTACATCTATGGGGTTAATGGCCGCTTGAACTTGAGCCGCAGTCAATCTGCCTCGGTCTCCCTGTAAAAGACGTACAGAACAACCTGAATTGAAGGCAATTCCACCACCTTCATATTGATAAATATGGGATATTTCATCACAAATGACTTCATCTCCCGCCTGTGTATGGCATTTAATAGCCAATTGATTGGTCATGGTACCACTAGGGCAGAATAATCCAGCCTCAAAACCAAAGATTTTGGCTGTTTTTTGCTCTAATTGATTGATAGTGGGGTCTTCTCCAAAAACATCATCCCCAACAGGAGCTGCATGCATAGCGGCTAGCATGGCAGGGGTAGGCTTGGTTACGGTATCGGATCTATAATCTATCATGTCACGAAGATAAATCCGGGCGACGATAATTGATAAAAAAACGTCATTTTGGGTATAAATATTTCCAAAACCTGAAATTGGGCAGTATTATGGCCAATATTTGTATTATTGCGCTCAAAATCATAACTTTGCAGACTCCCGAAAGGGATATACTTTTTTGGAATTTCCATCGTTATACATATAAATAAATTCTTTGCATGAGGCAGCTTAAAATTGCTACACAGATTACCAACAGAGATTCTCAAGCGGTTGAAAAATACTTACAAGAGATTTCTAAAATCTCTATGATTAATCCTGAGGAGGAAACGACCCTTGCGCAACGTATTAAAATGGGTGACCAACGTGCATTGGATAAGTTGGTACAAGCCAATTTACGTTTCGTTGTATCGGTAGCTAAACAATACCAACACCAAGGTTTGTCTTTGAGTGATTTGATCAATGAAGGAAATTTGGGTTTGATTAAAGCTGCACAGCGTTTTGATGAAACTAAAGGTTTCAAATTCATTTCCTATGCGGTATGGTGGATTCGTCAGTCTATTTTACAAGCTTTAGCAGAGCAAGGCCGTCTGGTGCGTTTACCTCAAAATAAAATCGGTACTTATAATAAGGCAAATAAAGCCTACATGGCTTTTGAACAAGAACATGAGCGTGAGCCTTCCACAGAGGAACTTGCTGGTATCTTGGAAATGTCTGAAACTGAAATCAATAATATTTTCCAATCTAATACACGTCACACTTCACTAGATGCCCCTGTGCATGAAGCGGAAGATGTAGCGATGGGGGATTTATTAGAAGGCGGTTCTGATACGGACGAAGACGTAATGAAAGATTCTTTGAGAGAAGAAATCAAGAGAGTACTTAAGTCTTTAAGTCCAAGAGAAGCGGAGATTGTAAATGCGTATTTTGGTTTAGATGGCGAAAATGGGGTGACAATCGAGCAAATTGGTATCAAATACGATTTAACCAAAGAACGTATCAGACAAATTAAAGAGCGTGCTATTAAACGTTTACAAAAAGCGCGATATAGCAATGCATTGAAAGCTTATTTGGGCTAATATAAAATTTAACAATATCATAAAAGCCCCAACGATCTTTCAGATTTGTCGGGGTTTTTTTTATAGCTACTTTGTAGCACAAAAAATAAAATAGGATCATGGAAACAGAAAAAGTAGACATCCTTATCATAGGATCAGGACCAGCAGGTTATACTGCAGCAATCTATGCAGCAAGAGCGAACATGAAACCATTGTTATACCAAGGTATCCAACCTGGTGGACAATTAACCATCACAACAGAAGTAGAAAATTATCCTGGTTTCCCAGAAGGTATTCAAGGACCAGAAATGATGGTCAATTTTGAAAAACAAGCAGCAAGAATGGGTGCTGATATCCGTTATGGCTTGGCTACAAAAGTTGATTTTAGTGGGTATCCTCATAAAGTTTGGATTGATGATGAAAAAATAATAGAAGCTGGTGCGGTCATTATCTCTACAGGAGCAAGTGCAAAATGGTTAGGCATTCCTAGCGAAGAAAAATTAAATGGCTTTGGCGTAAGTGCCTGTGCGGTATGTGATGGATTCTTTTTTAAAGGAAAAGATGTAGCGATTGTAGGAGCTGGAGATACGGCTGCAGAAGAAGCGCATTATTTATCAAAAATGTGTACCACAGTGCATATGATTGTAAGAAAAGATCAAATGCGTGCAAGTAAAGTAATGCAGGATAGAGTCTTGAACACGCCTAATATTATTGTTCATTTTAATTCAGAAACAGATGAGATTCTTGGGGACAAGAAAGTAGAAGGAGTGCGTATCAAGAATAACAAAACCAACACGATGGAAGAAATTCCAGTGAGTGCCTTCTTTGTGGCTATTGGACACAAACCAAATAGCGATATTTTCAAAGACTATTTAAAAATGGATGAGACAGGTTATATTTTAACTGAGCCTGGTACTACAAAAACAAATATCGAAGGTGTTTTTGCAGCAGGTGATGTACAAGATAAAAACTATCGTCAAGCAGTGACTGCCGCAGGTAGTGGTTGTATGGCAGCATTGGATGCAGAGCGTTTTTTAACTGCAAAAGGGCACTAGTTCAATAAAAGAGCGACTTAATAATATTCTATGCACATCTATTTAAATGATTTATTTTTCAATGGATTTCACGGGGTTTATCCTGCGGAAAGGAAAATTGGAAACTCGTTTAAAGTAGATGTGCGTATTGATTTTACACCTTCCACCAAAATCATTGATCAATTAGATCAAACAATTGATTACGTTGAAGTGTATCATTTGATACAAAAAATAATGGAAGTGCCTACACCGTTATTAGAAACACTGGTTGGAAAAATAGCAGACCAAATTATTGCTGAGCATGCCTTAGCAGATTCAGTTTATGTAAAGATTACTAAGAAACAATTAGCCATTCCTACATTTGAAGGCACCACGGCTGTTTCAATTGAACGTACTAGATAATCTAAATCTTTTTATCCTTCCAGCGCATTGTTCTAATATAAAAGAACGAAGGGGTTAATAAACTTAACCAATAAATCACTTCGCTGAACCATCCATAAGTAATGGGTAATTGATAGTATTCCAATACTAGATAATTATAGATGATGTATATCACAATGGCAGCAAATTCAATTAGTAGAGTAACTTTAGACTGACCTGTTCCTGTGACTGCACTTAACCAAATGGTGGATGCAGACATGATCAATAATGCAACAGAGACAATTCTTAATACAGGAATACCTTCTGTTAAAAATCCTGCCCCTTGGCCATAAATGGATAAAAATTCTGCAGCAAATACATTGATGATCAAAGCTACAAATAAGGCAATGCCAAAACTCCAACGCATGATTTTGTAAATCAATTCAAGTACTTTATCCTGTAAATTTTGTCCAATAATATTACTGACCATCGTGGTGGTAGTGGCAGCAAAGGCCCATGTAAAACAGCCAAAAAAGCCAAATATATTGCGCATCGCATTCGATACGGCCAAGGATTGTTCTCCTCTATGTTCAATCAGTATATAAAAGAATTCCCAGCTTATAATACTAATCATGTATTGCATCATCAAGGGCGAAGACTGCACCATGATCAATTTTACATAATCCATTTTTAGTTCAAATTGCTTAAATAAGTCAAACCTAGCACCAATCTTTTGGTAGTGGATTACTAAATAAATGACTAACAAACCCATGACTTCCGCGATGATGGAAGCATAAGCTGCTCCATTTAATCCCATTGCAGTAAAACCAAAATGTCCAAAAATCAAACTGTAATCAAAGAAAATATTAATAATGGCTTCTGTCGCGGTGCCAATGATTAAAAACTTACTTTGGTTGGTGCCAACTAACAATGCATTGCGCATTTGATAGATGAATAAAAAGGGAAGACCCCAAATACGTATTTTCAGGAATTCAATGACAGTATTGGCGCGCTCCTGATCATGTAATAAAATATGGAATAATCCTGGTGCAATAAAATAGGTAAAACTAATCCCTATAACCGACAAAAAGAGAGAGATGAGAACACCCTGTGAAAACAAAATGCCTATTTCGTCGATCCTGTTTTCACCTGCTCTTCTGGAAATTAAAGCTTGTAAGCCATTATTCAGTCCCTGTCCCATCACCCCAAAAATCAAATAATAGACCCCGGTAATCCCTCCAATAGCCAAGGCTTGTTTACTCAGCGCACCTAAGAAGATATTGTTGATGATGAAGTTAAATTGAGGTACAAGGATCGCCAACGCTATAGGGATAGAGATGGTTAAAATCTGTTTACTACTAATATTGACCTGTAAAGATGGGGTCGATTCGGCTTGACTCATATAAATACAAATCTACAATTAGTTTTAGCAATACACTGCCTCTTTTTTTTGTATCATTGCAGTACAAATTGACTATGGCACAGAAAAAAATTGGTATCTACGGGGTACAAGAAAGTACGGCAAATAATAAGGTAGAAGACCTATACCTTGTTGTAGACGAGCAGTCTATCTGCTTTGTTGTAAAAAACCATACCAATGGGCAAATCATTTCTTTTGAATATTTTGAAAACACCCCCGATCAAAATGGCTGGAATCAATTACTAGGGTATTTGCAAAACAATTCAAAATTGATCCAATCTTTTTATAGACAGGTTCAATTTGTAATGAACACTAAAAAATCATTATTGACTAAATCTGTCATGAACGGAGCAGACACCTTCTATCAAAATGAGTTTAAACTTATTTTTGGAATGGAAATGGAAGAGGAGGTACAAACTCAATCAATTGAACATGGGCAAGTTATAGTATATAGTGTACCTGATGCATTGAGTACTTTAGTGACAAGGGCTTTCCCTACAGGTAAATGGACAAATTATATTGGAACTTTGATACAGTCTATACAAGAAGATGGGGTTTATATTAGTCTTTTTGATGCTTACTTTATTTTGTTAATCATGCAAGATGGCAAAACACATTTTGTAAACTATTTCCTAAAGGGAGGTGCTGATCAAAATAATTACCAGGTTTTAAATGCTTGTACTCAATCTAATACTGAACCTAATACTTGTAATCTTCATGTAACAGGATACAATGCAGAAAGAGATCATTGGATACAAGCTCTTTCAAGTTATTTCGCAAATGCACATATGCAACATGCGCCTGATACAGGTATTGGTGCTACTTTAAACAGTGAATATCCAAATCATAGTTACGCGCCCTATTTTATATTTTAACTGGTATTTATGAGAATCATTTCAGGGAAATATGGGGGCAGAAGAATTCATCCACCTACTAATATGCCCCATACAAGGCCTACCACCGATATTGCAAAAGAGGGTTTATTTAATATTTTGCAAAACAGGGTGGCGATCGATGGCGCTACCACTTTAGATTTATTCGGCGGAACTGGTTGTATAAGTTATGAATTAGCCTCTAGAGGAGCGGAGCATTTGACCATTGTGGAGAAGGATAAAACCATGCTCGATTTTATAAAAAAGAATATTGATTTTTTAAAGATCGAAAATGCCATCACCATTCAAATGGATGTGTTTCAGTTTTTAGCTACTTGCAATCAACAATATGATATCATTTTTGCAGGCCCTCCCTATGCATTAAACACCATTGACGATTTACCTAGAATCATAGTCGAGAAAAAGTTGATCAGTCCAGAAGGTTATTTTATTTTGGAGCATACTCCACGTAATGACTATAAGACATTTGAAGGTTATAGCTTTCAACGTAATTACGGAGCCACTATTTTTAGTTTTTTCGAATGCATATAAGTAAAGCCGAAGCGCGTAAAATATTAATCCAAAAAAGAGCCGCCTTGACAGAGGGGGAATGCATGAAGTTGGATGATTTGTTATTGATACAATTACAGAGAGTAGATTTTTCAAGTACAGCAGTTATTGCCAATTTTTATCCTTTAGCAGAAAAGAACGAGCCAAATACTTTATTGTTCGAAAAATATATTAAAACATTATTCCCATTCATTCAATTTTGTTATCCAGTTGTTCAAACAACCTCAAATACAATGGATTTTTATTTTGAAACGGAAACCTTGCAAGTAAACGCTTTTGGGATACAAGAACCATTACCTTTCAATCAAGTTCAAATGAATGAGATAGATATGATGTTTGTCCCTATGCTTGGATTTGATAAAAAAGGACATCGTGTGGGTTTTGGTAAGGGATATTATGATCGATACCTTGCAAATGCAGGGGATGGGCTTCAAAAAATAGGTGTTTCTTACTTTGAACCAATGGACAATTTCACTGATACCAACGAATTTGACGTACCTTTGTCTTGTTGTATCACGCCGTGGAATACCTATGAATTTGAATAATATTTTTTTAAAATCTTTTAGAGTACTACTTCTCCCTTTTGCTATTTTATATGGTTGGATCGTGTCATTACGCAATTGGATGTACGCTAAAAAGTATTTAAAATCAGTTCATTTTAATTTGCCAATTATTTGCGTGGGCAATCTTTCTTTAGGAGGCACAGGAAAGTCACCCATGGTAGAGCATTTATTATCCATACTTTCTAATGATTATAAGACAGCTACTTTAAGCAGAGGGTATAAAAGAAAAACCAAGGGGTACGCATTAGCTGGGGAACAAACCACAGCTTTAGAGATTGGAGATGAACCAATGCAGTTTCATTTAAAATTTCCAAAGGTGGGCGTGGCAGTGGGTGAAAGACGCATTGAAGCAATCCCGCAATTGATTCAAGATATACCTGATCTACAAACAGTCATATTGGATGATGCCTTTCAGCACCGTGAAATTGATGCTCATTTTAGTATTCTATTAACTGAATATGACAATTTATATTGCGATGACTTCTTTTTCCCAACTGGAGATCTTAGGGATGAGCGTAAATCAGCCAAACGAGCTAATATCATTGTGGTGACTAAATGTCCCATAGACATGACAGAAGAAGATAGGGCAGAAGTATTGGAGAAATTGTATCCAGAACAGCATCAATCTGTCTTTTTTACTGCCATTGCTTATGAAACACCTTATCATATTTACAACCCTGCTGACCAATGGGTTTTAACAATGCGAGATGAGGTTTTATTGGTTTGTGGTATCGCTAATCCCATTCCATTAAAAAATTATTTACACGAAAACACACACACTTATTATCAATTAAGTTACAGCGACCATCATATATTTTCGATTGAAGATTTAAATGATATCCGCAATAAATTTGAAGAGATTAACGCAAAGAGTAAATTGATCCTTACTACCGAGAAAGATGCAGTTCGTTTAGTAAAATACACCAATGAATTAAATGATATTCCATTGTACGTATTGCCTATTAAACCATTCTTTCTTTTTAATCAAGCAACTGAATTTAATCAATTGGTCATTGATTTTGTAGCACAATATCATACACAAACAAATGAACAGTAAAAAAGACAAGAAGAAGTCAAAAACAACTACAAAACAGACCCATTTAACGACAACGTATAAAGGGACATTAGATATTGCCAAATCTGGCATGGGATTTATTATTGTACAAGGTTTGGAACAAGACATATTGGTTTTTCCAACGGATTTTAATACCGCCTTAAAGGGGGATGAAGTTCGTGTCAAAATCACCAAAATAAGACAAGGCTCTGGAAAGAAAGAAGGTAAAGTGGTAGAGATCGTAAAAAGGAAACAGGTTTCTTTTGCGGGTACCATGCAGATCATGCAACACCATGCCTTCTTTTTGCCTAATACCATCCATCCAATGCCGGATATTTATATCCCAATGGATAAATTAAAGGGAGCAAAGTCTGGTGACAAAGTAATTGTACAATTAACAAAATGGGATAACCCCAATAAAAAACCTGAAGGCGTCGTACTAGAAATATTTACGCCAGAAAAGGAAAATGATTTAGCAATGAAGTCAATCGTTGCCGAGTCAGGATTCCCATTAGTATTTGACGGAGAAGTGATCGCTTTTGCCAAAACTTTATCTGAAACAATTAGTCCAGAAGAAATTGCTAAAAGAAAAGACTTTAGAAAAGTATTGACTTTTACAATTGACCCAGTGGATGCAAAAGATTTTGATGATGCCATCTCTTTCCAACACTTATCGAATGGAAATATTGAGATTGGTGTACATATAGCAGACGTGAGTCATTTTGTACAACCTGGTACAGCGGTGGACAAAGCAGCATATGAAAGAGCTACCTCTGTTTATTTACCGGATAGAGTATACCCAATGTTGCCTGAACGTATTTCTAATGAATTATGTTCTTTAAGACCAAGAGAAGAAAAACTAACTTTCACAGCCACATTTGAAGTAGATGCAGCAGGTAATATTGTAGCGACTTGGTATGGCAAAACAGTTA
Source organism: Sediminibacterium sp. (assembly GCA_044372935.1). Lineage (GTDB taxonomy): Bacteria > Bacteroidota > Bacteroidia > Chitinophagales > Chitinophagaceae > Sediminibacterium. Next base: position 5,530 of record JBILQZ010000019.1, on the reverse strand, counting down.
TTTATTCGGATAGACGTTTTACCTATGAAGAGGTACAAGAAATCATTGAAACCAAGGAAGGGGATCATAAAGAGGAGATTTTATGGTTGCATGCATACACCCAAAAATTAAGAACAAAACGTTTCGATAATGGGGCAATTAATTTCTCATCTCAAGAAGTACGTTTCACTTTAGATGCAACCGGAAAGCCTATTGGAATTACGGTAAAAGAAAGTAAAGCATCACATCAATTGATCGAAGAATTAATGTTAAAAGCGAATCAATTGATTGCCGAAAAAATGGGTAAAATCAAAGTCAAAAAAGACTTTTTACCTTTCCCATACCGTGTTCACGATCAACCCAATGAGGATAAATTAAATCCTTTTGTGGTCTTTGCAAAAAAACATGGTTATCCTTTTGATATTGATTCTCCTGAAAAAATCGCACATAGTTTTAATAATTTAATGTTGGCATCTAAAGGAAAACCAGAGCAACATGTGTTAGAACAATTAGGTATTCGCACAATGGCTAAAGCAGTATATACCACCAATAATATTGGTCACTACGGTTTAGGATTTGAACATTATTGTCATTTCACTTCGCCTATACGTCGATATCCTGATGTGTTGGTGCATCGAATTGTACAATCAGTATTGATGGGCAATGCAATGAATGATGAGCATTTAGAAGAGAAATGTGTGCATTGTAGCATGCGTGAAAGAGCTGCTATGGAAGCAGAACGTGCTGCCAATAAGTACAAGCAAGTTGAATTTATGAAAGACTACTTAGGTCATGTATTTGAAGGTGTAATTAGCGGTGTTTCTAGTTTCGGCTTCTTTGTAGAAACTGTCGAACATAAATGCGAAGGCTTAGTTGCTATTACCAGTTTATCTAAAACAGACGACTTTAAATTAAATGAAGCTGATTATGCTTTGGTAGGAGCAAGGTCTGGAAGAAAATTCAATATGGGTGACAAGGTGATGGTTAAAGTGGTCGCTGCCAATTTAGATAAACGCCAATTAGATTTTGAGTGGGAACCCAACGGTAGCATTACAAAATAAGGTTTAATAACTTGTTAATGTTTCTTGGAAAATAATACCTTCCTCTGCTAAACTTTTTAAAATGGGGTTATATATTCTTTTGTCAATAGGAATATGTAACCCTGTCATTTTTATTGCACCTTTTAAGTAAGCACAAACACCCATAGCCAATGGCAGTCCAACTGTTTTGGCCATCGCTGTCTGAATTGCATCTTCCCCAGTTAACACCATGCTGCTTTCTAATTTATATTGACGTTCATCAATTGTGTATTCTATTTCGTGTAACATGACCACTAAATCTTTATCCGTTTCAGCTAATTTCCATTTAGCTTCTAATATCCATTGTAATATGCTGGCATTTGAATTCAACTGTTCTGGAAGGATTGTTGAGGCATCCAATCCTATAAAATCAAGTTGTTTTTTTAGCGTTGTATCTTGTTGCATTTTGGCTAAACTTGCTTCGAGTCCATTGCTTTGAATATGGTTTTCAAACCAATTCTTAACTGAGGTACTTGGAGGTAGGTCAAGTACATTTTCATCGGTTAATTGTAATTGTACAATGGCATTCCAACCCGAACAAAAAGCTGGATAGCGCAGGGTAGTGCGCACAAAATCATCGACACCCTGTAAATGATAGGTATCAATATAGGATAATGAATTTCTATTGGGATAATACGCAAGTGCGCCAATGCTGGGAACTTTTACGATGGGAGTTTGATCAAATATTTCTGGATAGTCCTTTGTTACAGTAGTCCCATTTTCTAGATAAATGGCACCCGCTTTACCTGCTAAAATGATATTTTTTGGATTCCAGCTAATTTTATAATGCCATGGGTTATTGTCACTTTCAGGAGCAATCAAACCACCACAATGCGATTTAAAGCTGGTTATTTTGCCTCCTTTCTCATGAACGGCATCAATTATCGCCATAGCACTCATATGGTCAATTCCGGGATCTAAACCCATCTCACATAGGAATAAAAGTTGTTTTGCTTCAATCTCGGCAGCAATAGAGCGCATATTTTCGTCTACATAAGAGGCCGTGAACAAAGGTTTTTCATATTTTAAACAATCTTTGGCCACTAAAAAGTGAAGGCTTGCAGGTAACATAGACACCACAATACTGGCTTTTTGGACCAATTTTTGACGTTCTTTTTCGTTTTCTATGTCAATCCCTAGGGCATGGCCATTAGATCCGTTATTCCATTTATTTTGAGCAGTGGCAAGATCTCCATCGGCAAGTAGGATATACCAATCGTTTTCAACCGCTTTTTTTTGCAAATATTGGATTAAAACTGTGGCAGATTTGCCCGCTCCAATGACAAGGATAGTCGTGTCCATTTTTGAATATATAAGTGGTTAAAAATCTATGGGTTAAAGTTAGTATTTATTACCAAAAACTGTGGATAAAAATGTGTAAATATAAACCGATTTTTAGCCCAAAAAAGGGGTCAAAAAGTTATCTTCGTAGACGTCCGTATTCGATGCTGTTTTAGGCATTGAAAAATGACTTATAGAAACAAAAATTATGGAAGAAAATTTAGGTGAAAATTTAGGTCTGGAACAGACCCAAGACAATGATCGTGTGATTAGAGTTAACATTGAGGAGCAGATGAAAACCTCCTATATCGACTATTCAATGTCTGTTATTGTTGGTCGTGCATTACCCGATGTGCGTGATGGTTTTAAACCGGTTCATCGTCGTGTTTTATTTGCGATGCATGAATTAGGAAACAATAGCAATAAACCTTATAAAAAATCTGCGCGTATTGTAGGAGAAGTGATGGGTAAGTTTCACCCACATGGAGACACTGCAATTTATGATACTTTAGTGCGTATGGCACAAGAGTGGACGATGCGTTATAAACTGGTTGACGGGCAGGGTAACTTTGGTAACCAAGATGGTGATCCACCAGCTGCTATGCGTTATACAGAGGCACGTTTGCAAAAGATTTCAGAAGCCATGTTGGATGATTTGGAAAAAGATACAGTGGACTATCAATTGAATTTTGATGATAGTTTATCTGAACCCAGCGTACTTCCAACAAGAATTCCACAACTTTTAGTGAATGGATCTTCTGGTATCGCTGTAGGTATGGCGACCAATATGTTGCCTCATAATTTGAATGAAGTAGTGGATGGATGTATTGCCTACATTGATAATAAAGACATTACGATTGAAGAATTAATCAATATTGTAAAAGCGCCAGATTTTCCAACTGGTGGGGTGATTTACGGTATGGAAGGGGTGAAGCAAGGTTTAATGACTGGCCGAGGCCGTGTAGTGGTGCGTGGAAAATGCAATGTAGAAACAAAAGCGAATGGTCGTGAAATGATTGTGATCAATGAAATTCCTTACCAAGTAAACCGAGATCATTTAACAGATCGTATTGGTCAATTGGTGGTAGATAAAGTGGTAGAAGGCATCACGCACGTTAACAACGAAAGTAACAAACGTGAGGGAACCCGTATTGTTATTGAGTTACGTAAGGATGCAGTAGCGCAAGTAATCATCAACCAATTGTTCAAATTCACAGAATTGCAAACCAGTTATGGTATCAACAATGTGGCTTTGGTGAAAGGTCGTCCTAGAATCTTGAACTTAAAAGATTTGATTTTAGAGTTTGTTGATTTTAGAATGGAAGTGGTGATTCGTCGTGCTAAATTTGAATTAAAGAAAGCCGAAGAACGTGCCCATATCTTAGAAGGTTACTTGATTGCTTTAGACCATTTAGACGAAGTGATTCGTTTGATCAGAAGCTCTGCAAATCCTGATGCAGCAAAAGAAGCCTTAATTACTGCAGGATGGGGTATTTCAGAGATTCAAGCGAAAGCAATTCTAGAATTAAGGTTGCAACGTTTGACAGGTATGGAGCGTGAAAAAATTAAAGAAGAATTTGATCAGTTGATGAAATTAATTGCTTCTTTAAAAGAGTTATTAGGAAGTGAACACTTACGTTTCGAATTAATCAAAACTGAATTGTTAGAAGTAAAAGATAAATTTGGAGACGAGCGTAAATCAGAGATTCAATATTTGGCAGATGAAATGCGTATCGAAGATTTAATCGAAGAAGAAGATGTGGTGATCACTATCTCTCACTTAGGATATATCAAACGTACTTCTGCAACAGAATATCGTCAACAAAAGCGTGGAGGCCGCGGTGCTATTGGCTCTAAGACAAGAGAAGAAGATTATGTGGAGCATTTATTTATTGCCTCAACACATGATACCATGTTGTTCTTTACAGAAAAAGGAAGGTGTTTCTGGATGCGTGTGTATGAAATTCCTGAAGGTGAAAAAACAAGTAAGGGTAGAGCGATCCAAAACTTAATTCAACTTCCACAAGACGATAAAGTTAAAGCGATTATTGAAGTGCGTAATTTGGCTGATAAGGATTATGTAAATAACCATTATATCATTTTATGTACTAAAAAAGGCATCATCAAAAAGACTTGCTTAGAAGAATTTAGTCGTCCAAGAGTGAATGGTGTAAACGCCATCACGATCAATGAAGGCGATGAATTATTAGCAGCTCGTTTAACAGATGGTAATAACGAAGTGATGATGGCGGTTAAATCTGGCCGAGCAATTCGTTTCCCTGAAGAAAAAGTTAGACCGACTGGCCGAGGTGCAATTGGTGTGGCTGGTATCGAAGTGGATGATGAAACAGACGAAGTGGTTGGTTTAGTTTGTGTGAGTAGAGAAGATAAAGACCGTACCATTTTAGTAGTAAGCCAACAAGGTTATGGTAAGCGAACTCCAATTGATGATTACAGAATCACCAACCGAGGTGGTAAAGGGGTTAAAACCATTAATGTGACCGAAAAAACGGGTAGTTTGGTAGGTATTATGGACGTGTTAGAAAAAGAAGATTTAATTATTACTTGTAAATCTGGTGTTACCATAAGAACAAGCATTGCTGACATTAGAGAAGCGGGTAGAGCAACCCAGGGGGTTAAATTGATTCGTCTAGATGAAAGCGATGAAATTGCAGCTACTTCTAAAATCGAAGAACAAGACGTTCCAGAAGAAGGAGAAATAGCAAATTTGGACGTTGAACCTGGAACAGATTCAACAGAAACAAATGCCCCAACAATCGATGACAACTTAAATAACGAAGGCGATGATACGCCAGAAGCATAAATTTTATAACTTTAGTGTACTTTAAAATAATCATTATGAAAAAATGGATTGGTGTAATGTTCTTAGCAACATTAATGCAAACAGCTTTTGCTCAAGACTTTAAAAAAGTTGAAACGAGCTTATTATTAAATAACTACGAAGCTGCCAAGACAGAATTCGAAAAAGCAGTGACTAAGAAACCAGCTATCGAAAACACTGTTGAAGGGTATTACTGGAAATCAAAAATTTATGCAGGTTTATCAAAAGATCCAGCGGCTAAATATCCCGATGCTTTTGAAAAAGTAGCTAAAAGTTTAGAAGCGTATATTCAAGCTGATCCTGAATATAAATTAGCAATTGAAAAAGGACAAGAGCCATTTTTCGAAGT
>JBILQZ010000137.1:0-4579 GCA_044372935.1 Sediminibacterium sp. | reverse complement strand
ACAATTGACTCCACACCCTTGGGATGTATTACCAACTGACTTATCAGAAGGTAGTGTAGTGAAAGGTAAAGTTGTGAACATCGAAGATTACGGTGCGTTCTTAGAAATTCAACCAGGTGTTGAAGGTTTAGTTCACGTATCTGAAATCACTTGGGCGAACACACCAATCAACGCTAAAGAATTCTTCAAATTAGGAGATGAGCATGAAGCGAAGGTGGTTACATTAGATAAAGATGCACGTAAGATGAGCTTGAGCATTAAACAAATGACACAAGATCCTTGGAATGCAATCGATAATAAATTCCCTGAAAATAGCAAGCACAAAGGTCTAGTTAAAAACATCACTCCTTACGGTGTGTTTGTTGAATTAGAATCTGGAATTGGTGGTATGATTCACATCAGCGATTTAAGCTGGTTGAAGCGTTTCAATCACCCTTCTGAGTATGTGAAAGTAGGTGAGTCTATCGATATCATTATCTTGAACATCGACAAAGAAAATAGAAAATTACAATTAGGTCATAAGCAATTAGAAGAAGATCCTTGGAATGCATTAGAAGAAACTTTTGCAATCGGATCTATTCATGATGGTACTATCGTTCGCAAGGATGACAAAGGTGCTATCGTACAAATGCCTCATGGCTTAGAAGGTTTCGCACCTAACCGTCACTTAGCTAAAGAAGATGGCAAACAAGTACAAGCGGAAGAAACTGCACAATTCATGGTGATCGAATTCGATCGTAATGAAAAGCGTATCGTAGTTTCTCATGCTAGAATTTGGGAGCAAAACATCCAAGAAGAAAAAGAAGTAGCTAAGAAAGAAGCGAAGGAAGAAACTGAAAAGACTAAAAAAGCAGTTAAAACAATCCAAAGCAAAGTTGAGAAATCTACTTTAGGTGATTTAGGCGCATTAGCAGAAATCAAAGCTAAATTAGACGAAAACAAAGAAGGATAGTTCAATCTCTTTCCAATACAATGACCTCCCAATTTGGGGGGTCATTTGTTTTTTAGGGGTATAAGCCGCCTGGAGGGCTATAGGAAGCTCATTTTGCCTAAGGGACTGGTAATCAGTCAGGTTTTAGCGATTTCTTAACGTCAAAGCCTTCATTCGCAATCTTTTTCGGCCTAAATTGAGGATTATTAGTTAATTTTGCCTCCCTGTATGAATAGAATCATCTTATTTTTTTGCCTGTTTTTTAGCTTGACTGCTTGTACTTCAAAGTTTCAAAAAGTATTGAAGAACAAGGACACAGATTACAAAGTAAAAATGGCAGAACAGTATTTTGCAGAAAAGAAATACAGCAATGCGCAACAGCTCTTTGAATCAGTGATACCATTTGTAAAAGGCACACCTCGTTATGAGGAATTATATTTGATGTATGCGAACTCTTATTATAATGATAAGGATTACGAAAATGCAGAAAATATTTATAAAACTTTTATAGAGTATTTCCCTAATTCTGCGAAAGTAGAAGAAGTGGAATTCATGAGAGCAAACACTTACTATAAGCGTTCTCCTAAAGCAGAGTTAGATCAAACAACAACGAATAGAGCAATGCAATTAATGCAATCTTTCATTGATGCGCATCCAACCAGTCCTAGGGTGAAAGAAGCTTCAGAAGTGATTGATGCATGTAGAGCAAAATTAGAATCGAAAGATTATAAAACGGCTACATTGTACTATGACCTTGCATTGTTCCGAGCTGCTGCAATCTCTTATGGTTTATTATCTGATTATTTCCCAGATGCTACACAAGCAGACAAATACAAGTTATTAACCTTGAAAGCTTATTTCAAGTTTGCTGAAAATAGCTTCTATGACAAACAAAAAGAGCGTTTTGAAAAAGTGGTACAGGAGTACAATGATTTTGTAGATAGATACAGCGACAGTCCTTTAATGGCTGAAGCAAAAAAAATAAAGAAACAAACTGATCAATATTTAAAAAATATAAAATGAGTAAATTAAGAAGACATATGGGTGCTAACACACCTGCTGTTGTAGAAACAAAAAGTTTAAAAGCCTTAAAAGCTAAAACTGGTAATTTGTATGAGTCAATAGCGATTATTGCAAAAAGAGCTAACCAAATCAATATTTCTATTAGAGAAGAATTGCATTCTAAATTAGAAGAATTTGCAAGTCACACAGATTCTTTAGAAGAAATTCATGAAAATAAAGAGCAAATTGAAATCTCTAAAGCATATGAGCGTATGCCGAATCCAGCGATTTTAGCAACTGCTGAATTCATTGACGACAAGATTTATCATCGTAAGAACGAGGAAACAGATTTATTCCGTTAAACTCCAATAAGATATAGTATAAAACGTCCCGAAGATTCGGGACGTTTTTGTATTTTAGGGTATAAAACAATCAGGCATGTTTTTAAAAAAAGGGGTATTTGTTTTACTTTGTTTTTGTCTTTTTCAAAACCTGAAAGGACAAGAGCTTGATGCAGTGGTGAGCTTTCAGACTAATAAGGTTGACAATCAAGTAGACCCTAAAATTTTTGTTCAGTTACAAACTCAATTAAAAGACTTCATTAACCAGCGTAAATGGACAGCGGATTTATTTACACAGGAAGAAAAAATTGATTGTAGTTTTTATATCACTATTGAATCTATCGTTTCTCCTGGGGTATACAATGCCAAATTAAGTATTGTAGCAAATAGACCCGTGTTTCGCGCTAATTATACGACACCCTTGCTTAATATGCAAGATGCAAATTTCACCTTTAAATATCAATTAGGTCAACCAATTGAATTCAATGAAAACAATGTTGCAAGAACAGATGCATTGGAGGCCAATTTAACCGCTACAATAGCTTATTATATAAATATCATATTGGGCCTAGACTACGACTCCTTCTCCAAAAACGGAGGAGCGCCTTATTTTAGTAAAGCCTTGAATATTGTATACAACGCACCAGATGGATCTGGGATTAGTGGGTGGAAATCCTATGATGGACAACGCAATCGATTTGTGTTAATTGATAACTATACAAAAAGCGGGTTTGATAAATTACATGAAGTTGCCTTTAATTATTATCGTAAAGGAATTGATCAATTGGCCGAACAGCCAGAGCAGGGTAGAGTGGCTATTCTTAATGCTTTAATGAGTTTGCAAGAATTAAATGAGGAGCAGGTAAATTCAATGGCCATTTCCATTTTCATGCAGGGTAGGGTGTCAGAATTAATTGGGTTGTTTTCCAATGCAGATAGGTCAACCAAAAAACAATTGATGACTACACTTTCCGCTATTGATATTACTAATTTGAATAAGTATAAAGCCGCTTTCGAATGAAAAATGCAATCTATATCTTGATCTTATGCTTTGTTGCTTGTGGCCCAAAAAAGTCAGAACAAGTAGCCTTATTGCCGGTGGAGACCATGCAAAAAACAGTCTGGCAGTTGATGCAGGTAGATGAGTATCTCTCAAGACAGACACAATTGGATACCATGGCTCAACCATCGGTACAGAAAGCAACTTATTACCAGCGTGTATTCAATTTGAATAAGGTGGACCGTGTTAGGTTTTATGCCACTATGGACTATTTAGATAAGCATCCAGTAGAGTTGAAGCTTTTAATGGACTCTGTGGAGGCATTATCGAAAAGGGAAAAATTAGAGCTTGTAAAGCACTAATTTTCTTTAAAAAAAAGGATGTCTCATTAAACACTTTTACTTTTGACTTGTTAAACTATAAAAAAACAAACTATGCCAATTTCAATCGGACAAAACGCCCCAGATTTTACTTTATTTGATACAGATAAAAACCAGGTTCATTTAGCAGATGCTAAAGGAAAGAATGTAGTATTGCTATTTTTCCCACTTGCCTTTACTGGTGTATGTACCACTGAACTTTGTAATGTAAGAGACAATATTGCAGCATACAATTCAACCAATGCGCAAGTGTATGGTATCTCTGTAGATTCTTTGTTTGCTTTAGGCAAATTCAAAGAAGAGCAAAAATTAAATTTCCCTTTATTGAGTGATTTCAATAAAGCAGCTGCAAAAGCATTTGATGTATTGTATGAAACCTTCCCAGCATTCGAAATGCAAGGCGTAAGCAAGAGAGCAGCTTTTGTAATTGACGCGCATGGCGTAGTGCAATATGCAGAGGTTTGTCCTACACCTGGAGACTTACCTAATTTTGAAGCGATTCAAACTACGTTGAATACATTAAACTGAAATTTGAAGAACTGTTAATTCATAAAAATGCCTCCAAATTTAGGAGGCATTTTTTAATTAAACTTGTTTTTAAAATCATAGCTATCTATCACAAACTTCTACAATCAAGAACTTCAAATAATGCGTATTCTCCATGCCCCAAATAATTGGATGATCGCTTGATTGGGTTTGATAGGTGACTTGTCTAATTCTTTTCTTAGCATCTTTAGCGGCCATATAGATGGTATCTAAGAATAATTCTGGACTCACTAAGTTGGTACAACTTGATGTTACTAAGAAGCCTCCATTGTTGATCATCTTCATACCTCTTAGGTTAATCTCTTTATAACCAGTTACTGCTTTTTCGATACTGCTTCTGCTTTTTGTAAATGCAGGCGGATCCAACATGACCACATCA
>JBILQZ010000018.1:0-18085 GCA_044372935.1 Sediminibacterium sp. | reverse complement strand
TGTTTCTCTTGGTTAAAGTAATGCCTAAAACCTTAGAGGCAGTTACTGCATCTTCACCAAAGGTTTCGTAAAAATCACCCACTCTAAAGAGTAAAATAGCGTCAGGGTATTTTTGTTTAATAGCCCGATGCTGTTGCATTAGAGGGGTTTCTGAACTTGATTTTGCCATGGGTAACAAACCTACATAATTTTTTAATATTTGAAAAGCTTACTTTTGCACTATGCGTAAATTAAGCATGGAAGAATTAGGTAGAAAGTCGGTCGAAGACTTTAAGTTGGCCGATAAAAAGCCATTGGTGGTGGTCATGGACAACATACGTAGTATGCACAATGTAGGAAGTGTATTTAGAACTGCTGATGCATTCCTAATAAATGGAATTTGCCTTTGTGGATTCACCCCACAACCGCCTCACCGCGATATTCATAAAACCGCATTAGGTGCCACAGATTCTGTAGATTGGATGTATTACGAAGACACTGTGGAGGCCGTGAAGGATTTAAAAACAAGAGGGTATAAAGTACTAGCAATTGAACAAACGGAAGGGAGTATTTTATTGAACAAATATGAACATTCAAAAACACCAACCGCTTTTGTATTTGGAAATGAAGTGGATGGGGTCAGCGATGATGTCATAAAAGTTTGTGATGGGGTAATAGAAATTCCACAATGGGGGATGAAGCATTCTTTGAACATTTCGGTCGCTGCCGCTGTGGTATTATGGGAATTTGTTAGAGAAGTGAAATAGCATAAATCAATTCAATGAGTACAGTAAAAAATTATTTTAGTTTAGTGAAGTTTTCACACACCATTTTTGCATTACCATTTGCATTGATAGGTTTTACATTAGGCCTGCAATACTTGGAAATGAATCAGCTTCCGCTAGAAAATATGGGGTTAAAATTTTTCTTGGTCTTGGTTTGTATGGTGACTGCAAGATCTACTGCCATGGCTTTCAACAGGTACTTAGATCGCCATTTTGATCAGCTCAATCCTAGAACCGCAATTAGAGAAATTCCTGCAGGTATTATTAAAGCAGAGAAGGCTTTGTTATTTATTATTATTAATGCGGTATTGTTTATAACGGCAACTTATTTTATCAATACAATTTGTTTTTATTTATCACCTATTGCCTTATTCGTGATTATGTTTTACAGTTACACTAAAAGGTTTACTTTTTTATGTCACTTAGTATTAGGCATAGGGCTTGCTTTAGCTCCCATTGGGGCCTATTTGGCGGTTACAGGAGTGTTTAATATCGTACCCTTGTTGTTTTCTTTTGCTGTTGTTTTTTGGGTAAGTGGTTTTGACGTGATTTATGCATTGCAAGACATTGAGTTTGATACTGCTCAACAATTATATTCCATCCCAAGTTATTGGGGCTTACATAAAGCTTTAAATATTGCAAGAGGGTTACATGTAATTTCTGCAGGGTTCATTATACTAGCTTTTTTCATTGGTGATTTTCATTTTGTGTACCTTGGCGGAGCCCTTGTTTTTGTCGGTATGTTAATTTACCAACACAGTATTGTAAAGCCTGATGATTTAAGTAAGGTAAACATTGCATTTATGACCGCCAATGGTATTGCAAGTATTGTTTTCAGTACCTTTGTACTATCAGCTATTCTGATGGCAACATTTTATTAATATAATTTTTTATTTTGGCTAGAATCATTTGTATAGATTATGGTGGGAAGCGATGCGGATTAGCCGTGACGGATCCTTTTCAAATGATCGCCACTTCACTGGTAACAGTGGACACCAAAAGTTTATATACTTTTTTAGCAGATTATATTGCCAAAGAGCCGGTTGAATTGATCTTGATAGGGGAGCCCTTAAATTTAGATGCATCTCCAACGCATGCCACCCCCTTGGTTAAAAAGGCCATTGTGGATCTAACCGAAAAGTTTCCTTTGATACCCGTTAAAACGGTGGATGAGCGTTACAGCTCTAAAACTGCTGTGAGGGCGATGGTTGAGATGGGTATGAAGAAAAAAGACCGTCAAGTCAAGCAGAATGTGGACTTAATAGCAGCAACGATCCTCCTTCAAGAATACCTGAATAATAAGGAATTGATGTAACTTTGCATCCATAATTGAATTCCTATGACCTTACCCATTGTAGCCTATGGCGCTGCTGTTTTAAGAAAAGTGAGTGAGCCAATCAGCGCAGATTATCCAAATTTAGCCAAGCTGATTGAAGATATGTGGGAAACCATGTATGATAGTAATGGGGTTGGCCTTGCCGCACCTCAGATCAATCGAGCTATACGTTTATTTGTAATGGATAGTGAACAAATATTTGAAAATGCCGAGCCAGAAGATGCCAACTTTCCAGATGCGCCAGGCATTAAACGCGTATTCATTAATGCAGAAATCCTAGAGCTAAGCGGTAAAGAATGGGTATACAATGAAGGATGTTTAAGTATTCCAAAAATTAGAGAGGATGTATTGAGGCATGAAAAAGTGACCCTTAAATACATGGATGAAAATTTTGTAGAAAAAGTGGAGACTTTTGACGGTATGACTGCACGTATCATTTTACATGAATATGACCATATTGAGGGTAAGCTATTTATTGATTATATCAAGCCTTTAAAAAAGAAAATGTTACAAGGCAAATTAAATGATATTCATAAAGGTAAAGTTAGAGTGGATTATAAAATGACTAATATTAAATAAGCATGCGTAAATTCCTACTTGTCATATCAATATTTGCCCTAAGCCAATCTTGGGCGCAGGATACTAGTTTTCAAGTAGCCAATCAATCCTTTACTTTAGCAGATGCGATTGTAAGAAATAATTTTGACTATAAAGCGATTTTAGAAAAAATCAAACGAGATACAAGTTTTTATAAAGCCTTCAAAACATTAAGGACAATAGGGTATAGCTCTTTTAATCATATAGAGATGTATGATAAAAATCAAAAGATGGTGGCTTCCTTAGATAGTAGAACACGTCAAAATAAAATTGGTGCATGTAGGACGATGGATGTCATTGAAGAAAAAACATTCGGTAATTTAAGAAATGGAAAAGGGGATTACAATTATGTAACGCCTTCACTGTATGCAAGTTTATTTTTTACAAAGGGTCAAATTTGCGGAGAAAATAATATTGTAAAAGGGAAAAAGAGAACTATTCAAGGATCGGGTATTGATAAAGCGAAAGAACAATTGAAGATGTTGTTCTTTAATCCTGGTGAAAAAATTCCTGGTATTCCAATGATTGGTAACAAGCTAGATTTATACGACGATAATGCCCATGAATTGTATACCTATCGTTTGGATTATGTGGATTACCATGGCAAATTAGCTTATGTGTTTGAAATTAAACCCAAGGAGGATCTTGGATTTTTTGCCAAAGACAGGGTCGTGGTGGATCAAATGATTACTTGGTTCAATCCAACTACACTCGAAGTGCTTGGACGCAATTATTCCTTAAGTTATAAAGCAGGGGTATATGATTTTAATGTTCAAATGGAGGTTGAAATGACGTATACGCCCAATGGATTATTAGTGCCTAAAATATTAAGGTATAAAGGAGATTGGGATGTCGTATTTAAAAAAAGGGAAAGAGGCCTTTTTACAGCGACCTTATTTGATTACAAAATAGCGCAATAGCCCTTGAATCTGTTAGTGTTCTAGAAAACTTTGCTCTATATATTTCACCACTTCTACTAGGCTTCCGGTTTCTTGAAATACCTTGAGTTGTCTATCTGCCCCTGTACCTTTCGAAAAAATTTGATGCACTTTTTCGATATGTTGTCGACTACCTAAGTCATCTACTACGCCATCCACAAATTCAAGCAATTCGTCGATTAAGTCCTTAACAGGCATTTCTTTTTCTTTGCCAAAATCAATCAATAGGCCGTCGATGCCATAACGACTTGCACGCCATTTATTTTCATTGATGAGTGCGCGTTGGTAATTGATGAAATTGATATTTTGTCTACGTAGGCTATATATTTTAGCACATAATGCTTGAAACAAGGCAGCAATGGTCGCAGTTTCTTGCACCGTCATAGGCACATCGCAAATTCTGAATTCAATAGTGTTGTACACCGGATGAACCCTTAAGTCCCACCATATTTTTTTCGCATTGTCAATACAGTTTGTTTTAATCAACAACTGAACAAAACTTTCATAGGCTTCGATACTTTCAAAATAATCTGGGATACCAGTTCTAGGGAATTTGTCAAAAATTTTAGAACGGTAAGATTTATAACCTGTGTTACTAGATTCCCAGAAAGGGGAGTTCGTACTTAAAGCATAAATATGGGGTAAGAAATACCTAGCTGTATTCGCAATATGGATCGCCATACGACGGTCTTCCATCCCAATATGCACATGGAGTCCAAAAATTAAATTACTCCTTGCAGCCTGCTGTAATTCGTTTAAAAGGGCTTGGTACCTGCTTTGATCCGAAATAAGTTGGGTTTCCCATAAACTAAAAGGGTGGGTGCCTGATGCACCAACACTGTAACCTAATTCATTGGCTATTTTTGAAACATGGGTCCTTAATTCGAATATTTCTTGATAAGCAGTCTCCACATTGTTACAAATGCCTGTTCCCACTTCTACCACTGCCTGGTGCATTTCGGCCTTTATCTTGTCTTTAAAAACTTTCTCACCTTCATTGACAATGGCCTGCTGATGGCTTTTTAGCTCCTTAGAAGCAGGATCTAAAACCATGTATTCTTCCTCTATTCCAATCGTAAACTGTGTTAAATTTTGGCCCATACAGCTTGAAATTACAAATAATTTTAAGACACCCAACATACTGGGCAAAAAAAAGCCCTCCATTCGGAGGGCTTTTAATATATCTAATGGATCAATTAGAATTTGAAACGTAAACCTAATTGGCTTACCCAACGTGCACTGTAGCTAGGCGTAGTGCTTGAACTGATACCCCAAGGCGTATTGTTCGAGATTGGAGAGAAGCTATAGCTAGGTACTGTAGAACCAGTAGCACCTTGGTACTTTATGATAGAAAACTGATCGTTTGACATAAAGTAAGTTCTACCCCAATTTCTATTCAACATATTTGTAAAGTTAAAGATGTCGTATGTTAATTGGAATTGGTACTTCTTGTTATTCATTTTCACGTTGAAATCTTGTACAAATTTCACGTCGATGATGTTTGTAAATGGTAATCTTGCACCATTTCTTTCTGCATATTTACCTCTGTTTTTGCTTAAATAATTATCATTAGTAATGTAATTTTCTAAGGCTTGAGCTTGTTGAGCTGCAGATAATGGGTAAGAACTATTTGTTACAAATGTCATTCCTTTCACTTGCTCTGCTGTAGGGATAAAGATTAAATCATTTGATTCACCAGTTCCTTGATCTCTAACAGGACCAGTTGCATATACATAACTGAAAGGGTTACCAGACTGTCCGTTGTATACTAAACTAACTGTAGAAGCTAAAGCACCTTTTGCATAAGTGAATTTCTTTGCAACAAAAGCACTTACTCTATGTCCTAAGTCAAAATCAGATCTTGATCTTTGAACATCGTTTCTTCCATTCACTGTCTCCATAAATCTCCATTGAGAGTTATTTTGGCTTGAAGTTGGTTCGTGTGTTACAAAAGAAGATCCATAAGTATAGAATGCATTGAATGAAAATCCATCAGTCCAAGACTTGTCGATAGAAACTGTAAAGTTATATGCATACCCAGAACGGCCATAATAACGTTGGTTCTCTAATAAGAATACACCAGTGTATGGATTAGATCCTGCAGTAATACCAGGCGCAGCAGGGTAACCAATACGCTTTAAGTCATAAATATATCTATTATCAGGACCTTGTAATTGTCCAACTGGCTTAAGGATATCTAATCTTCTGTAATAAATTTCATTGATATTCTTACTCAAGCTACCTTCTACAGTTACTGACCAATTATCTTTTAACTTTTTATCAATTGCTAAAGAAGCACGGATAATTTTTGGCAATCTAAAGTCACTTGAAACTAAGTCCATTTGACCTTTAGCTGCAGCAGTACTCAAACCTAAATCAGCAGCTGTATATTGCTTTAAAGGGTCTGGTCTAAATGTAATATTGTATTTAGCGATATCAGCTGGAGTAATTAAAGAAAGACCTCCTACAGACTGGCCATTGTTGTTAAACACGCCACCAGGCCATACTAAAGGCACACGTCCTGTGAACATACCTAAACCTCCACGGATGGTCATGTTTTCTTCTGGCATCTTGTAGGTAAATCCTACTCTTGGAGAGATAGAAATTTTTGGATCAGGGATCGTTCCTGATTGTGCACCATTAAAATCGTAAAGTCTACGTGTGTAGAAGTTAAAAAACTTGTCTTCTAATGGAGTAGATAAGAACTTCGTGTAATCAGCTCTCACACCTAAATTAATAGTTAAGTTGTCAGAATATCTGATCTCATCATTGATGAAAGCACTTCCTCTGCCAGTATAAAAACTTGCTGCAGCTTTAGTAACATCACCAGTTGTTTGGTCTAATAAAGAGAAAGAACGATCATAACGAATAGGTGCTTTTTCTCCTAAGAAATCAGACAATGAATTAAACTGGTAAGAACCAAAGTTCTGACGAATAAATACGTTGTAAGATTTACTTAATTCATAGTCAACACCCACAGTGAAAGCGTTCTTATTTACATTGAACTTGTAGAAGTCTAAGAAATTGATATTTCTTTGCTTTAATAAGTTTGCAGTAGAGAATTCTTCAGTACCAAAAATTATTTGACCTCCAGTACCATCTAAGATGGTAACACGAGGGAATGGATCACCAATAGGATTTCTGTCATCTACTACATCTGTGTAGGTAAATAACATTTTATTACTAGAACCATTTTTAAATGCTGTTTTTAACTCAGCAGATAAAGAGTTGGTTTTATTTGGAAATAAAATACCGTTGTTGTAAAAATTCACTCTAGAAGAACTAGATGCTGAAGTAGAGTAGGAGTTGGTTTCGTTATAACGATAAGATAAACTAAACTTATTCATACTATTGATATTCCAGTCAATCTTAGTAGCCAATCTCTTTGCACTTGTAGATGCAGTGTTATCTTGGTAACCGCCTACTTCGTAGCCATACTTTGTTTTCACAAAATCAACTAATTTATCAATATCCGCTTTCCCACTTGCTCCTTTGTAACCACTGATATCGAAAGGTTGTGGTCTTTCGTTCTCAATGGATTCAAAGTTTACGAAGTAAAATAATTTATTTTTAATTAGCGCACCACCAACGCTTCCGCCAATCGTTTGAGCTTTGAATGGGTTTAATTTAACTGCTTTTTCTTTTGCACCTGTTGGTGTTTTACCAGACAAGTTTTCATTTTGCATGAAAGAATAAACTGTTCCTGTTACATTATTTGTACCGCCCTTTGTAGTAGCATTGATACCACCACCTGTAAAGTTACCAATGGATGCATCAAATGGAGAAACCATCACTTGGAATTGATCTACCGCATCAATTGAGATAGGACCTACACCAGTTTGTCCACCATTGGTTCCACTTGCACTCAAACCAAATTGGTCATTGTTAACGGCACCATCAATATACAAAGAGTTAAAACGGTTGTTTTGACCAGCGATAGACACACCAGCTAAATCACCATTACCACCTACAAATTTTGCAGTTGGAGAAAAACGTAAGAAATCTTGTACGTTTCTACCAACAGTAGGTAAGTTGTCTAATTTATCACGACCGATGATAGTTTGAGTACCACCTCTTACAGATAAATCTGAACCTCTTTTTGTAGTACTAACAGTTACATCTTTTAATTTATCAATTTTAGAAGATAAAATAACATCTAATCTAACCACATCACCCAAGTCAACATAGATATTTTCTTTCTTTTCTGATTGGTAGTTAACATAAGATATAGTTACAACATAGGGTCCACCTGGTTGTACGTTACTTACATCAAATAAACCTGATTTTCTAGACGCAGTATTGTACACAGAACCTGTTGGTACGTGTAACACTGAAATAGTAGCACCGACAAGGACTTCACCGTTGTCAGCTTTTACAGAACCGCTAATGTTACCAGTTGTATTTTGAGCGAATGTCAAAACTGGAACCAATAGCATAGCAACTGCAAAATGTAGTAATTTTTTACTAAGCATAGTTGTTGTTTTATTTAGTGATGCAAAGAAACTAATATTCCTTGAAATCGTTTTGTGTTTTTCTTAACAATTTGTCATAAATTCCTATATCAACCTATTATACATTAAATAAATAATATATATATTTGAAACCTATCCTATTTATGCTTTTAATTCAAGCATGCTTGCTTTGAATCTATCGATGGTAGGTATTTTCTGGTTCATTTTCACGCTCTTTATCATATGCTTTGATGATGGCTTTAACCAATTTATGACGTACCACATCCTCCTCGTCCAATTGAATATGTGCAATACCTTCGATATTTTGTAAAATTCTTACTGCTTTCTCTAAACCGCTTTTTTGGTTTCGAGGTAAATCTACTTGAGTAGGGTCACCAGTGATGATGGCTTTTGCATTCGCTCCAATACGGGTTAAAAACATTTTTATTTGTAAATCGTTGGCATTTTGAGATTCATCCAAAATAATAAATGCATTGTCCAAAGTACGTCCACGCATGTATGCAAGAGGGGCAATTTCGATGGTTCTAGTAGACATATAATAACCTAATTTATCAGCAGGAATCATGTCGTCTAATGCATCATATAAAGGGCGCAAATAAGGATCAATTTTTTCTTTTAAATCTCCTGGTAAAAAACCTAAGCTTTCCCCGGCTTCTACAGCAGGCCTTGTTAAAATAATTTTTTTCACTAATTTATTTTTCAGTGCTCTAACTGCTAACGCAACTGCAGTATAGGTTTTACCTGTACCAGCTGGACCGATTGCAAAAACAATATCGTTTTTATCAGCGGACTGTACCATTTTTTTCTGATTCGCAGTTCTTGCTCTTACCGATTTTCCATTCGGTCCAAAAACCAATACTTCATTTGGATTTTGATCTACAAAATTATCAATCACTTCTGCGTCATCGCCTCCTAAAATTTGTTCAAAATAGTTTTCACTTAAGTGGCCGTTACGTTCCATGTATTGAATGATCAATCCAATTTTTTCTTTCGCAATATCAATTTGTTCTGGGGCACCACTGAGTTTTATTTGTGTGCCTCTGGATAAGATTTTTAAGAGGGGAAACTTCTTTTTTAAGACATCGAATTTGTTATTGTTAACACCAAAAAAATCGATTGGATTAACAGATTCTAAGCTGATGATGGTTTCTGTCAAGGTAGTAGTTTTTATAGGTTAGTAGAGGTAGATACCTGCTAACACAATTTAACATACACTTGTTCAAAAAACAAGCCAAACATTTGCACAATATGTGGATTACTAAATTCCTTTAAGGGGGCTTAACAATTTCTTAAACTAGAGATCATTTGAATTGGATCGGTTGCTTTGAATACGGTCGTGCCAGCTACTAAAACATCCGCACCAGCAGCCACCAATGCTGCAGCATTGTCTAAGGTAACACCACCGTCAATCTCTATTAAAGTAGAAGCTTTATGTTGTAAAATTAATTGCTTTAAAGCTTTTACTTTTTCATAGGTATGCGGGATAAATTTTTGACCTCCAAAACCAGGATTCACACTCATGATACATACCACATCAATATCAAAAATGATGTCTTTCAACACCTCAATAGGCGTGTGTGGGTTCAATGCTACACCAGCTTTCATGCCCTGTGCTTTAATCTGTTGTAATGTGCTATGTAAGTGTGGGCAAGCTTCATAATGCACCGTCAAAATATCGGCACCTGCTTGTTTAAATGCAGTAATATATTTTTCTGGAGACACAATCATTAAATGCACATCCATTACTTTAGTAGTGGTTTTTTTGAGCTGTTCTATCACCGGTAAACCATAACTAATATTGGGTACAAAAACACCATCCATCACATCTAAGTGAAACCATTCAGCTTCGGAATCATTTAACATACTGCATGCTTTTCCAAGTGCTAAAAAGTCGGCAGCTAAAAGGGAGGGTGCAATGATGGCCATAATTATTATTTGTTCAAAGTTCTCGATTTTTTAGGGAACTGTCATTTTTTAGTCAAAAAAGTTTTCAAATTAATAGATTGCGCTATTTCGATTTCGTTTATACATGAATAGGGTTATTTTTGCTGCCAATATGAAAACGATGAAAAAATACTTATCCATCCTTCTTGCCTTAGTAATAACTGGTACTGTTAAAGCACAACAAGACACGGTTCTATTTGAAGGAGAAACACATTTTAAGAATGTTCAACAACTAACTTTTGGGGGCGACAACGCGGAAGCTTATTGGAGTTATGATAGTAAGCGTATTATTTTTCAAAAAACCAATCCTAAAGAAGGCATTGTATGTGATCAAATTTTTATGGGCAATTTGCCTTTGACGCAACAAGCGCCTTTCAACTATAAATTAGTGAGTACCGGAAAGGGAAGAACAACCTGTGCCTATTTCATGAAAGATGGCAAACACATTATATATGCCTCTACGCATGAAGGCAGCGCTGACTGTCCTCCACCTGTGGATCGTGCGAAGTATGGCAATAAATACATTTGGCCATTATATAATACCTACGATATTTTTATGGCAGACACCAATGGCAATGTGGTTAAAAAATTAACTACTGCAAAAGGGTATGATGCAGAAGCCACTTTATCTTATGATGGCAAGAAGATGATTTATTGCAGCGACAAAGACGGAGACCTAGATTTATATGTTATGGATATTGCTTCTGGAAAAGAAAAAAAAGTAACTACAGCGCTAGGGTATGATGGGGGCGCTTGGTTTAGTCCAGACGGTAAAAAAATTGTGTGGAGAGCGAGTCGTCCTAAAACTGAAGCAGAAATTGCCGAATATACCAGTTTATTAAAAGAGGGGATGGTAGCGCCAACCAATATGGAAGTATGGGTAGCCAATGTGGATGGGTCCGATGCAAAACAAATCACCAATTTAGGACAAGCCAATTGGGCACCTAATTTTACGCCAGATGGTAAGCAAATTATTTTCTGTAGTAACCATGAATATAAAAGAGGGTTCCCTTTTAATATGTACCTCATCAATTTAGATGGTACCGGACTAGTTAAAATTAGCAGAGATAAGGGATTTGATGCTTTCCCAATGTTTAGCCCAGATGGTAAAAAAATCATTTTTGCTTCCAATAGAAACAATAAGGGCACTAGAGACACCAATTTATTTGTAGCAGACTGGGTGGAGTAAGCTGTTTAAAAATATTTGATTACTTTAGCGACAAATCTATAACTATGTACACTGGACTTTTACATTTACACAATACCTTAAGATGGGTGGTTTTGATTGCCTTGATCCTAAGTATTTATAAATTATTTACCAATAAGGACGCGCTTAAAACAAGTAAAACCTTGTTAATGAGTGCACATGCTAGCTTACTAGTGGGCCTTTACCAATACATCGCAGGTCCTTTAGGGATTAAGATGATCCAGTCTGCAGGGATGGCTGCGACCATGAAAGATGCGGCGAGTCGTTTTTGGGCTGTGGAGCATATTTTCTCTATGATTTTAGCCATAGTTTTAATAACCATTGGTCATGTAAAATACAAGAAGACCCAAAATGCGGGTCCAACGCGTATTTTGTATGTGATTGCATTGATTTTGATCCTTTTAGCGATGCCTTGGCCATTTAGAGCAGCTATTGGAAGACCTCTTTTCCCAGGAATGGGGTAGGACTCAAATTTAAATCATTGATTTACAATAGATTAGAAAGGAGAAGGACAACTTCTCCTTTTATTTTAGCCTTTTTAGAAGAATTAACCGGGATTTTTTCATAATTCCATTCATTTCCATATCTTTGCAACCCCAAAATAAGTATGTCAAAACAACCGCTGATTAAACAAGATGGAGTAATTATTGAAGCACTGAGCAATGCTATGTTCAGAGTTAAGCTTGAAAATGGTCATGAAATCTTAGCAACAATTTCTGGAAAGATGCGTATGCACTACATCAGAATTTTGCCAGGTGATAAAGTAGGAGTGGAGATGAGTCCGTATGACTTAACAAGGGGAAGAATTATTTTTAGACATAAGTAAGAGTAGAATTAATATTTAAAAACAAAAAGATGAAAGTTAGAGCTTCTATCAAAAAACGTAGTGCAGATTGCAAGATCGTTAAGCGTAAGGGCGTATTATTTGTGATCAACAAAAAGAATCCTCGCTTTAAGCAAAGACAAGGATAGTAAGACTTTCGCGGAGACGCTAAGGTTTTAAACAAAAACAAAAATTAAACAAAAAACAAGTTTTAGCATATGGCTCGTATTGCCGGTATAGACTTACCAAAAAACAAAAGAGGAGAAATTGGATTACAGTACATTTTCGGTATTGGTCATTCAACTGCTCGTTACATTTTAGAAAAAGCAAACATCAGTTACGATAAAAAAGTAAATGAGTGGAACGACGAAGAGCAAACTGCAATTCGTAATATCATTAACGCAGAATTCAAAGTAGAAGGTGCTTTACGTAGTGAAGTTTCTATGAGCATTAAGCGTTTATTAGATATCGCTTGTTACCGTGGTTTACGTCACAGAAAAGGTTTACCTGTTCGTGGTCAACGTACTAAAACTAACTCACGTACTCGTAAGGGTAAGCGTAAGACAGTTGCTGGTAAGAAGAAAGTAGCTAAGAAATAATAATACATAGGTAGTCGCTTCGGTGGCTACCTTTTGTTATATAAATCCGATAAAGTTAGATCCTGTATTTACTACAGGGGAGATTTACTCGGTTTCCGCTTCGGCGGAATTTCAATTTAAATAACCCGCTCATTTTACCCGTGTTTTACACAAGTAAAAAGGGCACACCTCAACAAAAATGGCAAAACCAAACAAAGCACAGAACAGTGCAAAAGCCGCTGCAAAGAAGAGAGTCGTTAAAGTAGACGCTTCTGGAGAAGTTCGTATCAGCGCAACATTCAACAATTTAATTATCGCTTTCACTAACAAAGCAGGTCAAGTAATCAGCTGGAGTAGTGCAGGTAAGATGGGCTTTAGAGGTTCTAAAAAGAACACTCCATACGCAGCTCAAATGGCAGCAGCAGATGCAGCGAAAGTAGCATTAGACGCTGGTGTTAAAAGAGTAGAAGTATTTGTAAAAGGACCAGGTTCTGGTAGAGAAGGAGCGATCCGTTCTATCTCTCAATCAGGTATCGAAGTGATTGCTATCCGTGACGTAACGCCTATGCCACACAACGGATGTCGTCCTCCAAAACAAAGAAGAGTATAATTACTGCAATTTATTTTAACTATTTATAAACCAGGATGCATCATTGATTTTAGATTTTTACGGATGATGCGTCGACATTAAAAAATCACAAAACAGCAACATTATGGCACGTTACACAGGCCCCAAAACAAAAATTTCCCGCATTTTCGGCGAACCTATTTTAGGTAACGCAAAGTGGTTGGGTAAAAACAGCAACCCTCCAGGACAACACGGTGCACAACGCAAGCGTAAGCAATTAGGCGAGTATGCATTACAGTTGAGAGAGAAGCAAAAAGCAAAGTATACATATGGCGTATTAGAGCGTCAATTCCGTAAGACTTTCGAAGAAGCATCTCGTTTAAAAGGTGTTACTGGTGAAAACTTAATTAAATTATTAGAAGCTCGTTTAGATAATACCATCTTTAGAATGGGATTGGCTGCTAGCCGTCCTGAAGCACGTCAATTAGTAGCGCACAAGCATATCGCTGTAAACGGTGATGTAACCAATGTACCTTCTTATACATGTCGTCCAGGTGATATCATCACTTACCGTCCTAAGAGTGCTCATAATTCTTCTATCGTTAGCAAGCAACGTGCTAGAAACACTAAGTTCAGCTGGGTAGATTGGAATGAGAACGAGAACAAAGGTACTTTCATTGCTATGCCAGAGCGCGAAGCAGTTCCTGAGAACATCAAGGAGCAATTGATTGTAGAATTGTACTCTAAGTAATAGTAGCACTTAACAAAATTGCTTTCTGAGGAAAGCATCAAATAAAAAAAAGTAGTAACATGGCTATATTAAGTTTTCAAAAACCGGATAAAATTGTTTTACAAAAAGCAAATGATTTCGAAGGACAGTTCGAGTTCCGTCCATTGGAGCCAGGCTTTGGTTTAACATTAGGTAATGCATTAAGAAGAGTTTTATTAAGCTCTTTAGAAGGCTTTGCTATCGTTGGAATCAAGATAGAAGGAGTTGATCATGAATTTGCTACGATCAAAGGAATTACTGAAGACGTAACTGAAATGATCTTAAACTTAAAGCAAGTTCGTTTTAAGCGTAAGGCAGATCAAGATGTTAGTTCAGAAAAAATCACTTTATCTATCAAAGGTGGCAGCGAATTTAACGCAGGTCATATTGGTGAAGCTTCTCAACAATTCCAGGTGATGAACCCAGAATTAGTGATTTGTTTCATGGATCCTACCGCTAAATTAGACATTGAATTAACGATCCAAAAAGGTCGTGGTTATATCCCAGCAGAAGAGAATAAATTAAAAGATATGCCTTTTGGTTATATCGCAATTGATTCTATTCATACGCCAATCAAGAACGTGAAATACGTTATGGAGAACTATCGTGTGGAGCAAAGAACAGATTATGAAAAACTAATCTTAGAAGTTGCAACAGATGGTACAATTCATCCAGAAGATGCTGTAAAGCAAGCTTCTAGAATCTTGATTCAACACTTTATGATCATCACTGACGAGAACATTACCTTCGATAACAAAGAAGATAAGAAAGAAGACGTTGTAGATGAGCAAGTATTACAATTAAGAAAAGTATTAAAGACGCCATTAGAAGATTTAGACCTTTCTGTACGTGCGTTCAATTGCTTGAAAGCTGCTAAAATCAACAGCTTAAGCGAATTGGTACAATACGAGCAAGAAGATTTAATGAAGTTCAGAAACTTCGGTCAAAAGTCTTTATCTGAAATCGAGCAAGTATTGATCGAAAGAGGATTGAGCTTTGGAATGGATCTTGGAAAATTAGGATTAGACAAATTAGATTTACAATAGGCATTACGCGAAAGCGAAACCTTTTTTAATCATTATTGATAACCGAGCGAAAGCTCAAACCTTACAATTCCTGACACGGTGTAAGGATAAAACTTAAAAGTCATGCGTCACGGAGACAAAAACAACAACCTTGGAAGAAAGAAGGCACACAGAGAAGCCTTATTGATGAACTTAGCTTGTCAAATTATCACGCACAAGCGTATCGTAACTACTTTAGCAAAAGCTAAAGCATTAAGAAAGTACGTTGAGCCATTGATTACCAAGACAAAGAAAGCAGGTAGCAAGGAAGAAATTAGTCATAACCACAGAATCGTGTTTAGTTATTTAAACGACAAAGCTGCTGTTAAAGAATTATTTACAGTAGTAGCGCCTAAAATTGCTACACGTCCAGGTGGATACACTCGTATCATTAAATTAGGTATTCGTCCAGGTGACAATGCTGAAAAAGCAATGATCGAATTAGTAGACTTCAACGAAATCTATGGCAACTCAATAGCTTCTGCTACTGAACCAGCTAAAAAGACACGTAGAAGTAAAGCAACTGCTGCTCCTAAGAAAGCTGCTGAGACTGCTGCACCTGCAGAAGAAGCTCCAGCTGAACCAGCTGCATCTACTGAAGAAACTCCAACAGCTGAATAATGAATTAATTCATTACACATATAAGGCAAGACTTTGGTCTTGCCTTTTTTTTGCCTATTTTTGAATTATTAAACCTAACCATTGATATGTCTACACAACCAGCAATTTTAGTATTAGCAGATGGCAATGTTTTTCACGGTCAAGCTTTTGGAAAAATTGGTACAACTACTGGGGAAATTTGTTTCAACACGGGAATGACTGGATATCAAGAAGTGTTCACTGATCCAAGTTACACCGGTCAGATTATCATCATGAGTAATGTTCATATTGGTAATTATGGGGTAAAAGCAACTGATGTAGAAAGCAAGTCTGTAAAAATTCATGGTTTAATTGGTAGAAATTTAGAAGAAAAATTTAGTCGTGCACAAGCGGATGGTAATTTAAACGACTACTTAATTGAAAACAATATAGTTTCTATAGAAGGGTTAGATACAAGGGCCTTGGTGACCCATGTACGTCAGTCTGGTGCAATGAATTGTATTATCTCTTCTGATAATTTAGACGTAGATGCATTGAAAGCACAATTAGCAAAAGTGCCAAGCATGGATGGGTTGGAATTGGCAAGTACTGTAAGTACAAAAGAAGTATATGAATTAGGAGATGTTAATTCACCCATCAAAGTGGCGGTGTTAGATTTTGGGGTGAAGCAAAACATTCTTCAATGTTTAATTGATAGAGGAGCGCATGTAAGAGTGCATCCTGCAACCACAGATTTTGCTACTTTAAAAGCGTTTAACCCAACAGGTTATTTTTTATCTAATGGTCCTGGAGATCCAGCACCAATGGGTTATGCAGTGAAAACCATCAAAGAAATTTTAGCAGAAAAAAAGCCATTATTTGGTATTTGTTTAGGGCATCAATTATTGGCTTTGTCCAATGATATCCCAACTTTTAAAATGCACCATGGACATAGAGGATTAAATCATCCTGTTAAAAATGTGATCACGGGCAGGTCTGAAATCACCACACAAAATCATGGTTTTGGAGTGGATCCAGAAGCGGTTAAAAAACATGCCAACGTAGAAATTACGCATGTGAATTTAAATGATGCATCTATCGAAGGGATACGTTTAAAGGATCGTCCTGCTTTCAGTGTGCAGTACCATCCAGAAGCGACACCAGGTCCACATGATAGCCGTTATTTATTTGATGATTTTATTGCTTTAATGAAAGCGAATTAATACAATCTTTAAAAGTAGTACCATGCTTAATATTGCAATCATCAATGGACCTAATTTAAATTTATTAGGAAAACGTGAGCCTGAACTATATGGCAATGAAAGTTTTGAGGACTATTTAACCCAATTAAAACAAGCATTCCCAACTGTACAATTTACTTATTTCCAATCGAATGTAGAAGGGGAGTTGGTCAATGCCATTCAACAATTCGGATTTAATCAAGACGGTATCATTTTAAATCCGGCAGCCTACACCCATACTTCTGTGGCTATTGGAGATGCGATTGCATCTATCCAAACGCCAGTGATAGAAGTACATATTAGCAATGTACATGCTAGAGAAGAATTTAGACGCATCTCTCATGTGTCTGCTAAAGTGGTTGGATCCATTATTGGTTTAGGATTAAATGGGTATCGTTTAGCAACTACTTGGTTTGTAGATCAAGCTTCAAATAAATAATTTAAGTAAAGCTTAATACTAAGTCCATGCAATCTAAGAGGATGGATTATTCCCAACAAACAAAATGGTTAATCTGTATTGCCGTACTTGTAAAATTAGCTTTGTCTTTTTTACTTGAATTAGGCAATGACGAAGTGTACTATTATACCTATGCAGTTCAACCAGATTGGAATCATTTTGACCATCCACCAATGATAGGATGGATGATTCAAATGTCCACTTTGAATTTACAATGGGTCTCTACCTTATCGATGCGTTTAGGAAGTATTATTGCTGCAGCAATTGCTACATGGATCGTTTTTAATACAGGTACGCTCCTTCATTCAGAGCGTGCAGGATGGATTGCCTCCTTATTGTACACCCTTTCAATTTATACAAGTATCATCGCTGGTTTGTTTATCATGCCAGATAGTCCTCAATTATTATTTTTCACTTGGAGTATTTACCTAATGGTAAAATGGGTGGCGAAGCCCCACTTGTTTACAGTCATGAATTGGATTGGGTTAGGATGTTTAATAGGATTGGCAACTTTGAGTAAAGTGCATGGATTATATTTATGGGCTGGATTTGGTGCTTTTATTTTATTCCATCAAATTAAAACGCTAAAAAGACCTTATTTATACCTTGCCGCAGGGATCACTGTTTGCTTGATCCTGCCTATTGTTTATTGGAATATTGACAATGATTTTATCACCTATAAATTTCATTCAAAACGAGTATTGCACACAGGCATTCAATTGGAGGGTTTGGTTCAACAGATGGTGGG
>JBILQZ010000187.1:0-3453 GCA_044372935.1 Sediminibacterium sp. | reverse complement strand
ACATCTTTATTCCTATCTTTTTCTTCCTTCATTATTACATCGAGCCACCTTCCACAAATTTTGCATCCACAGTTAATTCTGTCAATGTTTTACCACCTTTAATATTGGCAAGCATTTGTACAAAAGCCAATTTACCTAATTCATAACCACTGGTTTCTACATAACTAATATTCGGGTGATACAAGCTTGGGATAAATCCATTGCTAATACTTATGACACCTATTTCCTTTGGCACTTTTATATTGTTTGCTTGAATGGATTTCATAACGCCAATAAGTATCTCATCTGTCATCGCAAATACGGTGTCAAACTTTTGTGCTTTTTCAAAATGTTTATTAAAGGCAGCTTCTGCTTCCATAGAACTATTTGTGTGCATATAAGTACAGTGCGTTTTTGGCGCATACTTTTCCATAAATTGTTGAAAGGCTTGCTTACGTTTTTGGCTAATAGACAAAGCAGGATCACCAAATAATGCCAGTACTCTTTTACTACCTCTTTGAATTATATTTTCTGCAGCAATGATGGCACATCGTTCATCTGCCATTCTTACTTTGGTATATTTATTTTCTTTAGGCACAATATCAAAAAATACCACAGGAATATCTCTCTCGCTCATTTTTTCATACACTTCTAAATTCTGAGTGTGTGCAGATAAACAAGCAAATACACCAGACACTCTATTCTGTCTAAAGATTTTTAAATTGTTCAATTCATTCTCTGGGTTGTT
Source organism: Sediminibacterium sp. (assembly GCA_044372935.1). GTDB lineage: Bacteria > Bacteroidota > Bacteroidia > Chitinophagales > Chitinophagaceae > Sediminibacterium. The sequence goes on along the minus strand of JBILQZ010000187.1, from coordinate 2,726 downwards.
ACTAGATTGTAAGATCATTAAGGCGTATCCATTCTTTCTACTTTCTTCTTCGATCGCGGCAATAAAACTATCGTAGAATAAATTCGCAATTGCTGGAACGATTACACCAAATATTTTACTGCTCTGCGTTCTTAATTGAATTGCATAAGCATTGGGCTCGTAATCCAAACTATTTGCAAGTGCGTGCACTTTTTCTTTGGTTGCTGTTGAAATATCTGGATGATCCTTCAATGCCCTTGATACAGTAGAAATACTCAATTGCAATTGTTGTGCTAGCAATTTTAGGGTGGTATTGGTCATAGTCAAGCAATCTTTAGAAAGTTCAATTTAAGGAAATTTAACACAAAATTTACCGCAAACGTTTGCAATTTTAAACAATTTTGGTCCATTTTTATACTACCCATTGTTAGCTTAAAATCGACTCAATCGACGGAAAATCAATATATTATTGAATTACAAGGCCTTTTGAAGGGCTTAACCTACCCTATTAGCTAACATTTGTTAACCCTAAGTTTTAAAAGTTAAAAATTATTTAACAAAAAATTTGATTGCTATCAAAAATGTGTATTTTGTAGCTGCTTATTAAACCAATAAACTGCCAATTATGAATTTTTCAAAAATTGTAAAGTCCTCTTTTGTAGGACTGTTTCTTGGCTTGCTTGCATTAAATGCACAAGCGCAGAACAAAACAGTTACAGGTAAGGTTTTAGATGCAAAAGATGGTTCTCCAATCGCAGCAGCTTCTGTTGTTGCTAAAGGAACTTCTACAGGCGCGAAAACAGCGGCTGATGGAACTTTTGCTATCACAGTACCTTCTTCTGTAACAAAATTAGTTGTTTCAACTGTAGGTTATTCTTCTAGAGAAGTAGCTGCAGAAGGAAACGTAACAGTATCATTAAACCAAACTAGCGAGCAATTGAATGAAGTTGTTGTAGTAGGTTATGGTACACGTAAAGTAAAAGATGCGACTGGTGCAGTTGTTTCTTTGGGTGAGAAATCCTTTAACAAAGGGGTTATTTCTTCTCCAGAGCAATTATTACAAGGTCGTGTTGCTGGTGTAAACGTAACATCTAACTCTGGTGAGCCAGGTGGTGCGGTTAACATTACTATTAGAGGTACTTCTTCTGTAAGAAGTAACAACAACCCATTATATGTGGTTGATGGTGTGCCTTTATACGGTGGTGGTACAGTAGGAAGTGCTATCTCAGTTGAAGGTGGTACTACTGCAAGAAACCCATTATCATTCTTAAACCCTAACGATATTGAGAATATCTCTATCTTAAAGGATGCCTCTTCTGCAGCGATCTACGGTGCTAGAGGTGCGAATGGTGTTGTATTAATTACTACTAAGTCTGGAAAAGGTAAGCCTAGCTTAACTTTCAACGCTACTACTTCAGTTTCTACAACTGCTAAGCGTTATGATTTAGCTGGTCCACAAGAATTTGTACATGGTATCAAGAAAACTTTAGAGAGTGCTGGTATTGATGCATCTGGCGTTGGAAGCAACGACAAAGGATTCAATACAAACTGGCAGGATCAAGTTTTCCAAACTGCTATTTCAAATAGTTACAACTTAGGTTGGGGCTTCTCAAATTCAAAGTCTTCTTTGAAATTGAATGGTTCTTATGATAACCAAGAAGGTATCGTTAAAACTCAAGGGTTAAAGCGTTATACTTTTGGTTTGAAATATGCTAATCAGTTGACATCTCGTTTAAAATTAGATGTGACTGCTAACCAATCTATCGTTCAAAATAGTTATGCTCAAGTAACCAACAATGCTGGTTACCAAGGTTCATTGATTGGTGCTATGATTGGTGCAAACCCAACATTCCCTATCTATGGTGCAAATGGCCTTTGGTTTGATAACCTAGATGGTAACAGAAACCCTGTTGCTATTTTAGAAGGTTATAAAGACAATGACACTTATAACAAATTATTAGCCAACGTTTCTCTTTCATACAAATTAACTGATAACTTAACTTATAAGGCGATCTTTGGTATGGAGAATGGTGCTTCTGAGCGTTTAACATTTGTTGACCCTCGTTTACCAGGCGCTTATATCCAAGGTCAAATCAATGTTCGTGGTAAAAACTACCCTTCATCTGATTTCGCACTTAAAGGTGGTAGAGCAGCTCAACAATTCTTAGATCAATCTTCTAGCTTGATCGAGCATACATTGAACTATGATAAGACTTTCAAGAATGGCAACAACTTACAAGCTTTAGCTGCCTTCTCTTATCAAAAAACTACAGATTACTACAGAGCTTCTCAAAGATGGGGTCAGCCTGGAGCAACTTCAATGTCAACTAACTACAAAAGTTACACTGGTGGTGTAACAGATGTATATGGTGATAGTACTCAAGTTGAATTACAGTCTTACTTCTCTCGTTTAAACTACACAATGAAAGACAAGTATATCTTATCTGCATTGGTGAGAGTGGACGGATCTTCTAAGTTCAGTTCTGGTAACAAATACGGTACTTTCCCTGCATTTGGTTTCAAATGGAGAGTATTAGAAGAAAAATTTGCTCAAAACACTTTGGGTAAAATCTTCTCTAACTTCGACTTGAGATTGAACTATGGTGTAACTGGTAACCAAGAGTTCCCTGCTTATGCTTCTTTAGCAATCCAACAATCTAATTTTACAGGTGGTAATAGTGTGATCACTAACTCTAACCCGAATTTGAGATGGGAGCAAACAACAACACAAGGTGTTGGTGTTGACT
>JBILQZ010000125.1:0-5020 GCA_044372935.1 Sediminibacterium sp. | reverse complement strand
GTCTATGCAGACGCTGCAGGTAATATTGCTTATTGGCATGGTAATTTTATGCCCAAGCGTAATCCAACTTTTGATTACACTAAACCAGTAGACGGCAGTACCAAAGCGACTAATTGGATGGGTTTACATCCACTAAAGGAGATTGTGCAAAGCATCAACCCCTCTAATGGATGGTTACAAAATTGTAATGCAACGCCATTCACAGTTGCAGGAGATCAAAGTCCCAAAGCGATTGCTTACCCGCCATATATGGCGCCTGATGGCGAAAATGGAAGGGGTATCACAGCGGTTGCATTATTATCTAAGGTTGACAAAATCAATTTAGATGAATTGATTGCACTAGGGTACAATAAAAAATTAAGTGCCTTCGATTTTTTATTACCGAGTTTTATTGAAGCTGCAAAAACAGCGACCCTTACCCCAAGAACAAGAAAGGCGATTGACTATTTAGCAAATTGGGATCATGTAGCCGATACGAATTCAATTGCGACAAGTATAGCCATTGAGTGGGCTACTAAATGGGGTTTGGAAATTCCGCCGGCTGATACAGAAGAAGCTGCTACACAGATTTTGGTCAAATACAATCGCATGGACTTAGAAGTGCCTTTTGAAACCAAGATCAAATTATTAGAAGCCACTTTGGACCAATTTGAAAAATGGTACGGTAGTTGGGAAATTAAATGGGGCGCTATCAATCGTTACCAAAGAGTAGGACCAAGCAAAAATTTTGATGACAATCAAATAAGCTTAGCGGTGAATCAAGCTTCCTCAAAATGGGGCGCCTTGCCTTCCTTTGAAAGCAGACGCTATCCTAATACGACAAAGCGTTATGGTTACACTGGTAATAGTTTTGTAGCAGCAGTTGAGTTTGGAAAAAAATTAAAAGCAAAAACAATCATCACAGGTGGACAAAGTAGATTTGCTGAAAGCAAACATTTTATTAACCAAGCTGCAGGCTTTATTCATGGGCAATTTAAAACTATCCACTATTATAAAGAAGATGTTTTAGCCAATAAGCAAGTAGCATACCATCCTGGGTTGGCTAAATAATGATCGTATAGTTTTGTAATCATTGCAATCTTTACAAGTCCTGCTACGTTTTTTACAGCGAGGGTTTGCATGAGCCTGGTTCGATGTCCCTCGATGGTTCTTTTACTATGCCCAAGCTCAGCTGCAATTTGTTTGCTGGATGCTTCTTCGCAGATTCGGATTAAAATATATTTATCATAGAGCATGAGGGCTTGAACGCGTTCTATTAAATTAATTTTATTCATTTCCTGTGTTAAGGAGAAAACACGTTCTGCAGTATGGTTGCAAAAATAGATCTTATGTTGACAAGCCATTTCGACTGCTTTATTCCACTCGTTGCTGGACATATTTCTTGACACAAGGACATCCACTTCTAAGTCAAGTAATTGATACAAGGTATAATCTGGGGTATCTTCGTTTAATAAGATGATCAATGGAAAAACCAATTGAAGGGATTGAATCTTATTTCGGACAGTGGGTTCGTCAAAATCAAATAAAGCACAATCAATAATGAATAAGCCTTTCTCTGGCTCCAATTCAATACTGGCAATATCGTCAATAGAGCTTAGCACTCTATAACCATTGCACATAGGATGCGCTTTGGCTAATTGACCACAGCCCATGGCATAAATAGCTTGCTGATCGCAAATGAAAACTTGTTTGAGACCTGCTTGATGTATATATTTTTTTTGCATGATTAAAACAACGCCAGACCAAGCAAATTGCACTAGGAACAAAGCAGTTTTACAGCGACGGAGGCAGAAAGCATGACATTTGCCCCCCTATTAAATATTAGGAATGACTTAGTTTTATAACATAGTCGATAGATTATAGTCAGAAAAAGTTAAATTGTGCTTCTGTAGATACACTCAAATGAATGTACCTAATCAGTCTAACTACTTATGCAATTTGAAAAATCAATCACACTAGCTACTTTTTCTCCTTTATGGTGGCAAAGTATTTTATTAATCAGTGGTTGTATTTTTTTATTGATCCAGCTTCCTAAATATGTCAAAGCAATTAAGATCAAGCAATACGATTTATTTATTGCTCTTTTATTAATGGCCAACCTACTCATCGAACAAACTTACAATTACTATAATGGCTTATGGAATATCCAACAAAATATTCCTGCACATTTATGTAGTATCAGTAATATTTTATGCATCATCTATCTATTTAATAAAAACCAACTCTTGGGAGAGTTCGTATACTATTGGGGACTATTAGGTGGCATACACGCACTTATGACACCTGAATTTAATACTGGTGTGGTAGGCTATAATTTTTACAGCTTCTTTATTGGACACGGTGGTCTATTACTGGTGGTTTTATATATGATTAAACACAATGGCTTTAAACCAAGGCCAGGATCCTGGTTAAAAATATTTGGCTACTCTCAATGGGTAGTACTTTCGGTGGGGCTTATGAATTATGCAATAGGGACCAATTATATGTTTTTAAGAGCCCGTCCCACTGCGACCAATCCACTCATCATAGGAGATTGGCCTTTTTACTTGATTACTTTTGAAATTGCTGCCATCTCACATTTTTGGTTGTTCTACCTACCCTTTGCTAGAAAAAATAAAAGAGGCGCTTTGGCACTCTAAGATTATAGTTCTTCGATACGTTTTGCTTTATCATCAATCACTAAATCGAAATTTGGTTTAACCGCACCGCCGTTTGGACAATAGCCTGTAATTAACTCATTAAACTTACAGCCCCATTCTGTTAATTGTCCTAATGTCAAAGCCCTTAGATCTCGCTTAGAGCTTTCGCCTCTTCCGGTCCAATAAGTGATATGCCAGCCCTCGTCGTATAATTTATTAATCTTAGCAATATTGTCAAAATTTGGCTCCGCTAATTCATACACACGCTTATCGGAATAAAAACAAATTGTTTCGTCAATGTCTACTAATGCTTTTTTGGAACCGAATCTTTTTGACTCTATCATAGTGAATTGGTTAAATTGGAATGAAGGAAATTTAAAACCGAAGGTAAAAATATTTATTTACAATCTTGCAGTCACGATGGATCTATCTAAAAATGCCTTAGTATCATAAATGATGGCACTTGCATCTTTTTTCAAGACTGAATAATCTAAGGCTTTAAAAAAATCATGTGCCACCGCTAATAAAATCGCATCATACTGATTCAATGCCGTCACCAATTGAACTTGTTGTTTGGCAAACACTTCATCGGCATTGGCAAATGGATCAAAAGCTTCTACGATGGCTCCTTTATCTTTTAAAGCATGGACTATTTCAAACACTTTTGAATTTCTAATATCAGGACAATTTTCTTTAAAAGTGACACCAAGCACTAAAATTTTTGCTGCTTGAATATTTTTTCCATTCACATTGAGTAATTGGATTAATTTATTCGTTACAAATAAACTCATTTGATCATTCACCTCTCTGCCAGATAAAATAACTTGTGGATTGTATCCTAATGCTTTTGCTTTATAGGCTAAATAATAAGGATCCACACCAATACAATGCCCTCCCACTAAACCTGGCTTAAAAGGTAAAAAATTCCATTTTGTACTTGCTGCTGCTAAAACTTCGTTCGTATCAATACCCATTCGATCAAAAATTAAAGCCAATTCATTAACAAAAGATATATTGACATCTCTTTGTGCATTCTCTATTGACTTAGCTGCTTCAGCAACTTTCATAGAAGGTGCCTTGTAAGTGCCCGCAGTAATAATGCTTGCATACAATTGATCAATATAATCTGCAATCGCTGGAGTAGAACCTGAAGTTATTTTTTTAATTTTTGTTAAGGTGTTTACTTGATCCCCCGGGTTGATTCTTTCTGGAGAATAGCCGCAATAAAAATCTTTGTTAAATTGTAATCCTGATCCTTGCTCAAGCACTGGAACACAATCCTCTTCGGTACAACCTGGATAGACCGTACTTTCATAAATAACGATATCCCCCTGCTTTAAGATACTTGCAATTTGCGCGCTTGCATTCAGTAAGGGTTCAAGATCTGGTGATTTATCCGCATGAACTGGTGTAGGAACAGTGATAATAAAAATGCTTGCTTTTGCAATAGCTTGCAGATTGCTGGTAAATGCCAATTGATCTTTGGGTTGAAGTTCGGCTGATGATGCTTGTAAAGTAGCATCCACTCCTTTTAATAATGCATCTACCCTAACTGGATCTGTATCATAACCAATGACTTGGTGGTTTTCGGAAAAGGCCAAAGCCAATGGTAAACCCACGTAGCCTAAACCAACAATGGCAATAATAGGCGGGTTAGAAGGAGTAAAGGTTTGCATTAGGCGGCAAAGTTAATGGAGACCTTAGTGATGTCCATATTTTTTTTCTCCTGCTGGTATTGCAATCGACATTCTATTTTGTGGCGGTGGCAATGGACAGGTTGCAAATTCCGTAAAAGCACAAGGTGGATTGTAGGCTTTGTTAAAATCAATATAGGTATAGCCAGTTGCATCAGGCCTCTCTAATTCTATAAATCTTCCAGCACCATAAGTCGTATTGCCAGAAGTAGCATCCGAGAAGGCCACAAATAACCTGGTGCCGCCTTCATCAATGGCATCTAATTGATAGGTTTTGCCTTCTATTTCAAATACCAATTTTCCTCCATGTTTTTGTGCCGTATTTTGTCCTAGTACATTCATGATCATCAATGGATTTTGATCTTGTGGAATTACTTTTGCTTTAATATGCCATTTTGCTTCTACAGGAAATCTTTCGATACCTTTAAATTCTAATAAAGTTTTCGCTTTCAAATTTCTAAAACGTATTCCAATTTTGTCTTCTCTTTGTATTACGATCCATGTAAAATTTTTCCAATGGCTTGTAAATTCGCCATCTGTTTTTGATAATAAATTCACATTCGAAATATCTTGAACCACAGCGTCAGTAGAGGTTTTCACAGTTATGCTTTGACCCGCTGCATTTTTCCAAAATACCTTACCTCCATTTAAAATAAAATCACCTAGATGTTTTGGAAAGGCAGGATT
>JBILQZ010000001.1:0-61331 GCA_044372935.1 Sediminibacterium sp. | reverse complement strand
ACCGCAAAGAAATTTTAGAAGGACGTTTGCGTGAATTGTCTTATTTGAATAAGCGTATCAGCATTACATTGACAGACTTAAGAGAATTGGATGAAGCGGGTGCGCCTTATGTCAATCATTTTTACAGCGAAGGTGGTATCGTTGAGTTTGTTCAAATGTTAGATAAGAACGGTAACAGAAATCCAATCATTGCTGCGCCTTTGTATGTAGAAGGATTAGATGAGGCTTCTAATGTAATGGTAGAAGTAGCATTGACCTATAACGATGACTTTAAAGAAAATATTTTTTCTTATGTAAACAATATCAACACCATTGAAGGTGGTACGCACGTTACTGGTTTTAGAACCGCTTTAACGCGTGTATTCAAAAGCTATGGTGATAAAGAAGGTTTATTTGAAAAAGCAAAAGTAACGGTAGAGGGTGATGACTTTAGAGAAGGCTTAAGCGCAATTATTTCTGTAAAAGTACCAGAACCTCAGTTCGAAGGTCAAACCAAAACGAAATTAGGAAATAGTGAAGTGAGTGGTGTGGTGCAAACTACTGTAGCGCGTGTATTAGAAGCTTATTTAGAAGAAAATCCAAAGGAAGCAAAATACGTTATCTCTAAAATCATCTTGGCTGCCCAAGCGCGTGTTGCTGCAAAGAAAGCACGTGATATGGTACAAAGAAAAACAGTTTTATCTGGCGGTGGCTTACCTGGTAAATTAGCCGATTGCTCGGAGCGTGACCCTGAAAGATGTGAGTTATACCTTGTCGAAGGAGACTCTGCGGGTGGTACTGCAAAGCAAGGTCGCGAAAGAAGCTACCAAGCTATTTTACCTTTACGTGGTAAGATCTTGAACGTAGAAAAAGCAATGGAACATAAGATCTACGAAAATGAGGAGATCAGAAACATGTACACTGCATTAGGTGTAACAGTGGGTACTCCAGAAGATCCAAAAGCATTGAACATTGCAAAATTGCGTTACCATAAATTAATCATCATGACCGATGCCGATGTGGATGGATCGCATATCGCCACATTGATTTTGACATTCATCTTTAGGTACATGAAAGAGTTAGTACAAAATGGTTATGTCTACATTGCACAACCTCCTTTGTATTTAGTAAAAAAAGGTAAAGATCAAGAATACGCTTACAGTGAAGAACAAAGAAAGGGCTTAGTAGAAAAATTAGGAGGCGGAAATGATAGCTCAGTGACCATCCAAAGATATAAGGGTCTGGGTGAAATGAACGCTGATCAATTATGGGAAACAACGATGGATCCAACTAGAAGAACCTTGAAACAAGTGACCATTGACAGTGCTGCTGAAGCCGATAGAATCTTCAGTATGTTAATGGGAGACGAAGTGGCTCCTAGAAGGGAATTCATTGAATCTCATGCGAAATATGCCAAAATTGACGTTTAAGGGCCTCCATTGAGGGGAATTTATAAACATTTAACAAAAAAACGTATAAATCAAACCTTGCATATCAATAAATAAACTACTTTCAATAAGCATTTTAATAATTAAAATATATACAAAATGGACACTTCAAAAATGATCAAAGCATATTGCTTGAAAACAAAAGAAAAAAACGTACCAATGCATGATGCTGTAGTTACTAAAACTGCAAAAGGCGGTTATATGGCTGGCGGTCACGATGGTAAAGGAAATAAAATGGCAGCAATCATGAGCGAAACAAATGCTTTAAAAGCAATCGCTGATGGTGTAGCTAAAAAAGGATTTTAATTTTAAGTGACCCCTTAATGAAATTTAAGGGGTCACTTAAAATTCTCTAATGATTTTTCGAGGCACCCCATAAACGAGTGCCTCGATTTTTTTAGAGACTTATAACTACAAGATTGAAAGTCTACTCTTTGGAGTGGGCTTTTTTTTGCCCTTACTTCACTACTCCTTGGTGAATCTTAGTTAAGGTAGCATAGCAATGTTCCATACTCTTAATATCCTTAATGATTAAGATAAAGGTTTTACCTACTTGTTTAAAATGGGCGTTGTTCATAGCAGTTTGTGTGAAACTCAATAAACCTTTGAAGATGGCACTTTCATAATAAGGAGAGTCTGGCCTATTGATAAAGAAACACCTCAAGGTTTCATCTTTCAAAGTCATTTTCTCAAAACCTAAAGCGATGGCTAATCTTCTAGATTGAATAGTAGTAAAAAGGGATGCAACCTGTTTAGGCATAGGACCAAATCGGTCTATCAATTCAACTTTCATAGCCTCTAATGTCTCATCGTCTTCTGATTGGTCCAATCGGGTGTATAAAGAAAGTCTCTCGCCAATACTTTCTACATAACCATCAGGAATCATGATTTCCAAATCTGTATCTATGGTGCAATCAGTTACAAAATCATCTTGCTTACTGATTTCCTCTTCAAATAATTCTTTAAAATCGGAACGCTTTAATTCACGCACTGCTTCTGCTAAAATTTTCTGGTACATTTCAAACCCAATCTCTGCCATGAAACCACTTTGCTCTCCACCTAGTAAATTACCTGCACCACGTATATCTAAATCACGCATTGCAATTTGAAAGCCAGAGCCTAATTCACTAAACTGTTCTAAAGTTTGTAAACGCTTTCTTGAATCATCTGGCAAAGTACTTATTGGGGGTGCCAATAAATAACAGAATGCTTTTTTATTACTCCTACCCACTCTACCTCTTAGCTGGTGCAAATCACTTAATCCAAACTGATGTGCATTATTGATAATGATGGTATTGACATTTGGAATATCCACCCCACTTTCTACAATATTCGTGCAGACCAACACATCATACCTGCGTTCTATAAAATCAAATATCTTTTCTTCTAACTGATGTCCTTCTAATTGTCCATGTGCAAAACCAATACTTAAATCTGGACACAGCTTCTGAATCATCGCACACATTTCTGCCAAACCCTGTACTCTATTATGTATGAAAAATACCTGCCCCCCTCTTTCTGTTTCAAAATAAATAGTCTCTCTAATCACATCTTCATGAAACACTTGTACTTCGGTATGTATAGGTTGCCTATTTGCTGGCGGCGTATTAATGATACTTAAGTCCCTTGCCCCCATTAAACTAAAATGCAAAGTTCTTGGAATCGGCGTAGCAGTAAGGGTTAGGCAGTCTACGCTTGTCCTTAATGTTTTTAATTTTTCTTTATGGGCAACGCCAAATTTCTGTTCCTCATCAATCACCATTAACCCTAAGTCTTTGAAATTAACTTCCTTGCCAAGTATGCCATGCGTGCCTACTAAAATATCTATTTTACCTTCTTTCACTTTAGCGATGGTCTCCTTCTTTTGCGCGGCAGATTTGAAACGATTTAAAAAATCAATCTCCAATGGAAAATCTTTTAATCTTTCTTTAAAAGTCTTATAATGCTGGAAAGCTAAAATAGTAGTTGGTACAAGCACCGCCACTTGCTTTCCGTCTATGGCCGCTTTGAATGCAGCACGAATAGCCACTTCTGTTTTACCAAAACCTACATCTCCACAGACCAAACGATCCATTGGTGCAGTAGCTTCCATGTCTTTCTTTACATCCGCAATGGCCTTAGCCTGATCAATCGTGTCTTCGTAAATAAATGAGGCTTCTAATTCATGCATCATATAATTATCAGGGGTAAAAGCAAAGCCAGTTTGCGCTTTTCTTTGTGCATACAATTTGATTAAATCAAATGCAATGGCTTTTACTTTAGCCTTGGTCTTGTCTTTTAATTTCACCCAAGCATCCGAACCTAATTTATTCACTTTGGGTGGTGTGCCTTCCTTCCCTGTATATTTTGAAATCTTATGTAAGGAATTAATATTCACATACAATATATCGCTATCCTTATAAATAATCCTTACCGCTTCTTGCATCATACCGCTCACTTCGATCTTCTGCAATCCACTGTAGACGCCTACTCCATGGTCTATATGGGTTACATAATCGCCAGGATGCAAATCACTCAATGTCCTCAATGTAATGGCTTTGTTCTTGCTGTATGCCTGCTTTACTTTGTATTTATGGTAACGTTGAAATATTTGATGGTCTGTATAGCAAACCATTTTATGGTCATGATCCACAAAGCCTTCATGTATATTTTTTACAATCGGCGTAAACTGAATCTCTGTTTTTAAATCGGTAAAGATGGCATGCAAACGTTCAAGTTGTTTTGCTTGTTCAGCAAACAAGAATACATCATAGCCCTTTTTTTCAAAATCCTGCAGATTGGCAATCAAATATTGAAACTGTCTATTAAAACTCGGTTGTACTTGGGTACTAAAGGCAAGTTTTTTTTCTGTCAAATTAGCCTGAGCGCCCCATTCAATAATTGAGTGTTGCTTTATTTGCGCTGTTACCGTTGCTACCGGCACAAAATCATCTACCTGTGTATTTTTTTTATGTGTATCCGAATTGTCTATCGATTTTGCTACAGGCGCATGATGTAAAAAAGCTTCTAACGCCTCCATTTGATCCAAGCCTCTTTGTTGAATTAGCGCCCAGTCTTTTAACCAGAGGATGGTATTTTCGGAAACAAATTCCATTAATGGAATTTTTTCTGTATCCTCAAATTGCGTGGTCACATTAGGAATGATATTGACTTGCAATAATTTTCTTTCACTTAATTGTGTCTCGGGATCAAACAAGCGAATACTATCTACTTCTTCTCCAAATAATTCAACCCTGTAAGGCTTTTCATTACCAAAAGAATAAATATCCAATATACCTCCTCTTAGTGCAAATTGTCCAGGCTCATACACGAAATCAGTTCTATCAAAACCATACTGCACTAAACTTTCCATCAAAGCATCCAAGCCTAAAGTATCATTGGTTTTAATTTGAATGATATTTTGTTGTAAGGTCTTTGGAAGAATCACTTTTTCAAAAAATGCTTCTGGATAGGTCACCACTATTTTCTTATTGCCACCCATCGACAATTTAGTCAATGCCTCTGTCCTCAACATCACATGGGAAGGATTCAGCAAACTAAAATTTTGCGTCGTTTTAAAAGAGGAAGGAAAATAAAATAAATCCATCGCCCCAGTAATGCTCTCAACAGTATTATAAAAATAGGCTGCTTCTTCGGCATCATCCAATACAATCAGGTGGTTGAATGAATCAGTTTGGGTATGGGTAAAAAGATATTTTAAAACAAATGCTGGAGCCGATCCGTATAAGTTTTGTAAATGAACTTGAAATGGTTTTTTTTCGGATACAGACAAAGCAAGGCCATCTACTATTTTTTTTAGTAGGGGGGATCTATCGTATCGATCAAACAAAGATTGCTCATTCATAGTTCAGTCTACAAAGATACAATCAAAATAGGGACGGCGAAGCTATCGTTAAGTCAATTTCTTGAAAGACACCTTTTTTAACTTCAATAATCGATACTTCATCCATGCCCGAAAAATAGGGAATGTACAATCCATTTGTATGCTGTACAAGTAAAGTATACTTACCTGGTGGAATTGCTCGTTTAAACTGGCCTAGTTGATTTGTCTTAATTTGATACAGTAATCGAGCATCGATACCCTTTACCCATGGACCATCTTGACCAACTAACTGGGTTGTTTTGGCCGCTGCATATACATTAATAGTGGAAGAATAAGGGGCTCGGTTTTGTGAAGATTTACCCTTTAGCGGCATCCTTGCTTCGTTTTCAATAAACACACGACCCTTTATCCCATTGGATCTAAAACAAAAACCCATTAATAAGGGCAAGGCCAATAAGAATAAGCACCATTGTTTGAGGCAAGATGAGATCGGTTTCATTTACTAAAGTTACACAAAATAAAACCTTATTCTTTAGGGATGTATTAAAGGAGAGTGGATGTCATAATTACAAAGAATACATTGTACTTTAGTAGTATGAAAAAATGGCTGATTTTATCATTTTTATCGATTACTGCTATATACAATATGGGGTATGCTCAAAGCGTAATGAAGATGGATGTATTAATGCAAACTTCAACCAATTTAGCTTTAGATGCAAGAGCTAATTTTGCAAGAGCGGTGATGGTGGCAAAACAGAATGGTTGGCCAATTCGATATGCTTCTCGCAATCAAAACAGTGCAAAATTAATGGGGGTTGACGCTAAAGGATGGCCTAAATATTATATCAGTTACGCAGATCCAGTTGGTGCGATCACCATTACTACAAATAAAGTTTGGCCAGGGGCTAGTTCAAATTTAAATTTAAGTGGTTCAGATAATACGATGTTGAATAAATTAGGTATCTGGGATGAAGGAAGTCCAAGATTAACCCATAAAGAATTTACTGGAAGAATCACTCAAAAAGATAATTCTACCGATACCATAGACCATAGCACTCATGTTGCTGGAATAGTAATGAGTAAAGGCCTGAATCCAATGGCAAAAGGAATGGCTTATAATGTAAAAGGCATTTTAGATTACGACTGGAATAATGATTTATCTGAAATGTCTGCTGCAGCTGCACAAGGATTGTTGATTTCTAATCACTCTTATGGCATTGTTACAGGCTGGGATAAAAACAACGACTCATCTCGTTGGGAATTCAATGGACGATGGAACGAAAAAGAAGATTATCGTTTTGGTTTATATGACAATGATGCTTCCGTTCAAGATTCAATTGCTTACAATGCACCCAATTATTTAATTGTAGGCGCAGCGGGTAATAATCGAACTAGCACTGGTCCAGCAGTGGGCCAACCTTATTGGAGAAGAGACCAGAATGGTCGCCTTTACAATGCGGGCAATCGCCCTGACTCTTTAAGTAGCAATGATTCTTATGGCAGTATCTCCGCTGAAAAAAATGCAAAAAATATTTTAACTGTAGGAGCAGTGAGTGGTATTCCAGCCGGATACAATAAAAAAGAAGATGTGGTAATGAGTAATTTCAGCGGATGGGGCCCAACAGACGATGGAAGAATTAAGCCAGACATTGTAGCACAAGGGGTATCTGTCTTCTCTACCCTTGCTTCTAACGATTCTAGCTATGGCTATCAAAATGGCACATCCATGGCTACACCTGGTACAGCTGGAAGTTTATTGTTACTGCAAGAATTAAGCCATAGATTTTTAGTCAATGGCGCACCAAGGGTATTAAAATCTGCAACTTTAAAGGGGTTAGCAATTCATACAGCGAATGAAGCTGGCTTTCATCCAGGACCTGATTATAAATTTGGATGGGGCTTACTTAATATAAATGAAGCTGCTCAAGTATTAAACACTGCTTTTACAAATCAGAATAGTGCTAACAGTCCACATTTTATTTATGAAAATATTTTAGCAAATGGCGCAAGTCAAACTTATACCATCACTGCATCTGGATCTCGTCCCGTTAAAGCAACTTTAGTTTGGACGGATGTGAAAGGAACTCCAAGTGATTTATTAAATAATACAACTCCTAAATTAGTAAACGATTTAGACCTTAAAATTACCCAGGGCAATAAAACGATTTACAGTTGGAAGTTGAATCCTACAAGTCCAGAAAGTCCAGCTACAAAGGGCATTAACAGTTTGGACAATGTCGAAAAAGTAGAAGTAGACACTAGCTTAGTGGGTACTGCCTATACGGTTACAGTCAACCATAAAGGTAATTTAGAGCGTGGTCAACAAGCTTACTCTTTGATCATTAGTGGCGCAGGCGGTACAGCCTATTGCAATTCTGCAGCTACTAGTGCAGCGGGTACAAAAATTGATAGCATTCAATTGAACAATGTCCAATTTGCAAAAACAACTGCTGATAATTATGTAGACAATACCGCCCTATTTGTAAATGGGGAGTCAAATGGTTCGCTTAATTTCTTTATAAAATTAAGTAGCGCCGATGCAACCAATAACAATCGATTTGTCAAAATATTTATTGACTACAATAACAATGGCGTATTTGACACCAACGAATTAGTGCACACAAGTCCGGTCTTAACAAATGGAAACTATAATGCGAGCATAAATTTAGCAAGCAATTTAACCATCAATCAATTTACAAAACTACGCGTAGTAGTGGCGGAAGCTGCATCAGCCAATGACGTCATTGCTTGTGGCAATTATACAGTAGGAGAAACACAAGACTATACATTTAAAGTTGTGAACCCTACCAATGATATTCAACTCCTTGAAATTACCAATCCTATTGGAGGTGTTTCTGAAAAAGCAGTTCAATACGTAACGGTAAAAGTGGCTAATAATGGCGCTAATAAAGTGAGTAATATCCCAATGACCCTTGTTGTAAAAAAGGGTAATACGACCATTCTAAATACTACTGAAACTTTTACAGGAAGATTATATGGTGCAGAAACCATGTTGTATACTTTTCAAAAACCTATTCCAATTGAGTTAAATCAAAACTATACCATTACTGCATCTGCCTCAATAAACAATGATCAACAACCATCCAATAACACGATGAGTGCTACAATTATTAGTGCGAATTCGAGCCAAGCCATTACCGGTTCCGCTACTTCTTGTAATAATAATGTTCAATTACTAATTAATAACCCATCTAGCGAAGATCAATATGTATGGCACGATAACAATACTGATTTAAGTAAACCTATCGCTGTTGGTTCTGTTATGACCTCAAGTACATCAGCTCAAAATGTATATGTATCTAAAGGATGGAATGGTTTTATTGGCGCAAAAGACAATACAAGCTTAAGTAACTCTGGCGGTTACAATAACTGGGGTAGTAGTTATGGCGAATTTATGAGGATCAATACAAAAGGACCTATTACTTTGGAAACTGCAAAAATGTATACCGGGTATGCAGGTAAAATTGAACTTGAATTAAGGCAGTTAAGTAGTTTTACGGATACCTCCTACTCTTATTACCCTTCTCAAACACAGAAGTCAACCATTCATGTGATCGCTAGTAGTCCTAGTCCCACCCCAGCAACTGGCACTGAAGGTTCAGGAGCCCCAACGCCTTATGTGGCCGGTGATACTGGAAGAGTGTATGCAATTAATATGAATTTAACCCAAGCAGGAAATTATATTTTAATTGCTCGTTGTGCAGATAGTGCTACCATCTATAGAAATAATAATATCACTTCAAAAAACTATCCGTTTGGACCAACAATGCTTGCATCTATGACAGGCAACTGGGCTGGCGCAGATTATGAAAAATTTTATTACTTTTTTTACAATATGCAGATTAGCACCGCTAAACACGAAAGTACATTAACAAAAATACCAGTGATACTTGCTCCTAAACCAGTTATCACTTTAATTGGAAAAGACAGTATCAGTTCTACAGTTGCAGATAAATATCAATGGTATAGAAATGATGAAATTATCAATGGCGCAACAAGTCAGGGTTATAAAATTCCTTACTCAACCTATGGCAATGCATTTTACAAGGTAAGTGCCACCATTGGCACTTGTACTAATTATTCTGATAATGCTTTGGTCTTAGTAACTGATATTCCACAAGCGCCTACAAAAGAAATTGGCTTAAAAATTCTTTCTACAGACTTTATTGAAAATATAATTAAAGGGAATCAATTTTATATTCAATTTAATAATGTTAAAACAAATAATATTGGTGTTAGTATATTAAATAGTAATGGCCAAACAGTTTTTCAACAAGAAAGGCTAAATAATCAAACATCAGTTCAAGCAGTTCAAGTGCCCACATTAACCACAGGCATATATTTTGTAAAGGTATATGCGAACAATAAAGTGTATGTTCAAAGCATCTTTGTCACCAATAATTAATGCAACATGTTACAACCCTGGCAGGACGCAATCGTCACTAAAATAGTTCAAGAGACCCCTAGCACCAAAAGGTTCTGGTTGGCCTTACAATCAGGCGCTGTCTTTGATTTTGTGCCTGGCCAATTTATAACACTTGACTTGCCTATCCATGAACAAAAAAATAAACGCTGGAGAAGCTATTCAATTGCTTCCGCACCCAATGGTACCAATGAATTTGAATTAGTCATAGTTCAATTAGAAGGTGGAGCCGGTACTCGCTATTTATTCAACGAGGTACAATTGGGAAGCATCCTTACTATAAGGGGACCACAGGGTGTTTTTGTATTACCGAAAGCAATCACCACCGATCTTTATTTCATATGTACAGGAACAGGAGTAGCCCCTTTTAGATCGATGATCCTAGACCTGCATCAAAAAGAAACAACACACCAAAATATTCATTTATTATTTGGATGCAGAAAATATAGTGATTGCCTCTACGGACATGAATTCAAGTCCTTAGAAAAAACAATGCCGCATTTTTATTACCACCCCAGCTTTTCTAGAGAAACCGAACTACTCGAAGGCGCAAATCAAGGCTATGTTCATGCAACCTATAAAAAATTATTAGCAGAAGGCGCCAGCAAGGATGCGCAATTTTATATCTGCGGATGGAAGGATATGGTAGACGAAGCAAGAAGCAGTTTAGCCGAATTAGGCATCCCCAAAAATCAAATCCATTTTGAACTTTACGGATAAAAAAAAGCGCTCCAATTGGAGCGCTTTTTTATTTGAACAAGAAGAAATTTAAGCAATATGCTTTAATACCAATGCTTTGACTTCGCTCATTGGGATTCTTTCTTGTTGCATACTATCTCTATAACGAATGGTCACGGTATTGTCTTCTTTTGTCTGATGGTCAATCGTTACACAGAAAGGAGTACCAATGGCATCCTGTCTTCTATATCGTTTTCCAATCGCATCTTTTTCTTCATAGAAGCAATGGAAAGAAGGCTTACACTCATCCATTAACGCTTTTGCTAATTCAGGCAAGCCATCTTTTTTAGTCAAAGGCAATACGGCCAATTTCAATGGCGCTAATTTTGTAGGCAAATGCAATACCACTCTTGAATCTGTGGTACCATCTTCTTTATTGATTACTTCCTCTTCGTAGGAATTAGATAAAATCAATAAGAACATTCTATCTAATCCAATAGAGGTTTCAATCACATAAGGCACATAATGCTGATTGATCTCTGTATCAAAATACTGTAATTTCTTTTTACTAAACTCCTGGTGACGAGACAAATCGAAATCTGTTCTAGAATGAACTCCTTCTACTTCTTTAAATCCAAATGGGAATTCGTATTCAATATCCAATGCCGCATCTGCGTAATGCGCTAATTTAATATGGTCATGAAAACGATACTTATCCGCTTTAATGCCTAAGCTTAAATGCCATTTCATGCGTTCATTTTTCCAATACTCATACCACTCTTTTTGAGTGCCTGGCTTCACAAAAAACTGCATTTCCATTTGTTCAAACTCGCGCATTCTAAATATAAACTGACGCGCTACAATCTCATTCCTAAAAGCCTTTCCTGTTTGTGCAATACCAAAAGGAATTTTCATTCTTGCTGTTTTTTGAACATTCAAGAAGTTCACAAAAATACCTTGTGCCGTCTCTGGTCTTAAATAAATGGTATTCGCATCTTCTGCAACAGAACCTAATTCTGTAGAGAACATTAAATTAAATTGACGGATCTCTGTCCAGTTGCTTGTTCCACTAACACTACATTGAATTTTGTTTGCCTGGATCAATTCCCCTAAACCTGCAAAATCATCCTTTGCCAATAAAGCATCCATGTCAGCTAATAATTTATCTGCCGCTGCTTGGTCTCCTTTTTCAATCAACTTATCCGCATGTGCTTCGATCAAATGATCTACACGGTATCTTTTTTTACTATCCTTATTGTCAATCAATGGATCGCTAAAACTGTCCACATGACCACTCGCCTTCCAGGTAGTTGGATGCATGAAAATTGCGGCGTCAATACCTACAATATTATCATTCATCTGCGTCATACTACTCCACCAATAGTCACGGATATTTTTTTTCAGTTGCGCGCCATAAGGACCGTAATCGTATACTGCACTTAATCCATCATAGATTTCACTACTAGGAAACACAAATCCGTATTCTTTGGCATGCGAAATAATCGCTTGTAATGTATTATCTGTAACTGTCTTGCTCATAGTTTGCAAATATAGGTCTAGAAAAGATTATGGTTGTAATTTTTCGTTGTTTTGATGTCTTTCCTTGTCTCTGTTGGTTTTCTTTTGGAGATTTTGCTCAAAAGCAGCCGTTAAATCCACCCCTGTTTGATTCGCCAAACAAATTAACACAAATAAAACATCAGCCATCTCGTCGCCTAAATCTGCTTGTCCCTCTTTATTTTTAAAGGATTGATCACCGTATTGACGCACCATCAGCCTAGACAATTCTCCTACTTCTTCCATCAATACACCGAGGTTGGTTAACTCACTAAAATATTTTACACCAATGGTTTTAATCCACTGGTCTACTTGTTCCTGTGCTGTTTTGATACTGATCTCCTTTGACATATTATTCCCTATTTTTTGAATCAATAAAAATGGTGACTGGACCATTATTGGTCAATGTGACTTGCATGTCTGCACCGAATACCCCTGTCGCAATTGGTGTTCCTAATTCCTGGTTTAATTGTTGAATCATCGCTTCGTAAATAGGTATCGCTACCTCTGGCTTCGCAGCAGCAATATAGGAAGGTCGATTGCCTTTTTTAGTAGCGGCATACAATGTAAACTGACTAATCAATAAGATAGATCCTCCGATGTCTTTGACACTCAAATTCATAACGCCTTCTGCGTCATCAAAAATGCGAAGTTGGACCAGTTTGGTGGCGATCCATTGAATATCCTCTTGGGTATCTTCATTTTGAATCCCCAAAAGCACCATCAAACCCGCTTGGATGGCTCCTTTCACCTGTCCCTCTACCGTGACACTGGCTGCGGTAACTCTTTGGATAATGACTCTCATAGGGAAGCTATTTACAGCATGAAGATAAACAAAACTATTTTCACTAATTTAGCTGTAATTTCAACGCCTTGAGTAGTATTAAAAAATTAGCCAGTCAGACCGCATGGTACGGACTTAGTTCAATAGCCGCTAGGTTTATTAGCTATTTGCTTACCCCCTATTTAACCTATAAGCTTTCTGATATTGCTTATGGTGAAAATTCGATTGTCTATGCCTTTATCCCTTTTTTAAATGTGTTGGTAACGCATGGTATGGAAACGGCCTATTTCAGGTTTGGAACCAAAGAAAATGAGGAGGAAATATTTAATACAAGTAGCCTCTCCATGTTTTTTGTAACAGCCCTAGTACTAGTTGGCTTGTTCACTTGGCAGATCCCGTTGGCCAACTTATTGCAAATTAATTTACATGCAGAATACATTAGTTTATTAGCATGGATTGTGGCCTTGGATGCCATCACTACGATTCCTTTTTCAAGATTAAGGTTGCAAGGTCGTCCCAAAAAATTTGCTTTGATTAAAGTGGGTGGCATCCTTATTAATATACTTGCCACTTACCTTTTAATAAGCAGTCTACCGCAATATGTTCAAAACAATCCAAGTAGTTTTTTAGCTTCCCTCTATACCCCTAATTGGGAAGTAGGTTATATTTTAATAGCAGGAATTGTTCAAAATGTATTTGTACTGATTTTATTACAAAAAGAAATTAGATCCATTCGGTTCAAATTCAATTTTAAACTTTGGTGGTCAATGATGGTGTACGCATTACCATTGATCCTAGTTGGTTTTGGAGGGATGATCAACGAAACATTAGACCGCATCATGCTTGGATGGTGGGCCCCAGGAGGCAGTCCAGAAGCCAATAAGGCATTAGTAGGTGTCTATAGCGCTTGTTATAAATTAGCGATATTGATTACCATTTCTATTCAGGCTTTCCGCATGGGTGCTGAACCATTTTTCTTTAAACAAGCTGAATCAGATCAAGCTCAAAAAACCTATGCAAGGGTGATGAAGTTTTTTGTGATTACTTTATGCGTGATGTTTTTAGGTGTGGTCTTGTACATTGACATTTGGAAATTATTTATTCAAAATCCTGCAATGTATGTTGGCTTACGTGTGGTGCCTATTTTATTAATTGCCAATATGTTTTTAGGGGTGTATTATAACTTGAGTATTTGGTATAAGCTTAGCAATAAAACCATGGCAGGTGCATGGATTACTTTATTAGGTGCACTTATTACCGTCCTGATTAATTATATCGCTATTCCTCATTTTGGTTATATGGCAAGTGCTTGGGCTACCTTCTTTTGTTATGGTACCATGATGGTGGTGAGTTATCAATGGGGCCAACGCGTTTACCCTGTACCTTATGCGACCAAGAAACTAATTGCTTACTTTATCATTGCCTTAATTGTTTATGGCATCAATACTTTGCTACATTTGGTTTCTGACAATCAACCTTTCAATTATTTATTTGCTACCATTTTACTTTTCGCATTTATCTTTTTCGTGTTACGTGTGGAAAGAAAAGAACTGCAATCCATCTTTAGAAAATCAAACTAATGGCAGAAGATTTAACCCTGCATCAGGGCACTAAAAAAGAACAATACGAATCTTTGATTCCACAGATCAAAGGTTTAATGACAGGAGAGCCTAATTTAATCGCCAACTTAGGCAATATTGCTGCGGCACTCAAAGAACAATTCAATTGGTTATGGGTGGGATTTTATTGGGTAGAAGGCGAAGAATTGGTATTAGCGCCATTTCAAGGACCAGTGGCTTGTACGCGCATTAAAAAAGGACGTGGCGTTTGTGGAACCACTTGGGAGAAAGGCATGACCTTAATCGTTGACGATGTAGAAAAATTTCCTGGTCATATTGCTTGCAGCAGTGCTTCAAGATCTGAAATTGTCATTCCCGTTTTTCAAAATGGTCAAATAGTTGGTGTTTTAGATGTAGATAGTACCGAATTGGCTCATTTTGATACCATTGACCAACAGTATTTGGAGGAAATTGTCGGGTTCTTAGACCAATTTTAAAAATAATCATTTAAGTTTGCAGCCCCTAAGCGGATGTGGCGAAATTGGCAGACGCACTAGACTTAGGATCTAGCGCCGCGAGGCGTGTGGGTTCGACCCCCTCCATCCGCACAGATTTTATATAAAAAAGGCCTCATTTGAGGCCTTTTTTATTACCTTTGCCCCCCTTAAACCATACAATTAAGTAGTAAAAATACACTTATGGCAACCATAAAAAGAACCAACATTGCACCCTTAAATGATCAGTTAACGGTGACGATTTCTAAAGCAGATTATTTTACTGCTTACGAGACAAGTTTAAAAAAGCATGCCAAAACGGCTAATATTCCTGGATTCAGAAAAGGAATGGTACCTGCTGGGATGATCAAAAAAATGTACGGACAATCTGTTTTCACTGATGTGATTTTAAAGACAGTTGAAAACGAGATGAACCAATATATCGCGAAAGAGAAGATTGACATCTTTGCACAACCACTTCCATTGGAAACTGCATTCGCTACTATGGATCAAAACAATCCAACTGACTATGATTTTTCTTTTGAAATTGGTTTAAAGCCAAGCTTTGAAATCAAAGCAAAAGACATCAAAGTTAAAAGATATAAAATTCAAGTAACGGACGAAATGATTCAAAACGAAGTAGAGCGTTTGCAAATCAGAAATGGCAACATGACTGAGCCAGAAGCAGCTACGAGCGAAGACAATGTGTTGAATGTAACTTTCATCGAGTCTGATAAAGAAGGGAATGAAGTAGAAGGTGGTATCAGAAAAGATAATTCTTTATTGATCAAATACTTTAGCGAAAAACAAAGAAAATCATTCATTGGCAAAAAGAACGACGATACAGTTGTATTGCAGTTGAAGAAAGCTTTTGAAGAGAAAGAATTGGATATCATTTTGAACGACTTAGCATTGACAAAAGAAGACGCAGATAAGTTTTTCAAATTAGTAATCACTAAAGTTGGCTTAGTAGAGAAAGCGCCATTAGACGAGACTTTGTTTACAGTGACTTATCCAAACCAAGCCATCACCAACGAAGCGGAATTCAAAGCGGCTGTAAAGAAAGATATAGAAGGTTATTACGAGCAACAAGCTAAAAATCAAGTACACGATCAAATTTACCATAGCTTGATCGAACATACGAAGATGGACTTCCCAGTTGCATTCTTAAAGCGTTGGTTGCAAAAAGGCGGTGAAAAACAAAGAACCGAAGAAGAAGCAGAAAAAGAATATCCAGTATTCCAAGACCAATTAAAATGGACCGTGATTAGCACGCAATTAATTGGTGACTATAAATTGGAAGTGGTTGCAGACGACTTAAAGAATTTTGCAAAGCAACAATTGATGAGCTACATGGGCGGTCAATTAGGCGCATTGGGCGACAACGACCAGTGGTTAGAAGATTATGCAGCACGTATGATGCAAGACAGAAAGTTTGTAGAAGATAGCTACCACAGAATTAGCACGGATAAATTATTCAATGCTTTAGAAGCAGAAGTAACTGCCAAAGAAGAGCCAATCGCTGCAGAGAAATTTGCCGATTTATTGAATAGCCACAAGCACTAATCAAACAGACTACTTTTAATAAGTTAACAAAAGCCCCGTATTCCGCGGGGCTTTTTTATTGAAAAACCTATTTAAATCGCGGGGAGCCCTCCTATCCCCCATTTTACTTGTCTTTTAAGGCAAATTTGGCACCCTTTTTGCAATAGCTTAGGAGAATAGGTTTTACCTTTACGAACAGAAAAAAGCAATTATGAACATAGGAAAAGAATTTGAAAAATACGCGATCAAACACAGAGGGATCGGAAGTAATAGTCTTCACCAATACCAAAATAGTGTCACCAACCTGACACCCTATATTATTGAAGAAAGACCCATGAATGTGGCGAGCATGGACGTGTTTAGCCGTTTAATGATGGACAGAATTATTTTCTTGGGTGAAGGCATCAATGATTATGTAGCGAATATCGTTACAGCTCAATTGCTTTTCTTAGAAAGTACAGATCGTACCAAGGATATTCAAATGTATATCAATAGCCCAGGTGGTAGCGTCTATGCAGGATTAGGCATTTATGATACCATGCAATTTATTAGCCCTGATGTAGCCACTATTTGTACTGGAATGGCAGCAAGTATGGGTGCGATTTTATTATGTGCAGGTGTAGAAGGTAAAAGAACGGCATTAAGACATAGCAGAATCATGTTGCACCAACCAAGCGGTGCGATCGGAGGTCAAGCATCTGATATTGAAATTACAGCAAGAGAAATCAAGAAATTGAAACACGAATTATACGAAGTCATTGCAACACATACCCATAAGGAGGTTGAGTTAGTGGCGAAGGACTGTGATAGAGACTTCTGGATGACCGCTGCAGAAGGTAAAGCTTATGGATTGGTGGATGAAGTTTTATTGACCAACCCAAGAAAAGTAAAGAAATAATAACCAACATTTAATTTAAACTGTTTATATGATACTTACGAATCGTTTTTTAATGGAAGAAGAGGAAGAACCAAGAGGAGATAAAAAAGAAGACAATGCACCTTCGTTTTTGAATAGAAAAATGGAGCAAATATTTTTCGAAAAAAGAGCGATCTATTTATGGGGTGTAGTAGATGATAAGTCTGCGAAAGATATTGTAACTAAGTTATTATTATTAGATGCAGATAAGCCGGGTGCTGAAATTAACTTTTACATCAATAGCCCAGGTGGTGTGGTAACAAGTGGTATGGTGATGTTTGATACCATGAATTTGATTAAGAGCCCTGTGCATACTATCTGTATGGGCTTAGCGGCAAGTATGGGTTCTATTTTATTAAGTATGGGCGAGAAAGGTAAACGTACCATCTTCCCGCATGGCGAAGTAATGATTCACCAACCAAGCTTAGGAGGTTATTTTCAAGCGACCAGTGCCGATATCGAAATTCAAGCAGAACAAATTAGAAAGACAAAAGAATTAGGTGCACAAATTTTAGCGAAGAACTGTAACAAGACAATGGAACAAATCATGGCTGACTTTGATAGAGACTATTGGATGAATGCGAAAGAAGCGGTGGAATATGGTATCGTAGATAAAATTGCAAAGAGTTTATAAATAAGGAATCAATGAAAATGAGTAAGACAGAAAATATACATTGTTCTTTTTGTGGCCGAAGCAGAGAAGAAGTGAAGATGCTGATTGCTGGACAGGAAGGTCATATTTGCGAGCACTGTATAGAACATGCTCATGAAATTGTAGACAAAGAATTTCACCAAAAAAAGGAAGCCGGTAAAGCAGGTACCCTTAAAATTCAAAAGCCCACAGCTATCAAAGCGTTTTTGGACCAATATATCATTGGCCAAGAAGAAGCGAAAAAGATTTTATGTGTTGCTGTGTACAACCACTTTAAACGCATCAATCTTCCGAGCACCAATCAAAATGAAGTTGAAATCGAAAAGAGCAACGTAATCATGATTGGGGAAACAGGAACTGGTAAAACCTTATTGGCTAAAACCATTGCTAAATTATTGAATGTGCCTTTTGCCATTGTAGATGCTACAGTATTTACAGAAGCAGGCTATGTGGGAGAAGATGTAGAAAGCATGTTGACGCGTCTATTACAGAACTGTGATTATGATGTGGATGCTGCTCAAAGAGGCATTGTATATATTGACGAGATTGATAAGATCGCACGTAAAAGTGATAATGCCTCTATTACGCGTGATGTAAGTGGCGAAGGGGTACAACAAGGCTTATTAAAAATGCTCGAAGGCACCGAAGTTTTGGTACCACCACAAGGAGGTCGTAAGCATCCAGATCAAAAAATGATCAAAGTAGATACTAAAAATATTTTATTCATTTGTGGAGGTGCATTCGATGGTATTGATAAAATCATTGCTAGAAGAATCAATACCAATGCCATTGGATTTAGTGTTAATAAAGACGAGCAAGAATTACAACGTAAAAACTTATTGCGCTTTGTCAATGCACAAGACATAAAAACATTTGGTTTAATTCCGGAGATGCTAGGTCGTTTACCAATCGTAACCCACCTAGAGCCTTTAGACGCTGAAACCTTAAGAAACATCTTAACTGAACCAAAAAATGCCCTTATCAAACAATACACTCAATTGTTTGCTATCGAAGATATCAAGTTAACTATTGACCCAGCAGTATATGATTTCATTACTGCAAAAGCGATGGAATACAAATTAGGCGCAAGAGGATTAAGAAGCATTTGTGAAAGCTTATTCACTCAAGCTATGTATGAGCTTCCGGGCACAGACACCAAGACATTCAACGTGACTTTAGACTACGCAAAAGACATGTTTGATAAAAGTAAAATAAACAGCCTTAAAGTGGCTTAACGAAACCAATCTTTAACTTATAAAAATAAAACTATGCAAGAATTAATTGACCGTCTAGTAAAAGAAGCAGGCGTAACACCAGAGCAAGCAAAACAATCTATCGAAACGATTGCTGCATTTGTGAAAGAAAAATTCCCAATGTTAGGTGGCGCAGTAAATCAAATCTTCAAACATAAATAAGGCATAAAAAAAGGCCCCTTTTGAAAGGAGCCTCTTAAGCAAGCAATCGATATTCAGGATTAAATCCTTTTCTAAACTTAGGATTTTATTTTAATATCGCTTCATTTTTGAATCATTTTTTTGCCCTTACCTGATTGACCAATCTATTTAATTGTATTTCAATTACTTAGATTGGTTCTTTTTTTAAGTACCAATCCCTCCTGTTCTGTAAGGTCAAACAGTACCACCATTTCCGACCAAGTCAGCTTACCCCCTTGGCTTTTTTTACGTTTCAAGATTGCCCAAACTGTTTTTTCATCAAAGATGCCCAATGCCATCCAGTCCTCAAAACGCATGGTTTGGTAAGTCCTACTTGCATTGATTTTTGGTTGGTATGTAAGATAGGGCCGAATCATCTCATAATCATAAGCAGTCAATCCATGCACTTTTTGTAGACCTTGTAAACTCGTAAAGCCTCCGGACCATTTTTGATAGGCTAGAATTCTTTTTATTTTATAATCAGGCAAGCCTGTGCTGTTTTTCCATGCATCAAAACCTGGATGATTGATATCCATTTTTTGTATTTGAGCTGTCTTAAATTTTTTGTTGTGCACTGTGCTATTTGATTGAATTCGGAACCAGGGCATCAATTGAGTTGCCTGCGCTTTAGATAAGCTATACCATTTTAATAAATCTTCTTTTTTGTAAAAGCGTCCTCCTTTTGCTCTATAATTATATAGAATACGCATTTGTTTTGTGGTTAGTCCTAAACGTATACCCTGATTCGTATCCAATACATTGGGATCAAAATAAAATAAGGCCTTCACTGTTCCTGCTTTTTGATCCACTGTTGAATTAGAGCCTGCATTGGATGGAAGCAAATAATGCAACAATAAACTGCAGGACAAAATACATCCTAGCACTATAATCCCTTTCTGTTCTTTGTCGGTGAAAATGAAATAAGCTTTCCAATCGAAATGCATAGTTGTATTTCGATAAAACTACTCAATCAATTGGTTGCTAAACTGCGTAAAACTACTTATTAAAAAGCGTTTTCTAAAAGAAGCTCCAAGCCGTCATAGGCCATGGCAATGCCTTTGGGCAAACTAGGATCCACTTCTTGATGCAAGCCAATCTGATGGCTAAAATGCGTAAAATAAGTTTGTGGCACAGCTAAATTAGTTGCTAGCTCAATTGCTTCTGCTAAAGTAAAATGTGTTGGATGTGGATCAGGACGAAGCGCATTGAGGATAAGTATTTTTGAACCCTTAATCTTTTCAAGTTCTGCTGCTGCGATAAAATTTGCATCCGTGATATAGGTAAAATCACCTACTCTAAATCCTAATACGGGCATGTCTTGGTGCATCACTTGAATGGGTATCAATTGAATATCTCCAATGGTAAAAGGCTGTTCCTGATCAATAGTAAGTAATTGCATTTCTGGTAGGCCAGCTGCTTTATTTGCTTCGAAAGCATAATAAAAATCACGACGAATGGCTACTTGGGTAATCTCATTTGCATAGATCGGCATCGACTTCCCTGAGAAAAAATTATAAGGTCTAATATCATCTAATCCTGCATAATGATCTCTATGTGGATGGGTAAAAACCACTGCATCTATTTTTGTCGTATTGGTGCGTAGCATTTGATACCTGAAATCTGGCGTGGTATCTATGATAATACAGGTGGTTTCGGATTCAATCTTAATACTTGTTCTTAATCTATTGTCTTTAGGATCATTCGAGGTACAAACAGGACAGTTACAGCCTATTAATGGCACTCCAGTACTGGTGCCTGATCCTAAAATGGTGATTCGTAACAAAGCAAAAGGGTTAATTAATTATGCTTCTGTCAAGGCAATGCGCTTCACTTCCTCGTATAACTTTTGAGAGTCATGCGTCAACTTATCAAAGTCAATTGCTAATTGTGGGATCAATTCTAGTAAAGTATTAATCCTTGCTTCCAAGTTCAAAAATTTATTTAGAACGACAATTTTCTTTGATTCAAGCAAACACCATCCACTTTGGAAATTGCCACGCTCATACCTTACCACATATTCAGATTCGCCTAATATATCCTCTAATTTATCTAAAGTGCCTTGTGTGATTTTCATAAAAATGGGCTGTTTTAAGTAGGGTTTACCTTGATTTACCGCTGCTACAAAGATAGTTTTTTGAAACAGTCCATTTTTAAATAAAACGCAGGAGTTATTCACATTTCGTACCTTTGTCAACACATTTAGCCTATGGAATTTTTGACTCGAAAAATGATCAATGACCCTGTTCATGGTTTTATTACCATCAATGACCCATTGATATTTGCCCTCTTTAACCATCCTTTTTTTCAACGCTTAAGAAGGGTGCAACAAATGGCATTGGCGAACTTGGTTTATCCTGGCGCGGTACACACGCGTTTGCATCATTCACTTGGAGCTTACCAGCTCATGTGTAATGCAATCAATGAACTTAAAGATAAAGGTGTTGATATTAGTCCAGAAGAAGCACAGGCTGCGAAAGCCGCTATCCTAATGCACGATATTGGCCATGGACCTTATTCACATGCATTAGAAAATGTATTGATCAAAGGAGTACACCACGAGTCCCTCTCTTTATTGATCATGCAACAACTAAATGCCGACCCTAATCCTGCATTAAATGGGAAACTAGATTTAGCGATTCGCATTTTTACCAACCAATATCCAAAAACATTTTTACACCAATTAATCAGTGGACAACTAGATGTGGATAGACTAGACTATTTGTCTAGAGATAGCTTTTTTACTGGGGTGAGCGAAGGCGTGATTGGTTATGAGCGCATTATAAAAATGCTGAATGTAAAAGACAATGTTTTATTGGTCGAAGAAAAAGGCATTAATAGTGTGGAGAAATTTTTAGTAGCAAGAAGATTAATGTACTGGCAAGTATACCGTCATAAAACAGTCATTGCTGCAGAAAATATGTTGGTGAAGATTATACAGAGAGCAAGACAATTGACCGAAGCTAAAGACAATGCAATTGCAACAGGAGGCATTTTGGATTATTTTTTATCCAACAATTTTAGTGCACTGGAGCAAATTGATATAGCAGCTTATTGTCAATTAGATGACACAGATATTATGTTCGCTATCAAAAAATGGCAAACACATCCTGATCCAATTTTATCTTTATTATGCAATAGATTATTGAATCGTAAAATCTACAAGTGTCAACTTCAATCCGAGCCGATTGATGAAGCTACTTTGCAAGAGGCAATCCAAGCAACAAAATCAAAGTTCAAAGTGGATGAAGCAGGTGCAGCATTTCTTTGTTTTAAAGGAGAAACAAGCAATACCTTGTACAAGAATGATAGTGAGAACATTCATATTTTGCTAAAAAAAGGTGAAATTTCTACCATTTCAGAGGTACAAAACGCATTAATCGTTGAAAGTCTTTCTACCCCAGTCAAAAAATTTTACATTTGTTCGCTAAGCGAATAACCCCCCAATTCATTTAAACAAGCAACGCATGTTAGAATTTAGTGCCCAACAGATAGCAATGATGATTCAAGGTCAGGTTGAAGGTGACGCATCTGTGACTGTCAAAAATTTTGGTAAAATTGAAGAAGCTCAATTAGGGCAACTCTCCTTTTTAGCAAACCCTAAATACGAAGAATTTTTATACACGACCGCAGCATCTATCATTATCATTAGTGACAAGCAAGTGCTTAAGCAAAAAATAAATGCAACACTCATTAGAGTTCCTGATGCATACGCTGCATTCGCAACCCTACTTACAAAATACCAAGCCCTCAAAACACAAAATTTAGTGGGTATTCAAACACCCTCATTTATTGCTCCAACAGCAACATTAGGTGAAGGACATTTTATTGCTGCTTTTGCCTATATCAGCGAAGCCGCTGTATTAGGTGACAACGTAAAAATATTTAGCAATGTGGTGATTGGTGAAAATGTAAAAATTGGCAACAATGTTACAATTCATCCTGGTGTAGTAATTTATGCAGACTGCGTGATCGGTAATCATGTTACGATCCATAGTGGCAGTATTATTGGAAGTGATGGATTTGGATTTGCCCCAAAAGAAGATGGAAGTTTTCAAAAAGTACCTCAACTAGGCAATGTGGTGATAGAAGATGAAGTAGAAATAGGCGCTAATACGACTATTGATAGAGCAACGATTGGCTCTACTGTGATAAGAAAAGGCGTTAAATTAGATAACCTCATTCAAATTGCACACAATGCAGAAATAGGATCCAATACGGTAATTGCTGCTCAAACAGGCATCAGTGGCAGTACTAAAATTGGACAAAATGTGATGGTGGGTGGTCAGGTTGGATTTGCAGGACATATCCAGGTGGCAGATGGGGTTAAAATTGCTGCACAAAGTGGTGTAACCAAATCGGTTAAAACACCCCAAACTACACTTACAGGCAACCCTGCTGGAGATCAAAAACAAAGCCTAAGAAGCCAGGTTTACGTTAAAAACCTCCCAGAAATGGAAAAAAGACTCCAAGAACTGGAAATATTAGTACAGCAACTGTCTCAAAAAGGCTAATTCGGCCGTATTTTTGCTTAAAATCAAGCTTTTAAGTAAGCTATTCTAAATTAGTTACACATGGATCAACATTTCAATCCCGATAAGCAACATACACTTCAACAAAGTATCAGTATCAGTGGCACTGGATTGCATACGGGCATTTTAGTGGATATGACCTTACATCCAGCTAACCCAGGATATGGTATTCAGTTTCAAAGAGTAGATCTTCCTAATCAACCAATCATAAAAGCAGATTGTGATTTAGTAACCGATACAAGTCGTGGTACCACACTTCAGGTGGGAGATGCGAAAGTGAGCACGGTAGAACATATTCTTGCTGCCTTAGTAGGAAAAGGTGTCGACAATGCTTTAATCGAATTGAATGGCCCAGAGATTCCAATCATGGATGGAAGTTCATCTCCTTTTATCGAAGCGATTGAAAAAGCTGGCGTATTGGAACAAGATGCGGCAAAAGCTTGGTATAGTATTGATGAAAATATTTTTCATTACGACGAAGACAAGCGAGTTGAAATGGTTGCGCTACCTGCACTAGATTATCAAATCACCACTTTGATTGATTTTAATAGTCCAGTTTTAGGTACCCAACATGCTGCCTTAAAAACAATTAAAGATTTTAAAGCTGAAATTGCACCTTGTAGAACTTTTTGTTTCCTACATGAATTAGAGACTTTATTAGAACATGATTTAATTAAAGGTGGGGATATCAATAACGCCATCGTTGTTGTGGACAAGCCTGTTACCAATGAAGAAATGGGCAGGTTAGCAAAAGTTTTCAAGCGCGAAAAAATTGAAGTAAAAAGCGAAGGCTATTTAAATAATTTGGAATTAAGGTTCCCGAATGAACCAGCAAGACATAAATTGCTTGATGTGGTGGGCGACTTAGCATTAATTGGTTATCCTATTAAAGCAAGAATCATTGCCAACCGACCTGGTCATAGCAGTAACGTTGAGTTTGCTAAAAAAATAAAGCAGTACATCAAAAAGAACAAGCATGTAAAAGATGTACCTGTTTATGATCCTAGCGCAACGCCTGTTTATACTTTAGAGCAAATAGAAAAAACTTTACCACATCGTCATCCATTTTTATTGGTAGACAAGATTATTGAATTAAGTGACACCTGCATTGTTGGGGTTAAGAATGTGACTTTCAATGAATGGTTTTTCCCTGGTCATTTTCCAGGTAATCCAGTGATGCCAGGTGTGTTACAAATTGAAGCTTTAGCACAAACTGGTGGAATCCTTTGTATCAATGCGATGCCACAAGGCACATACGATACTTATTTTTTAAAAATTAACAATTGTAAATTTAAACAAATGGTAAAACCAGGTGATACCATGTTGCTTAAATTAGAATTGATGGCTCCAATTCGCAGAGGTATTTGCGAAATGCGTGGCACTGTCTATGTAAATGGCAAAGTAGCTACAGAGGCAGAACTTGTTGCTCAAGTTGTAAAAAGAGCAGAATAAAATTATACCTATGACGCATCCATTTACTTATATAGATCCTAATGCAAAAGTAGCATCCAATGTAAAGATTGATCCTTTTACTGTGATACATAGTGATGTAACTATTGGAGAAGGCACTTGGATTGGAAGTAATGTTACCATTATGAATGGGACGACTGTTGGAAAAAATTGCCGCATCTTCCCTGGTGCCGTAATTGGCGCCGATCCTCAAGACTTAAAATTCAATGGCGAAAAAACCACCGTTGAAATTGGAGACCATACTACCATCAGAGAATTTGTGACCATCAATAGAGGTACTTCGGATCGTTGGGTAACCAAAGTGGGCAGCCATTGTTTGATCATGGCCTATAGCCATATTGCGCACGACTGTATCATTGGCAATCATTGTATTTTAAGCAATAGCGTACAAGTAGCAGGACACGTTACACTAGGTGATTATGCTTGGATCGCTGGGGTAAGTGCCGTGCATCAATTTGTTCAAATTGGCCAACATGCGTATATCGCTGGGGGAAGTTTGGTGAGCAAAGATGTGCCTCCTTATATCAAAGCAGTACGTAATCCACTGAGCTACGGTGGTGTCAATAGTGTTGGCTTAAAGCGCAGAGGATTTGATTTAGAAAAGATCAATCATATCTTAGACATCTACCGTTATATTTTCAATAAAGGAATGAATACCACACAAGCACTTGCATTTATTGAAGAAGAATTACCTGCAACAGATGAGCGCGACGAGATTGTTACATTTATCAGAGAAAGTGGTAGAGGTATTATTAAGCGTTTTGTAAAAGGCGCATCAGAAGAAGATTAATATGCAAATTACCCTGACCGCTGCTGCAAAAAGATTTCATCAGGAATGGATTTTCTCCCATCTTGATTTTGAATTTACAACAGGGCATCATTATGCATTGATAGGCAATAATGGATCAGGAAAAAGTACTTTATTACAAATTATAGCTGGCTATATAGGACTTACAAAAGGAACAATACATTGGTCAAATGCAGACCAGTCCATTGATGCTGCTGCTATTTTTAAACAAATTAGTATCGCTGCCCCCTATTTAGAATTGGTGGAAGAATTAACTGCATTAGAGCAAATTGAATTTCATCAACAATTTAAAGCTATCCAGCCTACGCTAAGCGCGCAAGAAATTTTAGCAAAGATAGGATTAGAAAAAGCGGCAGATAAACAAATTAGGAATTTCAGTAGCGGGATGAAACAAAGATTGAAATTAGGACTGGCCATTTTTGACCAAGCACCCATTTTGCTATTAGATGAACCTTGCAGCAATTTGGATCAAGAAGGAATTCAAACCTATCAACAATTAATCGCTCAGTATGCAATGCATAAGTTAATTATTGTCGCAAGTAATGACCCAGAAGAATATCATTTTTGTGACCAACAATTGGCCATCACCGCTTACAAAAAATAAATTGGAGCTACAACAGCAAGGGAAAACTTGCTTGAACCGACTGCGCTTCTTTGGGTTTAACTTCTACTAGCAATCAACAAATTCAAATCGGTATATTTTAAATTACACTTTTCACTGATGTAAAAATCAGTCAATGCCCCTTTGTATAAATATACTCCTTCGCGCAAATGCACGTGGTGCCAGATGATTTCCTCTAAACCACCCTGATCTCCTATCTCTACCATTAAATGCATTAATACATTGCTAATTGCTTGGCTCGCGGTTCTTGCAAAACCACTTGGGATATTAGGTACGCCATAATGTATTACATCATGCTTGATAACAATTGGTTTTTCATGGTTGGTTAATTCAGTGGTCTCAAAACAACCACCCCTATCCACTGCTACATCAATGATGATGCTTCCTGGACGCATATTCATAACCATTTCCTCTGTCACTACAATGGGCGCCCTTCCTATCTCATTTCTTAATGCCCCAACAGCTACTTCACAGGTCTTTAATTGCTTCGCTAAAATATTAGGTTCAATCACAGAGGTCCAAACACGTTGTCCTAAATTATTTTGCAGCCTTTGCAACCTTGATACATTATTGTCAAATACTTTTACACTCGCCCCTAATGCCAATGCATTACGCACTGCAAATTCTCCAGTTATGTCTGCGCCAATCACCACTACTTTAGTGGGTGGCACACCACTTATACCGCCTAACAAAACGCCTTTACCTTGATTAAAACTACTTAAATATTGTCCTGCAATCAACATCACCGCACTACCTACAATCTCGCTCATGCTTCTGAGAATAGGATAGTTTTGATTTTCATCTTTAATATTTTCAATGGATAATGCAGTAATTTTTTTAGCCATCAATTGCACTAGTACTTCTTGTTTGATCGCAGAAAGATGTAGTGGTGAAATGATGGTTTGGTACATCTGCAAATAAGGCAAATCAGATTCTACCGGCGGCGCTGTTTTAATAAGGATAGGACATTGGTACACCGCTGATTTTTCAAATACAATTTCCGCACCCGCTTCTGCATAATCTTTGTCTGTATACCTACTCCCTAATCCAGCACCTGCCTCTACCATGACACGATGTCCATTGGCAACCAATACACCCACCGCTTCTGGAATCAACCCCACTCTATTTTCTTGGAATGCGGTTTCTTTAGGAATACCAATTAACAAAGGTTTTGCACTATGAGGTATATCCAATACTTCTTCCTGCGTTTCATATGAAAAGGATGGATGAATTTGGGGCTTTGTGACACTCATAGTAAATATTTTTATGAAGATACAAAAATACAATTGATTCAAGCCTTGGAGCTTGATTGGATATGCCTTTATTAAGCAGGATATATTAGGCGCAAACGATGCGTCTTTGATTCGGATCAATTAGTTCAATGCTGACCACCAATGCGTCATCTGGCACTAAATTGGGGGCTTTTTCTGGCCACTCTACTAAAGACAAATCAGCGTCCTCTAAAGCAGCTTCTACGCCTGCCTGTCTTGCCTCGGCTTCACTGTCTAATCGATACCAATCCATATGGTAAATTAATTTACCCTGAATTTGATACTCATTCATGATGGAGAAAGTAGGACTAGACATGGCCTGCTGAATACCTAATGCCCTGCCAATTGCTGCAATCAAAGTTGTTTTGCCCGCACCCATCGGGGCTTTAAATACCCATACCGGTTTCGAGGCATACTGCGCTACCAATTGCGCCGCCACTTGATCTGTTTCTGCTAATGTATAGATAAGGTCCATATTGCAAATATAAAGCTTCAAATACAATCCTAAAATGGTTTCGTACCTTTATGTTATAAATCGACCCCTATGGAAAACATTCAATGGAAAGTAGATGGAATGAGCTGTACCAATTGCGCGTTATCCATTCATAAATATTTAAATAGCAAAGGCATACAGGAACCCAAAGTCAACTTCATGGAAGGCGAAGTTCAATTTGAATTGGTAGACCCTGCGCAAAAACCTGCTTTGATCAAGGGCATACAGGACCTTGGTTATAAAGTAAGAGGACAAGCCGATGAGGAAGTAGCAAAAAAATGGTTGGACAACAATAAAGAACGTGCTTTCTTCTCTTTGATTTTTACGATCCCCCTGATGGTTCATATGATTCCAGGAATCCATATTCATTGGTTGATGCAACCTTATGTTCAGCTAGGACTTACACTCCCTGTTTTTTTAGTAGGGATAAATTATTTTGGAAAAAGTGCGCTCAATAGTTTAAAGCATGGTATCCCCAATATGAATGTATTGGTATCCATTGGCGCCCTTGCCTCTTTTGGCTATAGCTTATATGGCACGCTCATTGGACAAGGTGCACAGTTTGCTTATTACGAAACGACTGCGAGCATTATCACTTTTGTATTTTTTGGTAATTATTTAGAA
This sequence comes from Sediminibacterium sp., assembly GCA_044372935.1. Taxonomy (GTDB): domain Bacteria; phylum Bacteroidota; class Bacteroidia; order Chitinophagales; family Chitinophagaceae; genus Sediminibacterium. The sequence continues at coordinate 32,202 of JBILQZ010000001.1, read as the reverse complement.
GATGCCTCTATTGCCTCAACACAACGTGCTTTAAAAGATTTAGTAAAAGCACAAAAAGTGATGGCCAATATGATTGTATTTGACGAACACCATAAAGAAATCATTTTCAATGTAGCAGCAGATACTTTAAAAGTGGGTGATATTTTATTGATCAATTCAGGCGAAACAGTACCGATGGATTGTAAAATATTATCGGGTGAAGCGAATGTAAACGAAGCCATTGTAACGGGAGAAAGTGTTCCGGTACATCGTAAGATGAAAGATATTTTATTAGGCGGTAGTACCGTCGAAAATGGCAGTATCAAAGCCTATGTCACTGCAGTTGGTGATCAAACCGTTTTAGCGAATATTTTAAAAATGGTCAAAGCAGCACAAGGTGAAAAGCCGCCTGTGCAAGTATTAGCAGATAAAATTAGCGCCATCTTTGTGCCATTAGTGGTAGGTATTGCTTTATTGACATTAATAGGTAATTACTTTTTAACGCCCATTGGATTTAGCGAAAGCATGTTAAGAGCCATTGCAGTCTTAGTTATTTCTTGCCCATGCGCGATGGGATTAGCCACCCCTGCTGCTATTGCAGTTGGACTAGGTAGAGGCGCAAGAAACGGTGTCTTATTTAAAAATGCAAAAAGCCTTGAAACTTTTAAAGATATCAAACAAGTTGTATTTGATAAAACAGGCACCTTGACCACAGGTCATTTTGAAATTAGTAGTTTTAAACTAGCCCCAGAAGCGGAAGGACAAATGACGGAACAAGCATTTAAAAATATAACCTATGCTTTAGAAAAATATTCCAATCATCCCATTGCCAATTGTATCAAAGAAGCCTGGAAAACTACAGAGCAATTACCATGGGCTACTATAGAAGAAGTAAAAGGCATGGGCATTCAAGCAACAGATAAAGCTGGAAATACCTATTGGGCTGGTTCTTTCAAAACACTTACAGACCAGGGCGCAGAAGACGGACATAATATATACATACAAAAGAATAATCAATTGATGGGCTGGATTGATGTAGCAGATCAGATCAGGCCAGAAGCAAAAGGCGTGATTGAGCAATTACATCGTCAAGGTATTCATACCATTTTATTAAGCGGTGACAGAAAAGAAAAATGTCAACAAGTGGGTCAAGCATTGGGCATTCAAGAAATTATCGCGGAACAAAGTCCTGCAGATAAATTAAACAAACTTGCAGCATTAACCAATATAGCACCAACCGCAATGGTCGGCGATGGTATCAATGATGCGCCTGCATTGGCAAAAGCAACCATTGGTATTTCATTAAGCAATGCTTCGCATATTGCTATACAAAGTGCCCAAGTGGTTTTAATGAATAATGGTTTAAAGAACCTACCTATGTCTTTGGTACTTGGAAGAAAAACCTACCAAACTATTAAAGAAAATTTAGGCTGGGCATTTTCTTACAATATCATTGCCATTCCAGTAGCTGCCTTAGGATTCTTGGGCACCTGGGGACCCACTTATGGTGCTCTTATTATGGCATTAAGTGATGTCGTATTGGCATTAAACTCCTTAAGATTATTTAAAAAGAAATTAGACTAAGTTTTTGAAAGCCTTAGAAAATATATTAAAAAAGCATTGGAACTATGACGCTTTCAGGCCACAACAATTGGCCGTGATTGAATCGATCCTTTCAGGCAAGGATACACTTGCATTGCTTCCTACTGGCGCAGGCAAATCCATCTGTTTTCAAGTACCTACTATTTATCAGAGAGGCATCTGTGTAGTCATCAGTCCTTTAATTGCCTTGATGCAGGATCAAGTGAAAGACCTTGTTTCAAAACAATTAAAAGCAGTTTTAGTAGGGAGTCAATTAAGTGCATACGAGGAATCCATTGTCTTTAAAGAGATTGAAGCAAAAAAATACCAGTTCATTTATTGTTCCCCAGAAAAACTAGCGCAAAAACATTTTCAAACCTTATTGAGTGGTTTACCTATTCAATTGTTCGCTATAGATGAAGCACATTGTATCTCTCAATGGGGCTATGATTTTAGACCAAGCTATCGAAAATTGGATTTTCTAAAAAAGACTTTCCCTGCGATTCCAATTTTAGCAATGACTGCGTCTGCCATTCCATTGGTGCAACAGGATATGCTAAAACAATTGGGCGTACCAAATGCAAATTTAATTACGGATCAATTTTTGCGACCTAACCTAAGCTACGAAGTGCGAAAGGAATCGGTGAAATTATTTGTACTTAAGAATTTACTAAAAGACATTGCTGGCTCCGTCATCATTTATTGCAATACAAGAAACAATGTAGCGCAGCTTACCACCATGTTAACGAGCTATGGATTTTCTGTAGCAGGCTACCATGCTGGTATGGAATTAGCCGAAAGAAAATACGCTCAGGAACAATGGATGCAGGACCAAATACAGGTCATGGTTGCTACCAGTGCATTTGGCATGGGTATCAATAAAACAAATGTCCGTGCCGTGATGCATTTTGATATTCCAGGCAGCATAGAACAATATTACCAGGAGGCCGGAAGAGCAGGAAGAGATGGACAGCCTGCAAAAGCCATCCTACTCTATCAACAAAACGATTTAGATTACTGGAATCAATTACAAGAAAAAAAGATTCCACCTATCCCTGTGATCAAGAAAGTTTTTCAAGACCTTGCTGACTTTGTACAATTGCCTGTTGGCATGGGCGAACTCCAACAATTTTTATTTGACTTTGACTCCTTTTGTGTACAGTTCAAATGGGATAAAATCATTGCAAGAAATGCTTTACAATGGATAGAGCAAGAAGGACATGTGAAATTTTCCCCTAGTTCTTTTAAGCCAACCCTGGTGCAAGTAATTGAAAATAGAATTAGTATTCAACTGTTCGAAAAGCAATACCCCACTAGTGGATTTGTTTTGCAAACCTTATTAAGAACTTATGGTGGCATTTTAGATAGTCCACAATTTATAAATGAAGGGGTGCTTGCAAATTTATTACAAAGAGATACTGCATTTGTGCAATCGGAATTGAAACAATTACAACAGTATGGCATGATTTCCTTAGAACAAAAAGCCAACCAACCCATTGTTCAATTTAAATGGAATAGGGCTTCTGCTGAATATATGACCCTGAACCTAGATCAATACCAAGCAAGAAAGTTGGCATTTGAAGACCGCATCCATGCCATGAGGGATTATTTAGCAAAGCGAACAATTCAATGTAGAAATGTATTTTTGGCCGAATATTTTGGTGAAAAAGCCCCTCAAACCTGCGGAATTTGCGACCTTTGTACAAGTACGAAGCAATAGGTATATTTTAACAAAAGATTGGAAACTCATTTTATAGGTTAAAAATTAAAATGTGTTTCTTTACACAAAGCAATCAATTATGGAAGACAAGAAGAAGTATAAGATCCTTTTATGCGAAGATGATAGCAATCTAGGATTGGTATTAAAAAATTATTTAGAATTAAACGAATACGAAGTCACTTTAGAAAGAGATGGCAGATTAGGCTTAGGTGCCTTTCAACGTGAAAAATTTGACCTTTGTTTATTGGACGTGATGATGCCGAATGTAGATGGATTTACTTTAGCAGAAGAAATTAGAGATATTGATCCAGATGTGCCTTTGTTCTTTTTAAGTGCTAAAACATTAAAAGAAGATATTTTGCATGGCTATAGACTTGGAGCAGATGATTATATCACTAAGCCCTTTGACAGCGATGTATTGATGCACAAAATCAAAGCAATTATAAAACGCAACGAGGAAGACAATAAAGTAACCGACAATTTAGAATTTGAACTAGGCGCTTACCATTTTAATCCAAAATTGAGGGAATTAAAATTCAAAGAAAATACTCAAATTCTTTCTCCAAAAGAAAATGAATTATTGAAAATGCTTGCTGAGCATAAAAATGATTTATTAACGAGAGAAAAAGCTTTAAAGAAAATATGGGGCAGTGATACTTACTTTAATGGAAGAAGCATGGACGTATACATTGCAAAATTGAGAAAATATTTAAAAGAAGATGCCACTATTGAAATCGTGAATATTCACGGGAATGGATTTAGATTAGTAGTGCAATAAAAAATAAAAACGATTTCAAAAAAAGCCTCCGATTCGGAGGCTTTTTTATTATCTAAAAAGTTCTGGATTGTCACCAAAGCCTTGTCCTTTAGCCTTCCCAAGGTGTTCATAGGCTTTATAAGTCACTTCCCTACCCCTTGGTGTTCTTTGCAGGAATCCTTCTTGAATTAAAAATGGTTCATATACTTCTTCGATCGTGCCAGCCTCTTCGCCCACCGCAGTTGCAATCGTCGTAATACCAACAGGCCCTCCTTTGAATTTTTCGATGATAGCCAATAAAATACGATTGTCCATTTCGTCTAAGCCATGCTCATCTACATTCAAAGCTTTTAAAGCATGTTGTGTAATACCTAAATCTACTTTGCCGTCATTCAGCACTTGAGCAAAATCGCGTACCCTTCTTAATAAACCATTCGCTATTCTTGGCGTGCCTCTACTTCGTCTTGCGATCTCGCCTGCTGCACTTGAATCTACCTTAACTTCTAAGATGCCTGCACTTCTTTCAATGATTTTCTGTAAGACGTTTGCAGGATAATATTCCAACCTTGATTTGATACCAAAACGAGACAACAAAGGCGCAGTCAATAAACCACTTCTAGTGGTTGCACCCACCAAGGTGAATGGATTTAAATTAATTTGTACGGTTCTTGCATTTGGTCCACTATCAATTAATATGTCAATTTTATAATCTTCCATAGCAGCATACAAATACTCTTCTACCACGGTACTCAATCGATGTATCTCATCAATAAACAACACATCATTGGGCTCTAAGCTTGTCAGCAAACCAGCCAAATCGCTTGGCTTTTCGATGACAGGACCAGAAGTTTCTTTAATCTGCACCCCCATCTCATTGGCTACAATTCGACTTAAAGTCGTTTTACCTAAACCAGGAGGGCCATGAAACAAGATATGATCCAATGCCTCTCCCCTAAGCTTAGCAGCTTTGATAAAAATGCTAATATTTTCTATCAACTGTGGCTGACCTGCAAAAGCGTCCATCGCTGCAGGACGAATTGTATTTTCAAACTCTTTGTCCTGAGGTTGTATATTTTGAAATGGTCTATCCAAGTTTGGGTTTGACATCGATTAAATTATTTTGAAGCAGGCATTGCCTTTTCCAATAAGTGTTTGTAAATAAATTGATTCTTTAAATCAGTAAAATGCTTGCCTTTTGCACCACCCCATCCATGACGTCCACCAGGATATAACATGAATTCAACTGACTTTCCTTGGTCTTGCAAAGCACTTAATAATTGAATAGAGTTTTGCATATGCACATTGTCATCCATCGTGCCATGGACTAATTGCAATACTCCTTTAAAGTTTTTGATATGTGTCATGACATTACCAGACTTATATCCTTCTGGATTTTCTGCTGGCGTATCCATGAATCTTTCTGTATAATGTGAATCATACAATTCCCATGCAGTGACACTTCCGCCCGCCATTGCATGTGTAAATACAGATGAGCCATAAGTCAACGCATAACAACTCATGTAACCACCATAACTAAATCCAGTGATCGCAATTTTAGTAGGATCTGCTTGCCCATTGGCAATAAACCATTTTGCCATGGTCATATAATCTTGCATTTCCCAATAGCCAAGGTTACGGTACATATAGTTTACGCCTTCTTTACCAAAATGTCCACTCGCTCTATGGTCGAATGCTACTTGAATCAAGCCTTCTTCTGCCCAAGCTTCTTTGGTGGGGTTAGAAGACCAACTATCCATTACGGTTCCTGCATTTGGTCCGCCATAAATACTCACTAACAATGGATACTTTTTATTTGGATCCATATTTTTAGGCCAAGTCACCATAGCTGGCAATTCAAATAAACCGTCCGCACTTTTAATGCGAATCAATTCGGTCTTTGCCAATTTGCTTGGATCATTATTAGCAGTAGCTGAACTGCCTAATACTTCCACTGTTTTCTTTTGCGAATTGATTACTGCAATAGAAGTTGGCGTTTGAACATTACTATACACCGTTACAAAATGCTTCGCATCGGGTGCTAAATAAACTTGAGCATTATTAAAATCACCCACCGTTAATCTTTTTTGATTTTTACCATCAAACCCAATAGAATACAAATCTATTCTTGCTGAACTTTCAATACCTCTTGCAGTAAAATAAATTGTTTTATTCTTTTCATCAATTTGACGAATCCCTAAAACTGTAAATTTTCCAGCAGTAATTGGGTAAAGTAATTTACCGCCCATGTCATGCATATACAATTGATTCCAACCACTCGCATCAGACTGTGCAATGTATCCTTTATTATTAGGGATGAAATTAATCCTACCTCCTGTTCTGTCTTCTAAATCGATCCATGTTTTTTGGTATTCAGCATACACTGGTTTTTTACTGCCAGTAGCCATGTCCAATTCATAGATCTTTAAGTTATTTTGACCACGATCCATCCAACTTAACCACATACTATTGTTGTTTGGATTCCAGATAGGCCATCCAAAATATTGATCTTCCTGATCATTAAAATCTGCCCAAGTAATTGCACCCCCTTCAGGTGTCGTCCAACCAATTTTTACAGTGGGGTTTTGATCTCCCGCTTTTGGATACCTTGTCTCTTCTACAAATCCATGCTGACCATCGCTATTATAGATAGGGAACATAGGCACTTTGCGCTCGTCAAAACGCATGAAGGAAATATATTTACTATCTGGACTCCACCAAAATGCACGATACTGTGTAGGACGTCCAAATATTTCTTCAAAATAAACCCAGCTAGCATAACCATTCAAAATGCCCGTTGCACCATCGTTGGTAATCGCTACTTCCTTTTTAGTCGCCAAGGATAAGGTATATAAATTATTGTTCTTTGTATAGCCTACATAATTCCCGTCTGGAGATAAAGTAGGATTTTTTTCTTCTGCCTTATCAAATGTCAATTGAACTTCGGTTCCATTGTCTTTTAAAAACAAATCACCTTTCTTAATAAGCACTGATTTTTCAGTAGGTACGGCGTCTGCAGGCGCAACAGTATACTGCTTGGTCACTACATTGTAGATGTAATTTTTAGGACTTGCATCTTCTCCTCTTTTAGTATTCAATACCATTTGTGTATTGTCTACCCATTTAATAAAACGAGGCATACCATTAGGCGCCATTTGTGCTATACTTGATAAAGAAAGCAAAGACAAAATAGCTGAAATAAAGATTGTTTTTTTCATAGTATTTATTTTGCGGATTAGATCACCACATTGATCATTTTACCTTTTACGAATATGAGTTTTTTTATTGGTTTTCCTTCCATCCATTTTTGTACCAATTCATTGCTCAGGACAATTTCATGTACCTGCGCCTCTGAAGCATCCAGGGCAATAGGGATATTGGTTCTTACTTTTCCATTGATACTCACTGGGTATTCTTTTGAAGTTTCAGTGACATATTGGGCATCAAATACCGGGAAGCTTGCGTCAATCACTAAGCCTTGGTTACCTAATAAGGACCATAATTCCTCACTAATATGTGGCGCATAGGGGGTTAGTAAAACTAAAACCTGCTCTAAGACTTCTTTTTTATGACAGCCTAGGTCAAACAATTCATTCACACAAATCATAAAACTACTTACCGCCGTATTGAAGCTATGTCTTTCGGTATCTTCCTCAATTTTCTTGATCGTCTTATGCAATACTTTTAATTCCTCAGGAGTCGCTTTTTCATCAACCCAAAGTTTGCCCTTCTGCTCGTCATAAAATAACCTCCATAACTTTTTCAAAAAGCGATGCACGCCTTCAATCCCTTTTGTATCCCAAGGTTTACTTTGCTCCACAGGACCCAAAAACATTTCATACATTCTAAATGTATCTGCACCATATTTATCTACTAAGTCATCTGGATTCACTGTATTGAACTTTGACTTGGACATCTTCTCCACCTCTACCCCGCAAATGTATTTTCCATCTTCTAATTCAAAAGTCGCATTGGCATAATCGGGCTTCCATTTTTTGAAAGCTGCAGTATCTAATTCAACGCCATCTACTATGTTTACATCTACATGCAATTGATCTACTTCCATTGTTTTCGCCAAACCTGCAGAAACAAAAACCTGTGTACCTCTTTTACGGTATACAAAACGAGAACTACCTTGGATCATTCCTTGGTTCAATAATTTTTTGAATGGTTCATCAAAGCCAATATGACCTAAATCAAATAAAGCTTTGGTCCACATCCTGCTATACAATAAATGTCCCACTGCATGTTCTGTTCCGCCAATGTATAAATCTACCTGTCCCCAATAGTCACTCACTTTTCTATCACAAAAAGCATCGGTATTATGAGGATCCATATACCTTAAAAAATACCAACTGCTTCCTGCATAACCAGGCATGGTATTGGTTTCAAAATGATTGGCTTTCCAATCTTCAATATTCGCTAATGGGCCTTCCCCATCTGGACCTGGACCATAGTTTTCTACAGTAGGCAATAACAAAGGCAAATCTGTTTCTGCTAAAGGATAAGCAATGCCATTTTTCCATTGAATAGGAAATGGCTCACCCCAATACCTTTGTCTACTAAAAGCAGCATCGCGCATACGGAAATTCACTTTCTTTTTGCCAATACCCATTGCTTCCAATTTGTCATTCACTATTTGAATGGCGTCTTTTTGAACCACCCCATTTAAGAAATCACTATTGGTTAAAATAGCTTCCTTGGTTGGATTGGCTGTAGTGCCGTCAAATGCGTCACCAATGATATTGGTAATTGGAATATTAAAATGTTGTGCAAATTTAAAGTCACGATCGTCTCCACAAGGCACGGCCATGATTGCACCAGTGCCATAACCAGCCAATACATATTCAGAAATCCAAATTGGAATGCGTTGTTGATTGAATGGATTCACTACGTATGCGCCGGTGAAACATCCAGTAATTTTTTTCTCTGCAATACGCTCACGTTCACTTCTGCTTTTTACATAAGCAATATAATCGGCTACTTCTTTTTGATGGGATGCAGGAGTAATCTCGTGGATCAACTCATGCTCTGGTGCGACTACTAAAAAGTCTACGCCAAAAACGGTATCAGGCCTTGTCGTATATACAGTTAAAGTAGCTTGATGATCGGCCACTTTAAAATCAATTTCAGCGCCATAGCTTTTTCCAATCCAATTAGACTGCATCTCTTTCATAGCATCGCTAAACTGTATCGTGTCTAATCCAGTTAATAATCGATCTGCATATTCGGTAATACGTAAATACCATTGACGCAACTTCTTCTTTTCAACGGGATGACCGCCTCTTTCACTAAAACCATTAATCACTTCGTCATTTGCTAATACGGTACCTAATGCAGCACACCAATTGACTTCACCAAAACCACAAAAAGCCAATCGATATTGCATCAACACATCTTGTTGTGCTTTTTCGTCCCATGTTTTCCAATCCGATGCAGTGAATTGCAAGTTCGCATCCGCTGGACATACATGATGCAGATTGCCTTCTTTTTCAAAAGCAGCTACCAATGCAGTGATTGGATTTGCTTTTTGCAACTGCCTATCAAAATAACTATTGAACAATTGTAAAAAAATCCACTGTGTCCATTTGTAATAAGTGGCATCACAGGTTCTTACTTCTCTATCCCAATCATAACAAAATCCAATATTATCTAATTGACTTCTAAAATTATCAATATTACCATGGGTACTCTTAGCCGGATGAACGCCATGTTCAATTGCGTACTGCTCTGCAGGTAACCCAAAAGCATCATAGCCCATTGGATGTAAGACATTGAAACCTTGTAATCTTTTATACCTACTGTAAATATCAGAAGCGATGTAGCCTAAAGGATGTCCCACATGCAAACCTGCTCCACTTGGATAAGGAAACATATCAAGCACATAACATTTAGGTTTATTGCTTTGATTCGGAACCTGATATGCTTTTTGATTTTTCCAGCTCGTTTGCCATTTTTTTTCGATCGTCCTAAATTGATACTCCATCTGCTAAGTTTTCTTAAAAATCTATAAAAATTCGGTTTTGAAACTATTGGCCCTGTATACCCCCTATTTTTAACAAAAAAAGGGCATAATTCAACCTATGCAAATGTAAGTCTTTAGCGTTCAAAACCCTACATTTGCAGAGCGAACAAGTAAAATTTTAATGCTATGGCAGTATCCGGAAATGGATCTTTAAAGAGAAGCAAACCAAACTATATCTACAGTATTGTCGGCGTAGCCATTGTGTTGTTTATTATGGGCATTATGGGTTGGTTTTTCTTGAACCTTCATGCAATTGGAGATAATTTTAAAGAAGACATCAGAATTAGCGTTTATTTAAGGACTGCAGACAAAAATACGGTGGGCAAAATTCAATCCTTTATTGCTGCTGCCCCTTATGCCAAGAACGTTGAATATGTAGACAAGGAAAAAGCAAAAAGCATTTGGAATAAAGAAAATAATGAGGATTGGTCTAAGATTTTAGATGTCAATCCATTACCAGAAAGCATCGATTTTTTTGCGAAAGCAGATTATGTTAATCCAGATAGTTTAGCAGTGATTAGTGCTAGTATCGCCAACACTTTCAAAAATGATGTGGCTGATATTCAATATCCAAAAAGTTTAGTCACTAGTTTAAATGAACGTGCCACTAAAGTAGGTTTGATCTTTTTAGTGTTCTCTGTTATTTTATGCACGATCGTTATTATCAGTATTGACAACACCATTCGTTTGGCGATGTTTAGCAATCGTTTTTTAATTAAAACCATGCAAATGGTAGGTGCAACTAGAGGCTTCATTTCTAAACCTCTGGTGATCCGCGCTTTATTGAACGGACTGATCAGCGCCCTAATTGCCATCTTTTTATTATTTGGTTTAATCCAATGGGCAAGCGCACAGTTCCCTCAATTAGCCACTTTACAAGGCATTGGTAGCAGTATACTTTTATTCGGTGGCCTTATCCTGATCGGTGTTGGCATCTCTGTATTAAGCACCTACCGTAGCGTAGTGAAATATTTAAAAATGAAATTAGACGAACTTTATTAATCCACTTATTATGAGTCAGAAAAATACAAAAAGATCTTTAGACCTATTTGGTAAATCCAATTACACCTGGATGATCATCGGTGCCGTTTTAATCATTGCAGGCATGTTATTGATGTCTGGTGGAAAAAGCGCAGACCCTAACGTATTTAACGAAAACGAGGTATACAGTTTCAGACGAATTACACTTGCACCGCTTTTCATTATTGCAGGTTTTATTGTCGAAATTTATGCGCTTTTCAAAAAAGCATAGTCCTTATCTAATTTATTAGAGCGATGCCTGCATCGCTCTTTTTTTAATCCATCCTATGAACACCATCCAAACTATTTTAATAGCGATCATCGAGGGTATTACTGAATTTCTGCCTATTTCAAGTACAGCACATATGAAATTCGCCAATCCATTTTTAGGGATTGAGGATAGTCCATTTGTAGACTTATATGAAATTGTGATTCAACTAGCCGCCATTCTTTCTGTGGTTGTGGTGTATTATAAAACCTTTTTTAATTTTAAAGACTATAAATTTTATTTAAAATTAATGGTAGCGGTATTCCCAGCCTTGGTATTTGGGGCTTTATTAAAAAAGTATATTGATGCTGTATTAGATAATTTATGGGTGATCGCTGTCGTGATGGTGATTGGCGGTATTGCTTTGATTTTTATAGATCGTTATTTCAAAAAACAAACGGAATCCAACGACCATGCCCCCATTCAATTTAAACAAGCTTTTTGGGTAGGCTGCTTTCAAGTATTAGCAATTCTTTTCCCAGGTTTAAGCAGAAGTGCTGCCACTATTATTGGTGGACTAAGTCAAAAATTAAGCAGAAAAGCAGCTGCAGAATTTTCCTTTTTCTTAGCCGTTCCCACCATGCTTGCTGCTTCCGCAAAAAGTACTTTAGATGTGTATCAAGAACATCCATCGGTATTTCAATCTGACAATATTTTGAACCTGTGTATAGGCGGACTGGTCGCCTTTCTGGTGGCATTAGTAAGTGTAAAATTCTTTATCCAATTTGTACAAAAAAGAGGCTTTGCCCTATTTGGCTGGTACCGCATTGCACTTGGCTTAAGTATGCTCTTATGGCTCTTCCTTCAAAAAGCTTAATGGATTGTAAGTTAGATTAGCATTTATTCGTATTTTGGGTGTAAACCCCTTGTAATATGCAAACTGCTTCTAAGAAAGTCATCAATAGTTGGGCAATGTATGACTGGGCCAATAGTGTCTATAGTTTAGTCATCACTTCTACCATTTTTCCTGCCTTTTATGAAGCTGTCACAAGTGACGGCAATGAACAAACTTTAATTGACAAAGTAAAAATAGGCCCCTTCGAATTTGTCAATACTGCCTTATACAATTATGCATTGGCATTGGCCTTTGTGGTGGTAGCAATATTGTCTCCACTCCTATCTTCTATTGCAGATTATCGTGGAAACAAAAAACAGTTTCTTCAGTTTTTTTGTACCATGGGGAGTTTGGCTTGTTGTAGTTTGTATTTTTTTGACGGCGATCATTTAGAAACCGGATTACTATCCGTCATCATTGCCTGTATTGGCTTTTGGGGTAGCTTGGTTTTTTACAACTCTTACCTTCCCGAAATTGCAGCACCTGAGGATCGTGATCGTGTAAGTGCAAAAGGCTTTACAATGGGTTATTTTGGCTCTGTATTATTACAAATCATATGTTTTGTCTTTGTATTAAAACCAGATTTATTTGGCATCACGGTAGGCAAAGCTTCACAGATTTCATTTTTATTGGCTGGTATTTGGTGGTTTGGTTTTGGGCAATGGTCCATTGCTAGATTGCCTTCTAGCTTAAGGGTAATTCAAAAAAATCAAACGGATAATTTATTCGTGGGTGGTTATAAAGAACTGCATAAGGTTTGGAAGCAATTAACACATTTACCCGTTTTAGAACGTTTTTTAGGGGCCTTCTTCTTTTACAATATGGGCGTTCAAACAGTCATGCTAGCCGCTACATTGTACGGTAAAAGTGAATTGAATATTCCTACTACTAATTTAATCATTGCTATTTTGATCATTCAATTAGTCGCTATCCCAGGCGCTTTGTTAATGGGTAAAATGGCAAGCACCATAGGTAATTTTAAAACCCTAATGATTGCTGTAGCAGTCTGGATATTGATCTGTATCATTGGTTACAATATTCCTAGAAACGGCGTGACAGAATTTTATTGCTTAGCTACTTTAGTTGGATTTGTCATGGGTGGTATACAATCAGTGAGTAGAAGTACTTATGCCAAGTTGATGCCAACCACACATGACACAGCTTCCTTTTTTAGCTTTTACGATGTGGCAGAAAAAGTAGCGATCGTGATAGGGATGTTTAGCTTTGGATTTATTATTGAATTAACTGGCTCGCAAAAAAATGCAGTACTTGGTTTATGTGTATTTTTTATTATTGGCTTAGTTTTGTTGTATCGAACTTCCTTAAAAAATAAGCATGCAAATTTATAGTATTCATACTGGTAATTTTAAGTTAGATGGAGGCGCTATGTTTGGTGTCGTTCCAAAATCAATTTGGAATAAGACCAATCCTGCAGACGAAAACAATCTCTGTACCTGGGCACTAAGGTGTTTATTAGTAGTAGATGGGGATCGTAAAATATTAATCGATACCGGGATGGGGAATAAACAAGATGCAAAGTTTTTTAGCCATTACCAACCCACCGAAACCAAAACTATTGCCGAAGCATTGGCGGTGTATGGTTTTAAGACAACAGAGATTACAGATGTACTTTTAACGCACTTGCATTTTGACCATGTAGGTGGCGCGATCAATATGGAAGAGGGTGTTTTAAAAACTGCTTTACCCAATGCAACATACTGGGTAAGTGACACCCATTGGGCCACTGCAAACCAACCTAACAGAAGAGAAAAAGCAAGTTTTTTAAAAGAAAATATTTTACCGCTACAAGAAAGTGGACAATTGAAATTAATTGAACTTCCAGCTTTTAAAAGTGATACCAGTTTACAAGAAATTCATTTTTCAGAAAACATCAGCTGCATTGTGGTGAATGGACATACAGCAGGCATGTTATTACCAAAAATAAACTACGGTCAAAAACAGCTTGTCTATATGGCTGACTTATTACCCTCAGTAGGACATTTACCCATTCCATTTGTGATGGGCTATGACATGCAACCCCTTTTCACACTCAATGAAAAAGAACTTTTCTTGAATGAAGCATGTGCAAAAGATTATGTTTTAATTTTTGAACACGATTCAGTGAATGAATGTTGTGACTTGCAATTAACAGAAAAAGGAATAAGGGCCAAAAACTGCTTTGATTTAAGTCAGTTGACAGCCTAGTCTTTTTCAATCAGTGAACTGAGGGGATACCTTAAGCCTTCATAGCTTTTCATATCGACTTTGATAGTGCCTACAATAATGGGCGTTTCAATTCTAATTGGAATATGATTTTCGTCGTCTGTCACCCAGATGGTCATTCGCTCTCCACCTTCAAACATCGTGCCTTTTACAAGTAAGGGTGCAATTTTGATGGCCTTAAATTTTCCAAATTTAGTTCGAATCTCTTCTTTTCCTAAGTACTTAAAATAGGAAGGAAACAATTCATTATCTAGAAAGAAATTTAAATATACTTTTTCATTGACTTGTAAATTTTTGAAATCCAAATTTCTTGCTGCATAAATAGCACTAATGACATCAAAAGTACAATCGGCCGACTTGAACACCTCTCCCTTATTCGTTGTTACTTCATTTTGTTTTTGATTGAAACTAAGGTTTTGATTTTGATGAAAGCTACCCTCATTGATACTTCTACTAAAATAGTAGGGTAATAAACTTTTAGCATCTACTATGGATTCATATTTATCCCTTACTTTAAAAATCCAATCATACCGTTGATTGGAATTACCCGTTGCAGTAAATGCATAAGCTGCATTACCCTCCCAATTAGTAGGTGTTATTGTAAATTGCGCGTTACCTGCATTTACATACAAACCCACTACATTATAATAAATAGTATAAGAGATTTTTTCGCCTGTATTAAAGGAAGTATTGACTTGACTACAAATTTCTTTCTGCTGTTTTGGAAAGACAGCAAAGAAAGTTGCGATAAAAAAATGAAAGAGGTATAATAACATGTAGGGATTGTTATCTTATAAATTTATCGCTTTAATCTAAAACCAAGTAATAAAATTGCACCCAGGATAGATGGGAGTAAGAAATTGACCATCCAAATGAGGGTTGTCAAGGCAATTAAGAGCAAGTCATTATGGTAAAAAGGCGCCATGAGTAATAGAAAAAGCTGCCCTCGAATCACCAAATCCGTTAAACTAATGGCTGGAATCATACTTAAGAAAAATAATAGTGCCATAATAGGGAAACTAAAATCAATCCAGCCCACTGGAATAGCCAGCATACTTGCTGCCCAATTGTATTGTAAGAGGTAGACAATGTACCTAGCACATGCTAGGCCAATCAATTGCCACTTCAGTGGGGTGGCAATTTGCAATACATTGAGTTTAGACAACCAGCCCTTGAAAGGTTGCTTGTAAAAAAATAAAAAATAAGCAATACCTGCAGCAAATGGTGCAACCCATTTCAACCAAGGTAAAAAAGGTAGATTCCAAAACAAAGCAATACTACCAAAGGAAATAGTCATCAATATTTGTGCATAGGAAGCCCAGGCCATTTGAGTGATCCCTTTCAACTTCGTACCAGGTGCTAAGAATAAAGTTCTCCCGACATAATCCCCTGATCTTGCAGGGGTAAAAAAAGAAAATGCTTGCCCTACTAATACCGCTCTCAAAGATTGAAAAATAGTAAAGGCATTGGTTTCAGCAATCACTCTTTTCCATTTCAATGCTTCAATAGTATAATTCATGGTCATCAATACTGCCATAATACACCATGCAGACCAATGAATCTTGGTCAACTGAATTTTTAAGTCTGCTCCGTATTGATTTAAATTTTCATTTTGTAGCACTTTGTGGTAGATGGCCACAGCACAGACCACAAAAAGGATGAATCCAATTAATTTATTTGCAATTGAAACGAGTCGCTTAAGTGGGCTTGAATTCATATTTTGTAAAGATCGTATTTTGAAGGGATATCTGTAACTTTATCCCATGTCAAAAACACCCATTATTTTAGGTATTGACCCAGGTACACAGATCCTAGGCTTTGCTGTTTTGCAAGGCGGTAGCCAGCCCAAGATCATTATGATGGATGTATTAAAGTTGACCAAAGAAAAAGACATCTATGCACGTCTTCAAATGATTCATGCAAAAATCATTGAATTAATGGAGACCTATCATCCTGCTCATTTTGCAATCGAAGCGCCCTTCTTTGGAAAGAATGTACAAAGTATGCTTAAGCTAGGCCGAGCGCAAGGTGTAGCTATTGCAGCAGCAATGCATTATAACACCCCAGTAACTGAATATGCCCCTAAAAAAGTAAAGCAATCTATTACAGGCAATGGTAATGCAGATAAAGAAATGGTTTGGAAAATGCTAGAGCGTGTTTTGAATGTAAAAGAAAAACCAAAACACTACGATGCAACTGACGCACTCGCTGTTGCCCTCTGCCACTGGCATCAAATCAATCGCCCAGTCATTAGTACAGGCAAGGGTTTAAAAGGATGGGATGATTTTATTCAAAAAAATCCAGGTCGTTTAAAAAAATAAGCACTCGAAAAAGCAAGCGAACTTACTCATTGAATCGCTACTTGATTCAATATATCCCCACCTGATTTATTTTTCCAGTTGATGCACAATTGCCTCCTGAATTGCCTTCAATTCGTCTTTGGATAATTGCAATTTTTCATTTTCAAAATTGATATCCCCTGCATCTTGAATAGGAATTAAATGCAAATGCGCGTGAGGTACTTCGAGTCCTACTGTCAGCATACTGATTCGATTACAAGGGAAGCTTGCTTCGATTGCTTTTGCGATGGGCTTAGCAAATACCAATAATTGAGCTAAGTAATCGTCTGGTAGATCAAATACTTTGTCCACTTCAATTTTAGGCACCACCAATACATGCCCTTTTTGCAAAGGAAAAATGTCCAAGAAAGCGAAGAACATTTCATTTTCAGCAATTTTGTAAGCAGGAATTTCCCCTTGAATAATTTTAGAAAAAATAGTCATCTTCAATTGTTTGGAGAACGGCGTGGTGTTCAGTTTAAATGGCAATATTATCAATGCTGAATTTCATCACCCCATTTGGCGCTTGAACTTCTGCAATTTCTCCTACTTTTTTACCAATCAATCCTTTTCCAATTGGAGAAGAAGCAGATATTTTGCCTGCTTTTAAATCGGCTTCTTTTTCACCCACTAACTGGTAAGTAATTGTTTTTTTAGTAGCCTGATTGGTAATCGTTACTTTCGTTAATATCGTTACCTTGCTTGTATCAATGGTACTTGTGTCCACAATCTTTGCATTGGATACAGCCACTTCTAATTGCTTAATTTTAGATTCTAACATGCCCTGCGCTTCCTTAGCAGCATCGTATTCAGCATTCTCTTTTAAATCCCCTTTTTCTCTTGCTTCTGCAATCGCTCTTGATGCCGCAGGACGGTCAATAGATTTCATGCGTTGCAATTCTTCGCGCATCTTATCAAAAGTCTCCTGGGTTACATATACGTTTGTTTCGCTCATACCTTCTGTTTTATATAAAAAAAATACAACGCCACATAATTGAAGCGTTGCATGGTACAAAGATATAAAATAAGGGTCAAATGATGCCTAATTTTTCTAATAGGATCTTGGACATCTTGAAGTAAGCCTCATGGCTATAACCCGCAATATGAGGGGTTAGGATGAAGTTAGGCAGGGCCATCAAAGCGTCTAAATTGGCCTTTTCTCCAGCACTATAGGTATTTAGGCGCTCATTTTCTAGTACGTCTAGACCAGCCCCTCTAATTTGTTGATTTTGAAGTGCATAGAGCAGTGCAGTACCGTCTGTTACCCCGCCTCTACAGGTACTGATAAAATAAGGCTGCTTTTTTAATGCGGCAAAAAAATGGGCATTTGCAAAATGTTGGGTCATTGCGGTTAATGGAAGGTGCAAGCTTATGACCTCGGCGTTGGCCTGAATAGCATCCAATCCTACCTTTTCTGCCGCCGGAAATTGCTGAAATCCTAGCGCATTGGGATGGATGTCATGCGCTAACAACTGCACCCCAAAACCCGTTAAAACTTTTGCAAAAGCAGCGCCTGTATGTCCAAATCCAATGATGCCCACTTGCTTTCCTGTGAGTTCATCTCCACGATTTGCATCTCTAACCCATTCTCCCAATTTTACCTCGCCATAAGACCTATGGATACGGTGCATTAAATTCAATAATAAACCTAAACTATGTTCTCCTACTGCCGTACAGTTTCCTTCGGGACTACTCACACATTGAATGCCTTTTGAACTCGCATAGGCGGTATCTATTAATTCCATGCCACTTCCTAATCGTCCTATCCATTTTAACTGCGTCGCACCCGATAAAATGTTGGCATCAATTTTTAACCTGGTCGTTACAATTAAGCCCACTGCATCCTGAATACTTGCTGCTAATGTAGCCGCATCTATAGTAGGTTCATACACTACTTCAAATCCTTTTAGAGAAAGGGCTTCTAATAAATAAGGATGTGCTGCTGCAGTTACAATGACTTTATTAGACATAACTAAGGATTGTGCATTTTAAAAGTAAGGTCAGCAAAATCTTGATAGGTCAGGTTCTCCGCTCTTTTTGTAAAAATTGGATCCTGTAATTGTTCTGTCGTGAAATAAGGCTTCAATGGATTCCTTAACATTTTACGTCTTTGTCCAAATGCCATTTTCACAATATGGTAAAAACTTTTTAAGGAACTAAATTCAGGAAAGCTTTCTTTTCTTTTGAGTCGAATCACACCACTCATGACATTGGGCGGTGGTGTAAATGCCGTTGGAGGCACATCAAATAAATATTCCACCTCATAAAATGCTTGCGTTAAAACACTTAAAATACCATACGCTTTTGAATGTGGTTTTGCCGCAATTCTTTCTGCTACTTCTTTTTGAAACATACCAATCATCACCGGCACTTGTTCTTTCCAATCCAATACCCTAAAAACTATTTGAGTAGAAATATTGTATGGAAAATTACCTACCAAGGTAAATTGGCCTTCAAATGGGATCGCTGTTTCTAAAAAATCTTCATTGATCAACTTGCCCTCCAAAGAAGGATAAGTGTGCAATAAATAAGCCACTTTTTCTCGATCTAATTCCACTGCTTTAAAAGCATGGGTAGGCAAGTCCAAAATATGCTGTGTTAAGGCGCCTGCTCCAGGTCCCACTTCTACTAACTGATCTATAGGCGTTTCGGCTAAAGCGTCTTTGATCTGTAAACAAATCTGGACATCATTTAGAAAGTGTTGACCCAATGACTTTTTAAGGGTGTATTGCATGAAGCAAAGTTAGGTTTTTGTGCGTACTTTTACACCCTAATCAACTGGATATGAACCAAGACATCAAAAAACCAATTATAGGCTTTACTTGTGGAGATTTAAATGGCATTGGCCTAGAAATAATCATTAAGTCTTTGTCTGACAGCAGGCTACTTGACTTTATGGTACCAGTTATTTTTGCAAACAATAAAGCGGTTAATTTTTATAAGAAAGGCTTGCCAGACTTTCAACTTAATTACGCTACTGCACCAGATCTAGATAAATTAAACCCAAAGCAAGTGAACTTGATTCAATGCTGGGAGGAAGAAGCAGCCATTGAACCAGGCGCATTAACCGATATCGGTGGTAAATATGCATTGATCTCCTTAGAACATGCTGTTGCTGCTTTAAAAAATAATAAAATTGATGGCTTAGTAACGGCTCCAATACATAAAAAGAATATCCAGTCGCCTAGTTTTAATTTTAGTGGTCATACGCCCTACTTGCAACATGCTTTCGGTAATGTAGAAAACCTGATGTTATTGGTCGCAGAGAATTTAAGAATGGCCTTGGTGACAGAGCATCTAACGATTCAAGATATTGCACAACATATTACAAAAGATAAGATCAAACAGAAATTACAAATACTACATCAAAGCTTGCAAAAAGATTTTGGCGTAGACAAACCAAGAATTGCTGTATTGGCTTTGAATCCACATGCCGGTGATGATGGTTTAATTGGAAAGGAAGAAATTGAAATTATCCGACCAGCCATACAAGAAGCAAAAAATAAAATGTTGGTGTACGGTCCTTATTCTGCAGATGCCTTTTTTGCCAGAGGACAACAGGAAAAATTTGACGCAGTATTAGCTATGTACCATGACCAAGGCTTGATTCCTTTTAAGTCATTGGCGTTTGGAGAAGGCGTAAATTTTACTGCTGGCCTACCGATTGTTCGAACTAGCCCAGACCATGGAACCGCTTTTGATATTGCAGGAAAAGACAAAGCAGATGCAAGCTCTTTTACGGCGAGTATTTTTGAATGTATTCGTATCATTCATGCAAGAAAAGGTTACCGTGACATGCGTTTAAATCCAATGAAAAAAATGAGTCATAAAATGTTTGCCAATGCAGTGGACGAACGTTTAGACGAACATTGATTTTAAGTACCCGACATTTAATTCCTACAATACGTATTAATAAGGACAGGCTTTTTTAAGTTCAACCAATGCTTGTCTACCCCAGGATGGCGCAACTAAATTTGGCGTCACTTGTCTTAATAAATTTTGTTCTGCCTGCTGGATAATAGGTTTTGCAGCTTTGCATCCACCACCAAAAAATACAGGTAAATTATATTGAAGCTGCGCTTCTAATAAATAGACTCTTGGATTTTTAGGATTTATTTTTTTAGCCAATTGGAGTGGCCTTTTAATTTTTTCTTCATAGGACAACCATCTCATCATAGGATTCACAGACATCTTTGCAGTGTTCGCTAAACTCTCTGCACAATACAGTTCATCATTGACGACCATCGATTTTGCTTTTGCAATCCATGCTAAAGAACGATTGGCTAACTGATCTCTATCGCCCATTTTTAAAAGGCACATTCTAGCATTGATAAGAGCTGCATAATATGGAATCAACCAATTAGATGGGTCTGCTGCATGTAGTTGCTCAAATTGGAGATTCAAAGCAGTATAAGCGGCTGGCTGTTCTATCTGATTGAATTGATGCACAGCTTGCTCCAATGCCTTGTCTTGACTTTTAGAGGACAAGGGCAATAAGAATTGCAGGGATAAAATCAAAAGAAGAACGACATATTGCATAACTGCAATTTAAAACATCGAATTGGAAACGCCCTTATTTATACTATAATTTGAATAAGTTATTTCAATCGTACCCTTCTTTTGCTTCAATGCCTTTTGCTTGGCAGCAGGATCATCGTCTCCAAACTCTAATGTAATTCCGTTGGGTAATTTATAATCCTTGGTATTGAACCCAAAAATGATTTTACTAGGTAGGCCATAATTAGCGTATGCCCCATATTCCATGGTGATTTCATAAGTGCCATTTTCCTTTGTCGTCGTAAAGGTTTTGTAAACCAACGCCTCTACAGGATCAATCCATAAAGTAGAAATCACCCAGTCTAATTTATCGTCGGTAGGAATGAGCTTAATCGCCTGTAATGATTTGCCTTTAAATTGTTGCACCCCCGATTCAATGGCGATATATTGTTTATTATTCAATAAAGAATTAATGGTCACAGACACGCCCCCTTTAGGCAATAAAGAAATGCCCCCTTCCTTTTTTACCTTTAATAAATTTGGCTTTTTATAATACACTTTCACTTTGCCCAAGGAAGCTTTAATGAATGCCACATCCGTTTTCATCACCCCTGTTGCCACATAATCATTCACAATATTCAATTTGGCACTCACTTTTTCAATCAATGCATTGGATTGTGCCATCAATAAAGTTGGCAACAAAAAAAGCATCCCTATCACAAAACTTAATTTTTTCAATGTATTCAATTTTAATTTTTTCTACTTATTTATTTTTCTACTAACCAATTTTTACACCCATTCCAGTATGGCGCTTTAGCAAAGCACTTGATTAACTTAATATATCTTTCTTTTTCATGATCCAAACCGACGCGCCCACAAACAATGCAATATGCACTGTCAATACAAAGATTGAATTTTTAATTTTGGCCACATTCAGTATGCTACCTGTGATGGCATCATTGCTTTCATTGACTTGTAGGTCAAAAAACTCTTTCCAGTTGTTCATATGGGTCGTGAATAAATATGGTTTCACTACATTAAACAAAGGGATATTTAAAGTGCTTAAAATGGTAAAGAAAACAATAGCACTTATAGTGGCCACAATGGGGCCAATAGAGTTATTGGCTAAACTAGACATCAAAAATCCTAAAGCGGCTACCGTCAATAAAGAGAAGCTTGCAAAAACAAAAGCACCCAGGTACCTCCAAAAAACGTCTTGCTCTTGGATCAATACCACATAATTGGATTTCATTAAGAACAAGTCATCTGTTCCAAAGACCCACATACTTAAAAAAAGTGCCAAGAAAGCCAACCAGATTAATAACAAAATGGTATACATACTAGCCGCTACAAATTTGGCCAAGACCCATTGCGTTCTGCTATAAGGCGTGGTAAATAGTAACCTTAAAGTACCTAGATTCGCTTCACCAGAGAGCATATCTGCTGCAATCAAAGCCACTAATAAAGGCACATGCACCAATAAGAGTTGCAATAAGATATAGCAAATCAAATACCCATTCAATACTTTCCCATCTACTGTTAAAGTATCATTGATGTCTTTCATTAAAAAAGCAGCATAGGCTTCTCCATCTATTTTTAAGCCCATTTGTATTACCAGTATCAATGCTGCAATGGCACCAAAGGCAATATAAGTTCTTGGCCTTTTGTAAATTTTAAATAATTCTATTCGAATGATTGGCCACATATTAATGAGTTGAAGTAAGTTGTAAAAAATAATCCTCTAAAGAGTTTTTTGACTCTAGAGATAGGACCGCAATCTGCTCATTGACTAAGAAGTTATTGAGTGCAGGTATTTGTAATTTTGGGATCCCCAAATACAAACCCTCTTTTCGATCCAATACATGTCCCTTAAAATCAGATTGCAATAAAATATTTTTAGCAGCAAGATCGTCCAAGGTTTTAATTTGCACAATGGTCTTGTTTGGATCTAATAAATTTTCGGTAGGACCTTCTGCCATTTTTTTACCTTGATGAATAATCAAAATATGGGTAGCAATTTGTTCAATTTCTGAAAGCAGGTGCGAAGAAACTAAAACTGTTTTACCTTGTTCTTTTGAAAGTGATTTAATCAGTTCACGAATATCTGCAATACCCTGTGGGTCTAATCCATTGGTAGGTTCATCCAAAATAATCAATGCAGGATCATGTAATAATGCGATGCCAATCCCTAGTCTTTGCTTCATCCCTAAAGAATAAGTTTGTACTTTATCATTGGCTCTGGCAAACAATCCTACCTGTGATAAAGTAGCATCAATCTTTGCTGCTGTCACGGGCTGTTGACGCAATTTTGAAAACATAGTCAAATGCTCCCTTGCAGTTAGATAAGGATAGAGGTCTGGTCGCTCAATTACGGCACCTACCTTTTCTAAGATAGCCGAGCGATGCGCTGATAGAGATTGACCAAAGATTTCAATTTGTCCTTCTGAAGGATGAATCAACGAAAGCAACATACGAATTGTCGTACTTTTCCCTGAACCATTTTGACCTAAAAATCCATAGACCTGGCCGGCTTTTACTTCAAAAGAAAGCTGATCGACGGCTTTTAAAGCGCCAAAGTTTTTACTGAGTGATTGAACTTTAATGACTGACATATAACTATAACAATCAATTGAATTATTTGTTGTCCCTAGCGCCACTTAAAACAAAAAAACCCCGAATAAATCGGGGTTTTAACAAATTCAAAATTGACTCTTATTTGTATTGAGGGATCAAGCTATTCGCTAAATCAACCATTTGCTTCAATCCATCTTCAGGTAAGTTACCTTTTTTGAATTCAGCCAACACATTTGGTAATTTATTGGTCATCTCTAATAAGAAATGTGCTTCAAAATCTTTTACATTTTTAACGGCTACTTCTTTTAACAAACCTTGTGTACCCAAGTAGATAATTGCTACTTGTTTTTCTACCGTAAACGGAGTGTACTGCGCTTGCTTTAAGATTTCCACGTTTCTCGCACCTTTGTCGATTACGTTTTTAGTAGCTGGATCTAAGTCACCACCAAATTTAGAGAAGGCTTCTAACTCACGGTATAAAGCTTGGTCTAATTTTAAGGTACCAGATACTTTCTTCATTGACTTGATCTGCGCGTTACCACCCACACGACTTACAGAGATACCTACGTTGATCGCTGGACGGATACCTGCGTTGAACAAGTTACCTTCCAAGAAAATTTGACCATCTGTAATAGAGATCACATTCGTAGGAATATAGGCAGATACGTCACCTGCTTGAGTTTCAATAATTGGCAATGCTGTCAATGAACCACCACCTTTTACCAAATGCTTGATAGAAGCTGGTAAGTCATTCATATTTTTAGCGATCTCATCGTTGGCAATTACTTTCGCAGCACGCTCTAATAAACGGCTATGCAAGTAGAATACGTCTCCTGGATAAGCCTCACGACCTGGAGGACGACGTAACAATAATGACACCTCACGGTAAGCTACTGCTTGCTTAGATAAGTCATCAAATACAATCAATGCTGGTTTACCACAATCACGGAAGAATTCACCCACCGCTGCACCTGCAAACGGAGCGTAGAATTGTTGTGGAGCTGGATCTGCTGCAGAAGCGGCGACGATCGTTGTATAAGCCATCGCGCCGTTCTCTTCTAAAGTTTTCATCACACCGGCAATGGTAGATGCTTTTTGACCAATCGCCACATAGATACAATAAACTGGTTGACCAGCATCGTAAAATTCTTTTTGATTGATAATGGTATCCACACAAATTGCAGTCTTACCTGTTTGACGGTCACCAATGACCAATTCACGTTGTCCACGACCAATAGGAATCATCGCATCAATCGCTTTGATACCAGTTTGCAATGGTTCTTTTACAGGCTCACGGAAGATTACCCCTGGTGCTTTACGCTCCAATGGCATTTCATACAATTCACCTTTAATTGGACCCTTGCCATCAATTGGCTCACCCAACATATTGATTACACGACCTACTAAACCATCTCCTACTTTAATAGAAGCGATTTGGCCTGTTCTTTTTACTTTGTCTCCTTCTTTGATTTGCTTGCTATCACCCATCATTACCACACCCACATTGTCTTCCTCTAGGTTCAAGGCAATTGCTTTGGTGCCGTTTTCAAATTCAACCAACTCACCACTGCTTACACCGTTCAAACCATATACACGGGCAATACCATCACCCACTTGTAATACAGTTCCTACTTCTTCTAAATCAGCAGAAGCATTAAAGTTGCTTAATTGCTGTCTAAGAATTGCGGATATTTCATCAGGTTTAATGTCCACCATAAATACTTATTTAATGTATGATTGTTATTTTAATTATATTTTAGAAATAAATTCGTTAGATAAAAATTGCTTTTTAATATCCAATAAATCTCTTCGAATACTTGCGTCAATAAGGTTATTGTCAAAAGACAATACAAAGCCACCAATTAAATCTTCGTTGGTATGTGTTGTTAACTCAACAGTTTTAAATTGTGTTTCTGCTTTGATCTTTTGTTCGATTGCTTGCTTTAACTCTTCTCCAATAGCGACTGCTGTGGTTAAGCTTACTTGGTGGATCCCTTTTAAAGCATTGTATTGTTCAATAAATGCAGTTGCGATTTCTGGCAAGGCACTTTCTCTGCTTTTTTTAACCAATAAAACAAAGAAGGATAAAGACAAAGTACTCACCGCCTCTTTAATCACTGCCAAAATAATTGCATTTTTTTGGTCAGCTTTAATGATCGGGCTTCTTAACACATTTACAAAATCCTGACTTTGAGCACAAACTGATTGAAAATATTTCATATCAGCATATACTGCATCCAATTGATTTTGTTCAACGGCTAAGTCGAGTAAGCTTTTTGCGTATCTTCCTGCTAAACGTACGTTGGGCATTTCTTACTTTTTAATTTAACTTAACTCCTTCAGCGATTTGTTTAATATAGCTTTCTTGGTCTGCTTTATTAGACAACTCTTTTCTTAATACTTTCTCAGCCACTTCAACAACCAATGCGCCTACCTGATTTTTCACTTCAGTCAAAGCAGCATTTTTTTGTTGTGTGATCGCCAATTGTGCGTCGCTGATAATGCGCTCATATTCATGCTTCGCTTTATCTTTTGCATCCGCCACCATTTTATCTGCAGTTTCTTTTGCGTCTTTCAACAATCCAGCTCTTTCCTCACGTGCTTTCGCCAACAATGCTTCATTTTCATTTTGCATTGCAGTAATTTCTGCTTTCATCTTGTCCGCACGTAAAAGTGCTTCTTCGATGCCATTTTCACGGTCAGCAATGGCTTTTAACATTGGCTTCCAAGCAAACTTGCCTAACACAACCAAAAGCACTACAAACGCAATGGTGTTCCAAAATACCAAACCGATATCTGGTAACACAAGTGGATTTACTTCTAATAAGAACATACTATTCGTTTATCTTAATTAATAATTCAATTTAAAAAATAGGCCTTTCGCCCTGTGCTAGGGCCTATTTATTTTCTTTAGGAAATCCTTAGCAGATTATCCGTTACCCAAAAGGGCAACTACCACAGCAAACAAGGCAACGGCCTCAACGAATGCAGCAGCAACAATCATGCTTGAACGGATTTCGTTCGCAGCTTCTGGCTGACGAGCAATACCTTCAACAGCACCTTTACCAATCATACCGATACCTAATCCAGCACCGATAGCAGCTAATCCAGCGCCAATTGCAGCAATACTTCCTACCATTTTTTTACGTTTTAATTGTTATTGAAAAAAAGTTAAATATTTTTTAGTGATGTGCTTCTTCTTTATGATCATGGTGATGCTCTTCGTTAGCCATTCCAATATACATTGCAGTAAGCATCGTGAAGATATAGGCTTGCAAAAAGGCAACCAATAATTCAATCATGCCAATAAACACTGCGAATGGAACTGCGATGGCAGAAGCATACACGGTCTTGAAAATAAATATGATACAAATCAAACTCAATACTAAAATGTGTCCTGCAGTAATGTTCGCAAACAAACGAATCATTAAAGAAATTGGTTTAGTGAACACCCCAATTAATTCGATAGGTGCTAAGAACAATTTCATACTCCAATGCATTCCTGGCATCCAGAAAATATGCTCCCAGTAGTTTTTGTTAGCGCTTAGATTCACCACAATGAAAACACAAACTGCTAAAGTCATGGTGAAAGCAATATTACCACTCACATTGGCACCACCTGGAAAGAAAGGAATCAACCCTAAGAAGTTGTTCACCAAAATCAAGAAAAATATAGTCAATAAAAAAGGCATGAACTTTGCATACTTCTTTTTACCAATATTTGGAATCGCTAATTCATCTCTCACAAATAACACAATCGGCTCCATGAAAGATTGAACACCTTTTGGTGCAGAAGTTACCCCAGTCTTTTTATACGCTGATGCTGCAGATAAAATCACTACTAGAATGATGAACACAGACACCAACAATGAAGCTACGTTTTTAGTAATAGAGAAATCCCATAAACTTGCAGTCGCCACTTCGTCTATTGCACCAGTTGCATCTACGATCTTTACTTTCCCTTCAAAAATTTTATAATCAAAATTGCCTTTGTACAAAACAGGCTCATGATGTTCGTCCATGAATTTTGCAGAAGAAAAAACTTCCAACCCTTTTGGTGTATATAAAATCACTGGCAAAGCAAGAGAAGTGTGACCCCATAAATGCCAACTATGATCATCCTTGATGTGCTCTAAAATTGTTTCAGTTACATTGAATTCTTTTGCTTCATGTCCCGCCTCAGCAGCATGCGCTAAAGTAGTTGTATCTGCCGCAGTCACATTCGAATCTGCTACTGCATGTAATGAATCCTGAGCAACAGCATGATTGTTTGCATGCGCTACTTTTTCGTTCGCAAATGAAGTACTAGCAAAAGCCAATGTAAATAAGCTCAAACACAATACCAGTAAAGATTTTATACGTCTAGATGCCATAGGGATCTCAAAATTTGCGGCAAAGATAGGAATAAACCTGCTGAAAAGACAGAATATTTAGCAGAAATATGGGTCAAAATAAAATCTAGTCCTCAGTTTTAAATCAATGATAATCAATCATTTATAAAATTACATGCTCTTTTTAGGGTCAAATTGCATTTCGTTTAAGGCCTTGTAAAATCCACCCTGCTCCATTAAGGACTGATGCGTCCCTTTTTCGATGATTTTTCCCTTCTCTAAAACAAGGATCTGATCGGCCTTTCGAATGGTCGATAATCGATGTGCAATGACGATAGAAGTTCGACCCTGTATCAGGGTTTCAATCGCTTTTTCGATCAATTGTTCGCTCTCTGTATCGATGGAAGAAGTGGCTTCATCTAAAATTAAAATACTTGGATTGTAGAGCAATGCTCGAATGAAACTCAACAATTGTCTTTGTCCTAAACTGAGTGTAGCCCCTCTTTCCATCACCTGGTATTGATACCCTCCTGGCAATTGCATGATAAAATCGTGCATGCCAATCATCTTAGCCGCTTCTTCTACTTGCTCAGGTCGAATAGATGGATTACGTAATGTGATATTGTCATACACTGAACCAGAAAATAAAAATACATCCTGCAACACCACACCAATAGAGGTTCTTAGCCTGTCTAAGGAATAGTCTTCAATAGCAACGCCGTCTAATAAAATTTGCCCTGCTTGATAAGGGTAAAGGCGATTTAAAATACTAATGATTGAAGTTTTGCCACTTCCTGTAGGACCCACTAAAGCAACCGTTTCACCTGCAGCAACTTTAAAACTCAATTCGTTTAAAATCCAATTAGGTGCCTCGTATGCAAATTGTACTTTATTAAATTCAATGGTGCCTTGGATTTTTGCTGGTGCATATTGACCTTGATCTGCCGTAATATCTTCATTGTCTAAAATCTTAAACACGCGTTCCGCTGCCACCATACCCATTTGCAAGACATTGAATTTATCTGCAATCATGCGAAGTGGTCTAAAAATTTGGTTTAAAAATAAAATGAAGGCCACCAATAAACCAGCATCTAAAGTTTGACCTGCGACCCACCATACAATCAAGCCAATACTCAATGCCAACACTACTTCGACCACTGGAAAAAACACCGAGTAAGCAAAGATGGCTTTGATATTTGCTTTTTTATGATTTGTATTAATGGCATCAAATTTTTGCAGCTCTTTTTCTTCTGCCGCAAAAGCTTGCACTACTTGCATACCAGAAATATGCTCTTGTACAAAAGCATTCAATGCAGCGACTGCATTACGCACTTGTACAAAACTTTTATTAACACTTTCTTTGAAAAAATAAGTAGCCACCAACATGATCGGGAAAGGAATTAAACAGATCAATGTCAATTGCCAATTGATCACAAACATGGTGGTCAAAGTCACTACAATGGTTAAAAAATCGGCTATGATTGGAATTAAGCCATCCGAAAAAATATCATTGATGCTTTCAATGTCGTTGATGGTTCTTGTGGTCAAAGTGCCAATAGGTGTTTTATCAAATTGACGCATTTCCCAATACATGATTTTTTGGTACACTTTATTTCTCAAGTCACGAATCACTTGTTGCCCTAACCAGGACATGCCATAGGTAAAACAAAAACGAAATACAGTTTCAATGATAATAAAAGCCACTTGAAAAAGCGAGATGGCTAAAATGAGCTGTAACACAGATTGAAAAGCTTCGGAAGGTAAGACCCAATTCACCCATTGAGGTAATACAACAGATTTACCTATCGCCAAATTCACCGTCGCCTGAATCAAATAAGGACGGATGGGTGTGGCAAAGGCTAAAAAAATACCCAAAAACACATTGATCCAAAATATAAATTGATAGGGTCCTACAAAAGAAAACACCCTTCTCAAGATAGAAGATTTGAATATAGGTTTAGGCTGGGTGGTTGACATAGCGGGTCAAAGTTACACCGCTTTTACGTATTTTCGTATAAGCATGGAAAGTACCAATCAAGATTTATCGAACACAGTTGTAGCCCCCTATAACTTGAATGACGAACAAGAGAAAAAAGAAATTGTTCGACACTACCGTGCCCTACTCCGAACTTTAAGGACTAAATTAAAAAAAGGAGATAGAGAATTATTAAGAACTGCCTTCGAAATGGCCACAGACGCACATAAAACGATGCGTCGAAAAAGTGGAGAGCCTTATATTTTACATCCCATAGCAGTGGCCATGATTGCAGCAGATGAAATTGGTCTTGGGGTAAGAAGTACTATTTGCGCCTTATTACATGATACGGTAGAAGATACAGACATCACTTTAGAGGATATTAAAAGAGAGTTCGGGAATGAGATTGCCAAAATTGTTGACGGTTTAACCAAAATTGCTTCGGTGATGGATACCAATAGCAGTCAACAAGCAGAGAACTTCAAAAAAATTCTACTCACCTTAACGGATGACCCAAGGGTAATTTTAATCAAATTGGCGGACAGGTTGCATAATATGCGTACCATGGATGCCATGAAGCAGGAAAAGCAATTAAAAATTGCTTCTGAAACCATCTGGGTGTACGCTCCCTTGGCACACCGTATGGGTTTATACAATATCAAGACAGAGTTAGAAGACCTGTCGATGAAATATTTGGAGCCAGATAAGTACCGTGAGATTGCCAGAAAATTAACAGAAACAAAAAGAGAGCGTACAAAATATATCAATGAATTCGTTCGGCCATTGAAAGAAAAATTAAGTCTTACTGGCTTGCAATTTGATATTCATGGACGTCCAAAAAGCATTCATTCTATTTGGAATAAAATTAAAAAGAAGGGAGTAAGTTTTGAAGAAGTGTATGATCTCTTTGCCATTCGTATTATTTTAGATGTGCCTTTGGAAAAAGAAAAAGAAGAATGCTGGAAAGTCTATTCTATGGTGACCGACGAATACCTTCCTTCTCCAGAACGTTTAAGAGATTGGTTAAGCAACCCCAAGAGCAATGGCTACGAGGCTTTACATACTACTGTGATGGGGCCTCAAGGAAAATGGGTAGAAGTGCAGATTCGAAGTAAGCGCATGAATGAGATTGCCGAAAAAGGATTAGCTGCACACTTTAAATACAAAGAAGGTACACAAAGTGAAGACCGTTTTGACAAATGGTTTGTGCAAATTAGAGAGGCCTTAGGTAGCCAAGAGGAAGAGAGCATCGATTTCTTACAAGATTTTAAAACTTCTTTTTTAGCAGAAGAAATTTATGTCTATACCCCTAAGGGCGAAGTAAAAATGCTACCTGTCAACAGTTCTGCATTAGACTTTGCATTTTACATCCACACGGCGATTGGTTCAAAATGTATCGGCGCGAAAGTGAACCATAAATTAGTGCCGATAAGTCATAAACTAAGAAGTGGGGACCAGATAGAAATTATTACCAGTAATAAACAAAAGCCGACTGAAGATTGGTTGAATAATGTGGTTACCGCGAAAGCAAAAAACAGCATTAAAGACGCACTAAGAGAAGAGAAAAAAATTATTTCAGAAGAAGGAAAGTATACCCTACAAAGAAAATTAGAAGGCATTGGTGCAAGCTATCAACCCTATAATATTGACCAATTGATGCATTTTTATAAAATGCCAAGCCAACTGGATCTATTATATAAAATTGCTACTAAATCAATCGACCTTAAAGAGCTTAAAAGTTTTCTAGTTGTAGGTGATAAGATAGAAGCGCCTAAGCCGATTGTGGCACCACATGATCCAAATGTAGAGGTGCATACCTACAAACCATTGCCTAAAAAAGGGGATTCAGAATTGGTTATTTTTGGTGAGTCAAGTGATAAAATCAAATACAATTTAGCTAAATGTTGTAACCCAATTCCTGGGGATGATGTATTTGGTTTTGTGAGCACAGGAAAAGGGTTGATAATTCATAGAACTAATTGCCCAAATGCTACTCAACTGTTGGCGAATTATGGACATAGAGTGGTTAAAACAAAATGGGCTAAGAATAAAGAAATCTCTTTCTTAACAGGCTTAAGTAT
>JBILQZ010000124.1:0-5095 GCA_044372935.1 Sediminibacterium sp. | reverse complement strand
TTATAGTTGCGAAGTTTCCTAATTTACTGATAGTTCCAGTATCACCAATCACAGCAGTGAATAGTCCCTGAGTATTAGTGTTTACTTTTCGAGTCTCTACATACTCTTCAAATTTTGTTCCATCTGTATTTTCTCTTAATATGGATAATCTAATTGATATAGATTGAGAGGCTAAAATTATATTATTACTTGTTCTAGCAACTCCTTGAAAATTTAGACCATTTTGTGAATAGCTGTTTATTGAAAAAAATATAAAAACTAAAAGAGTTAGCGTTTGTATAATTAATTTTTTATTCATTTATATAGATTAAAATATTTTTTGAAATATAAATTTTAAAATACTTGAGATTATAATATTATTGATTACTATTTTAGAAATATCTTATTTGCCTTATCCAGCCATATCCTCCAGCTGCTTTATATCCCCAATATTTATCTCTTGTTCCATTATCAAAGTTTATTACTTCTACATAAGCTTCATCTATTTCAGTAGAAGTATAGTAACGATTTTCATATCCTGTTGCTTTTT
The DNA here is from genome assembly GCA_044372935.1 of Sediminibacterium sp. Taxonomy (GTDB): domain Bacteria; phylum Bacteroidota; class Bacteroidia; order Chitinophagales; family Chitinophagaceae; genus Sediminibacterium. The sequence goes on along the minus strand of JBILQZ010000124.1, from coordinate 4,566 downwards.
GAATATCTGTATAGAAACCTCCTATTATATCTTTATTTAAATATAAAGTGTAAAGTTCATCTAAACTGGGCAGAAACCAATATTTAGTGACACCGCCTTCTGAAAAAGAACTGTACGAATTTCTAACTGCATCAAATTGCCAGTTGGAAGAATCCAATAACTGTTTAATTCTTTGTGTATTCACTAAACCAGATCCAATTTTAGTAGCAGTTGTACCAGTAGTAATATAGTTAACAATCCAACCTGCATCTCCACTAGGCAGTGTATATCTAAATCCTCCCCACAATGATGCCATTGTTGGTGTTACATCAGCATTAGCAGCAATAATACCATGTGTTTCTCCTGCAATATATCCATCATCAACAGATGTGAAGATATATGCTATTTTCCCGTTTAAATAGCTTCTGCCAATATTAAAATCAGCAGTAAAAAATTCTTCATTACTATATATTGTTCCAAATTTTGCTGTTGTAACAAATGCTCTTACATAATATTTGGTCCCAGGTGTTAGTGAGTTTATATCGCAACTGATAATATTATTGATGATATTAGAATTTATAACTCTATTGCTTATATCGGGGCTTGGAGATGTGCTAACACAAATCCCACTACTTGAGAACGTATTACCACCTTTGTTTAAAATTTTAATTTGATAATTTGCAGTACCACTTGTAACAAAAGAATTAACTCCTTTATTAAAAAAAACTGGAGCAGTAATTGCCTTATTCACAAACCCATGAAATGAAGGTATATTAATTTGGGCATGAATTGTAATACTGAAATTTAAAAAAATAAGAATTATTAAATGTTTCATTTTTCTAATTTGACATATCTCCGCCTGATATTATTGTATTATCAGAAATATAAACTAATGTAAGTATTGCATATTGTCCTGATGTTTTTGTATACGTGTTTCTATTATTAATTGTGCTGCCTGATGAATTTAAAATAACTTGACCAACCCCTCCTTGAATTACCATACAATTAAATCCCTTGAATAAAGCTGGGATATTTAAAGTAATATCAGTTGGATTGCTTAGTATTATTAATTTACCATTATCAGAACTATTCAAAGTATAAGAGCTACTTGATATTTCGTTATAATTTGCAGAAAATCCTGAAATTTTTGATTGAGTTGTATTTCCACCAGATAATGTACCATTAATAGTAGTATTTGATAAAACACCAACTAAAGTTAAACTCGATAAAGTAGTTAGGGTATTATTGTTAGTAGCTGTTATGTTTATTGCAGTTGTTGCGGATGTTGCAGTTGCTGCATTGCCTGTTATGCTTCCTACTATTGGATTGGTTACAGTTAAATTATCTAATGTGCCAACACTTGTTAAACTAGAACCAGTAATTGTAGATTTTAATGTTGTTCCAGATAAGGTACCTGCATCTGCATTTACTGATATATCTGCTCTGCCATCAAAAGCTACGCCATTAATTTTTCTTGCTGTTGCTAACTTAGTTGCAGTTGCTGCATTACCTGTAATACTTCCAACTATTGGATCAGTTACAGTCAAATTAGCTAACGTGCCAACACTTGTTAAACTAGAACCTATTACAGTTGGTTTTAATGTTGTCCCAGTTAATGTGCCAGCATCTGCTACTGATGTAATAGTTATGTCTGCAGTGCCATCAAATGGCACACCATTTATGCTACTTGCAATAGCTAATTTAGTCGCAGATGTGGCATTGCCTGTAATACTTCCTTCTATTGGATTAGTTACAGTTAAATTAGCTAAAGTTCCGACACTTGTTAAATTTGATAATGTTGTTAATGTTGTATTAGTCGTAGCTGTTATATTTCCAGCTGTTGTTGCATAAGTCGCACGTGTTGCTGTTGTAGCATTACCTGTTATATTCCCAATTACTTTATATCCGCTCACCGTATTAATCTTCGCATCCGTTACAGCATTATCAGCAATTTTAATTGTAGTAATACCGCCATCTACAACTCCTCCTGCTGCATTATTTGCTGCTACATATTCTTTTACTGCCTTTTGTGTAGGATATAAAACATCGCTTGAAGCTGATCCACCTAAATCAACATCTGTAGATTTATTTGAGGCACTTTCCTTTAGTGATAAACTTGAAGTTACGTCTGCTATATTTGCTTTTAAATTTATTCTATTTGATAAACTTAGTGTGTCTCTATCTATTCTGCTACTTAACATTGCAGCAGTATCAGATATCTTCAATTTAGTCATTAAAGAAGAATCAGTATAAGTTTGTTTTGTGTATTTACTCGTATCTGTAGCATTTAATTTTAAACCGATTAAAACTTGCTTCGCAACTAGAGCTGAATCAGTATATTTTTGTTTTGTGTACTTACTCGTATCTGCAGCATTTAATTTTAAATCAAGTGCAGTTTGAGTTAAAGTACTAATGGGTTTATTTAGATCTGCTGTATTGTTGACATTATTTAAGGTTAATGCCGTCTTTAAACTTGCCATACTTGCTACACCTGTTCCTCCTAATGTCACAGGAACAATACCTACTATATTTTCAGCGTCAACACTTTTAGCAAACTGCGCATAGGCCACATACTGAAACTGTGTGGTACCCATCGTAATAAAATTAGTTCCTGCTGCAGCGTCCATTTCAATCTTTAAAAACTTAGGAATTGATTTCCAATTAATTGTAGCAAAGTTCCCTAATGTACTAATAGCTCCAGTATCTCCTATTACAGCTGTAAATAAACCTTGTGCATTCGTGTTGACTTTTCTGGTTTCAACATATTCTTCAGTTTTTGTGCCATCATTATTCACTCTAGATATACTTAACTTTAATGTAATTGCTTGCGATGTCAATATCACATTATTACTTGTTCTAGCAACTCCCTGAAAATTTAATCCTGTTTGTGCATTCAAATTTATAATTACAAAATTCAATATTAATAGAAATAATATTTTTTTGATACTTTTCATTTAATGTTATAATTTAATTACTTTATAAACTCCAGTTTTCAAATTTCCCGAAATTGATTTAAAAAATATTTTCATATAAAATACACCTGATGGATATTTTTCCATTAAAATGACTTTTTCATAACTGCTATAAATCACGCCCGCTTCTTGTGTAAGTATAATTGAAGATTTTGAATCTATAAGCTGAAATGATAAGCTTCCTATCTCATTAAATCTTGCTTTTATTCGCAATAAATTGTTAGTTGGATTTGGACCAATTACAATCTGAGTTCCAAATACAGCTGGACCATATTCATTAATGAAAGTAACAATAGTCGTCATGGGTTGTAACCCCCCTGTATTTAAGGAATAACCTGATGCAATAAAATTAGCAATGGAAACAGATTCACCAATATTCCATTCCATTGAGCTTGAATATCCACCTCCATTATTTAAGGCATAAGGGGTAATAGATTGAGCAGATAAAAATGAAGTACTAAGAAATAACAGAAAAAACAAGATTCCCCTATGCATACAAGTAATGTTAATAATTCATTTAATACAGCTAGAAATAGCTGTATGGGGGTATAGCAAAGATATCTTAAAAAAAGTATGATAAATAACATTATTAAACTGTTGCCTCACACCCTTTTTCTTGGGAAATTCCCGTAGAATTGAATGAAAATAGAACACAATGTGGCTCGTATTTAGGTTGATTGTTTTGATTATCAATCTAATACAGTGATAATCGCAGAGTTAGTTTTAAGAGGTCGGCCCCAGCCAGTTCACAAAGCTTGTCACGAAAGTGACAGGCTTTTTTTATGCGAGGCCGCGAAACAAGCTTGCTTGATTGAGCGGATCAGCGTAAAAAAAGCCAACGAAACGCGAAGCGTTTCGTTGAAAAGCTTTGAGTAAGGACGCCATTTTAGGGAAGTCGGCGCAACAAAGTGAAGCCGACAATCCCAGATAAAAAAACTCCGAAATCTTATGCGATCGGAGTTTTTTTTAATAAAGAAGTACTACTTCTTAGGTTCTGTAGGCTTATAGATTGCATTGGTTGCAAAATCTATAATAAGACCAGCTCCTCCAAAGAAGAAGATATCAGCTAACAAAGCGCCAACCTTCACTTGTCTTGTCGGCTCACCTGGTCCAGGTTTGGTCTTTTGACTAGCAGTAACTTGACCACCAACGATTGTTGCACAAGATGTCATTTCAAACATCAGCACTAAAGCACAAAACAAAACAGCAACTTTTTTCATAATTCGTATTTTTTGGGTTTATAAATGAATGCCAAGAGAAAGTTCTCCTATTGGCACAATTTTACTTTCATTAATATGATAGCCAGGTCCTATATTCATATCAAAAAACAACCTATTACCAAATGACCTCTGAAAACCCCACAAAAAAGATGGAATAAACCCACCTTTTGGAGGTATTATACCTTTCTCTGTTTCATTGATATTTTTGAACATATATATTGCGCTTAAAGAAAAATAATTGGCTGAATTATAATCTGTTCTTCTTCTGTTATAATCTCTTTTTTCTATATTATAATAATTACGAATTGCAAATGAAGAAATTGGATGAAAAGTATAAGAAATAAAAGTGCTTTGCATTCCAAATACCTGTTCCTCATATAATCCAGTTACTGCTG
>JBILQZ010000123.1:0-5096 GCA_044372935.1 Sediminibacterium sp. | reverse complement strand
CAAGAGCGATGATGTTGACTTTTTGGGATCCGACAGATAAAACCGCCTTACGCATCGATTTATGGACCAAAGACATGATGGTAGATGAGATGGCAGATTTCTTTTACCAGAATTTAATGGGTATGGGGGATACTTATTTAAGAGCAACACAGGATAAAGCCCTTGCAGAGGAGTTTAAAACTTTTGCAAAAACATTTTATAATAAATTTAGAGCAAGTCAAATAGAACAAGGCGCAAAATAAATTGCGCTTACACCATTAATTAAAATTCTATGAGTTTAGAACAAGAAGTGATGTCTTTCATGAAAGACGCAATGAAAAATAAAGATGAAGCATTGTTAAGAGGGTTACGTGCTATTAAAGCAGAAATAATTAAAGCAAAAACTGAACCAGGCGCGAATGGTGAAATTTCAACCGATGGCGAAATGAAATTATTGCAAAAATTGGTGAAGCAAAGAAAAGACTCTTTAACTATTTTTCAAGAACAAAATCGTGCAGACCTTGCACAAAAAGAATCAGAAGAAATTGCAGTCATTGAAAAATTTCTTCCAGCTCAAATGAGTGAGGAAGAAGTGAAAGCAGCTGTAGAAGCGATTGTAAAAGAATTAGGCGCAGCTGGTCCACAAGATTTAGGTAAAGTAATGGGCGTTGCATCTAAACAATTAGCAGGCAAAGCAGATGGAAAATTAATTGCTTCGGTTGCTAAAAATGCATTGACGAGCTAATGAACTGGTTAGATTTACTTGCAGGAACAATTTTGATTCTCGCTATTTTACAAGGGTATCGAAATGGATTGATTAAAGCAATCATCTCTTTCTTTTCTTTGTTGATTGGTGTAGTGTTGGCTTTTCAGTTTGCTGGTTTTGTTGCAGCACAATTGAAAGAGTACACAAAAATTACTTCCTATTGGCTTCCTTTTATTTCGTTTCTATTGGTCCTTATCGTAGTCATGATTGCATTAAGATGGCTAACCAGCTTATTACAACAGACTGCCGACTGGTTGATGCTTGGTTGGTTGAATAAATTATTAGGGATCGTCTTGTATAGTTTGATTTATGGAACCATTTTAAGCTCCTTAATCTACTTTATGATGTTGTTAGGTGTCGTAGAAAAATCAACCATGGATGCTTCGGTTAGCTATCCGTATCTTTCAAAATGGTGGCCTTATTTTATGGCTAAAATGAATGAATGGTTGCCCTTTATTAAAGCAAGTTTAGGTCAATTTTCAAGCCAATTACAACAAAAGGCTTAATCTGTCCATTTAATCCGAAATAAGTATCTTTATAGCAACGACATAATTGTATAAAAACATATGGAATACGAAATACAAAAAGAAGGCAAATTTGAATATGTAGAAGTAGGTTCAGGAGAGCCTTTGATGCTATTGCATGGTTTGTTTGGCGCCTTGAGTAATTTTTCAGACCTCATTGAAAAGTTTAAACATACCCACAAAGTAATCATTCCATTATTGCCCTTATTTGATCTTGATTTATTGCATACAAGTGTAAAAGGATTAGCAAAACATGTGCAACAATTTATCGATCATAAAGGGTACAATCATATTCATCTATTAGGTAATTCATTGGGCGGACATGTAGGCCTTGTTTATATACTCAATCATCCTGAAAAAGTGAAAACTTTAACATTGACTGGAAGTAGTGGATTGTTTGAAAATGCAATGGGTGACTCTTATCCTAAAAGAGGAGATTACGAATATATTAAAGCAAAAACAGCGGCGACATTTTATGATCCAGCAGTAGCGACCAAAGAATTAGTGGATGAAGTTTTTGAAATCACCAATAGCAGGATCAAAGTGATTAAAATAATAGCATTGGCTAAAAGTGCGATTAGACATAACCTAGGGGAAGAGTTGGGTCAAATTAAAGTACCAACACTTTTAATCTGGGGAAAAAATGATAATGTAACGCCTCCGTTTGTGGGAGAAGAATTTCATAAATTAATTCCAAATAGCGAATTAGCATTCATTGACAAATGTGGACATGCCCCTATGATGGAAGTGCCACAGACTTTCAATGAGATTCTAGAAAAGTTTTTAATTGCACAAGCCTAAATTAAATCTATGTTAGCTGCTTCTATTACTGCCAAAGGGTTTCCTTTACTTCACCTAGAAGATAAGGTAAGCTTTGCTTTGCAATGTATGGAAGACTTTGATGTACAGGAATTAGCAGTGGTGAAAGACGATTATTATGTTGGATTGGTTCAAAAAGCAGATTTATTGGATACGGACGAAGCAGCTAATTTGATCGTTTTATCAGACCAGTTCAAAAGAATCATGATTGCTGATACGGCCCATTTTTTAACCGCATTGGATTTGTTTTCGAAACATCAGTTAAGCATCTTGCCAGTATTGAACGAGCAGCAAGAATGCGTGGGCATGCTGCCGCAAAAAAGTTTAAACGACGCCTTGGCAAAATTCTTAGGAGTTGATTTGCCTGGTGCCATTCTAGTTTTATCTGTTGCGCCTTATCAATATTCCTTAGCAGAAATGTCAAGGCTAGTGGAATCCAATAATGCACAAATTGTTCAATTGAATAGTTATTACGATGATAAAAATGGCGCTATGATTATCACGTTAAAAATTAATAAAGACGAAGCCCAATCCATCATCGCTACCTTTCAACGTTACGATTATCAATTGGTACAATATTTTGGTAAAACGCCTTTGCACAATGACATTGAGTCGCACTACCATCATTTAATGAATTACTTAGATGTTTAAATCTGCTGGCTTCAAAAGCCTATTTCTTTTTTTATTATGCATCTGTCAAATTGGGTATGCGCAGGTTAGAATTAGTGATATTGAAATTTCAGGTAATAAAAAAACAAGAGACTATATCGTCAAAAGAGAACTGCCTTATAAAATAGGCGATCTAGTTGCGCTAGATTCTTTGACGACACTTAATACCATTGCACAACAACAGTTATTCAATACAGCTCTTTTTTTAGAGGCCAATGTAAGTGCTATTCCTGTAGATAGTGCGACTGTTAAAATCAATATTCAATTAAAAGAGCGTTGGTATTTTTTCCCCTTACCTTATTTTAGGTGGGTGGATCGAAATTTTAGTCAATGGTGGATTGAACAAAACAGAAGTTTAGATCGTGTGAACTACGGACTTAATCTTAGACAAGGTAACGCGACTGGAAATAATGATAAGTTAACCATAGGATATATTACTGGTTATACCCATCAAGCAACTGTACGCTATCAAATACCATTTATTGATAAGCAGTTGAAATATGGACTGGGCTTGGGTTGGGCGCAGTTTAATCAAAAAGAAATCAATTACACTACAAAAGACAATAAACAAGTTTTTTTAAAAACAGAGGGCTTGATAAGAGAAGGGTATCGAGGCAATTTGAATCTAACTTATCGCCCTAATTTATATGAAAGACATGCTTTGCAGTTGGGGGTTGGTAATGAATCTATTTCAGATTCCGCTTACGCCTTAGCGCCAAAGTATTTACCCAATCATAAAAAGGCATATAACTATGTTGACTTGAACTGGTCTTATTCAAAAGTTCGTTTTGACTACAATGCCTATCCCACCAAAGGAGCTAGTACAGAATTTTCTTTATTTCAACGTTTTTCTAAAGAAAGTAATTTAACGGCATTTCAATTTAGACAAGTGGTTGCGCATCCATTTACACCTGCAAGATTTTTACTTGCTGAATCTTTAACCATTGGTAGAGCAATGCAACAATCTAACTATTCAGATCGCAGGTTAATGGGTTATGGACTCATGCAAATGAATGGGCTAGAATATTATGTGGTAGATGGCAATGCAGGAACTTTATTCAAAGCTGCTTTTCATCAGAGATTAGGTTCTTATACGGTTAATAATCCTTTGACAAAAAAATTCCTTCCATCTGTTAAATATACTTTCTGGATTAAAGCCTTTAGTCATTTAGGGTATGTCTACAGTCAAGAAAAAAATAAAGCGAATCCATTGGCTAATAGTTTGTTAAGAACGGCGGGGATCGGTATTGATGTAATTAGTATCTATGACTTTGTGTTAAATATGGAATACAGTATCAATCAATTGGGGGACAAAGGTTTATATTTGCACGGCGGAATTAATTTTTAACTTTGTGTCATGAATGTAGCTATTTATAGTAGAGGGGTCGAACTGGATCAGCAACAGTCTTTAAATGACTTGATTGCAGCATTGCATCAGCATGATATTGCCATCTACATGTACACGCCTTTGATTAAGAAATTTAATTTAAGTACACCGGCAGGATATAAATCATTGATTGCATTTGAAACCTCTGCTGAATTACATGATAATATTGATTGTTTAATTTCATTAGGTGGAGATGGTACAGTATTAGATGCCATTACTTTAGTAGGCGATACATTGATCCCAATTTTAGGTATTAATTACGGTCGACTTGGTTTTTTAGCAACTATTTCTAAGGACGAATTGTCTGTTATGGTGGAGGCATTAGTGAATCGTTCTTATGTGATTGACAAAAGAAGTTTAATACATATTGATAGCAGTATCCCTGTTTTTAATGGAACGCCTTTTGCTTTGAATGAATTTGCAATTCATAAAAGAGACACTTCTCCAATGATTAAAATTCATACTTACTTAAATGGAGAATTTTTAAATTCTTATTGGGCAGATGGATTAATCATTGCTACACCAACCGGATCTACTGGCTATAATATGAGTTGTAATGGTCCTATTTTATTTCCTGAATCTTCTAGTTTTGTAATTACACCAGTAGCGCCACATAATTTAAATGTACGCTCTGTGGTGGTGCCAGATAGTTCAGTGATTTCTTTTGAAATTGAAGGAAGGGCAACTGAATTAATCTGTGCGCTTGATGCCAGAAAAGAAATTGTGCCAATCGATATTCAAATTGCAGTAAAAAAAGAAGCCTTTAGTGTACACTTCATTAGACTGAATGAAAACAGCTACTTGACTACCTTAAGAACAAAACTAACTTGGGGATTGGATAAAAGAAATTAAGCATGTTAAATCGATTCTATATTATAGGTTGTTTGATTTTGCTTGTTCAGCTTGTCCATGGACAGCATTTGCAATTGGTTGAAAACAGAGGAGAGTTTGG
>JBILQZ010000017.1:0-18666 GCA_044372935.1 Sediminibacterium sp. | reverse complement strand
CCATTGAATGTATTGATGAATATTCAAGGATACGATAGCATTGATAAAGTATTAGAGCGAGGTCAACATGCTTTAAGTCCAAAGGCATTTGAAGCAGCAGCAAACGAAACAAGCGCATTGATCTTAGATACGAGAGATGCACAGGTTTTTGCTAAAGGCTTTATTCCAAATTCAATCAATATTGGTATTGATGGCAATTTTGCACCATGGGTAGGCGCCATGATTCCTGACATCAAACAAGAAATCTTGTTGGTAAGCGATGAAGGTAGAGAAGAGGAAGTAGTGACTCGTTTAGCTAGAGTTGGCTATGACTTTACAATTGGTTATTTAAAAGGTGGATTTGCTGCTTGGAAAGCTGCAGGAGAAGAAGTAGATACGATCGAATCTGTTAGCGCGGATCAATTAGCTGATCTATTAAATAAAGATTCAAATGCAGTTGTATTAGATGTAAGAAAAAAATCTGAACACTTTAGTGAGCACATATTAGAAAGTGAAAATGCACCTTTGGATTTTATCAATGACAGCATGGCTCAAATTGACAAAAAGAAAACCTACTATGTACATTGTGCAGGTGGTTATAGATCTATGATTTTTGTTTCTACTTTAAGAGCAAGAGGATTTGACAATTTAGTGGATGTACAAGGTGGATTCAAAGCATTAAAAGATAGCGGTAACTTTAAAATCTCTGATTACGTTTGTCCTTCAACTATGTTATAAAATATATTATACAATCTAAAACAAAACAATTAGGCGGCTTTGCCGCCTAATTAACTTAAACAAAATGGAAAATATTATTAAAGCAATTCAAGAAAAAAAAGCAACAGTAATTGATGTTAGAAGTCAAATGGAATTTGACATGGAGCACTTTCCGGGCGCTTTGCACATTCCTTTGGAAACCGTTGGAGACGAAGCAACAAAAATTGCTGCTATGCCTAAACCGATTGTTGTGTATTGCAGAAGTGGCAATAGAAGTGGTATGGCAAAAACCATTCTTGGACAACATGGTGTAGCTGAAGTTTATAATGGTGGCGGCATATTCGACATGATGAATATTGCCAGAAATTAATAAAATGTTGTAAATTCAATGTTATATAATAAAATGCCTCTTATGAAAAAGCTTACCCGTTTTTTAGTGATGATGTTGATTTTAGTGAGTACACAAGCAAATGCACAAAATCAAGTTTCAGAAAAAGTACATCATGTAGTGATGCAATTAAATACGGCGGATACGGCTGCATGGAGTAGTGTGTTGGGTAATATTAAAAACTTTCAAAAAATTTGGCCTGGTAAAGTAGAAGTAGAAGTGGTGGTACATGGTAAAGCGCTGAATTTCTTAGTAGCAAGTAAATCACACTTAACAGAAGACATTGAAGTTTTGTCAAAAAAAGGGGTGCAATTTAGTGCTTGTGAAAACACCATGAATAAGTATGGTATTACCAAGTCTATGTTACTTCCTTCGGCAAATACAGTGCCTTCTGGTGTTGCAGAATTGATACTTAAACAAGAAGCTGGATGGGGGTATCTAAAGGCGGGATTATAAAATACAGGTTCATTCCAGTTTAGTTGAATCCTATTTGCAATATTTAGATAAAACGCAGTCAATTTGACTGCGTTTTATTTTTATTTATTACCTTTCAAAAGATATAAAATCATTATGGATAAAGACGCATTACATTACCACGCAAAAGGTAGACCAGGGAAAATACAAGTGGTACCAACCAAGGAAACAGCAACACAAAAGGATTTAGCATTGGCTTATTCGCCAGGCGTGGCTTCCCCTTGTCTTGCTATTGAGGCAGACCCAAGTAAAGCGTATGAATATACCACTAAGGGCAACTTAGTTGCAGTTATATCAAATGGCACTGCTGTATTAGGATTGGGAGATATTGGTGCCTTGGCTAGTAAGCCCGTAATGGAAGGCAAAGCACTATTGTTTAAAATATTTGCAGACATTGATGTATTTGATTTAGAATTAGATACTAAAAATGTAGAAGAGTTTATACAAACGGTTAAAATACTAGCACCTACTTTTGGAGGTATCAATTTAGAGGATATTTCAGCACCTGACTGTTTTGAAATTGAGGAAAGATTAAAAGCCGAATTGAATATTCCTATCATGCATGACGATCAACATGGCACAGCAATTGTAAGTGCTGCCGCTTTGTTGAATGCCTTAGAATTAAGCAATAAAAAAATACAAGATGTAAAAGTAATTATTAATGGCGCTGGCGCTGCTGCTACTTCTTGTGCAAGTATTTATTTAGCATTAGGTGTTCAACCTAACAATTTATTCATGTTTGATTCTAAAGGATTGATACATACCGATAGAACAAATTTAGATGGACGTAAAAAGTTATTTACGAATCAACAACTTCCTGCAAATGCTAGTTTAGCGGAGGCACTGGTGGGCGCAGATGTTTTTTTAGGATTATCTAAAGCAGATATTTTATCAGGGGAGATGTTACAATCTATGGCTGCAAATTGTATTGTATTTGCCTTAGCGAACCCCAATCCTGAGATTAGTTATGAAAAAGCAATATTGGCTAGGCCAGACATTATTTTTGCAACAGGAAGAAGTGATTACCCGAATCAAGTCAACAATGTGTTGGGTTTCCCTTATATCTTCAGAGGGGCATTAGATGTGCGAGCTACAAAAATTAATGAAGCGATGAAGTTGGCAGCAGTGCATGCACTTGCAGACTTGACTAAACAAGAAGTTCCTAAAGAGGTGGTAGATATATATGGCGGTCAGCCGATTGCCTTCGGCCCAACTTATATTATACCCAAACCATTCGATAATAGACTATTAAAAGTAGTATCTACCGCTGTTGCCAAGGCGGCTATTGAATCAGGTGTGGCTCAAAGCAAAGAGTTGCCAGCTTAATTATTATTTTTTCATTTACAACGATTTTGTGATTTTTGTCACAAATAGTGTAGCTATTTGGGGGCATCTTTGTACAATAAGACCAAGGTCTACCATTTTAAAATAAATTAAAAAAAATAGTATGTTTTTTCAACACGTATACGACAAGACTTTAGCGCAAGCAAGTTATTTTATTGGATGTCAAAAAGCAGGTGTTGCAGCCGTGATTGATCCTAAGCGCGATATTGACACTTATCTAGAAATAGCAAAGCAAAACAATATGCAGATCACGCATATTTTTGAAACGCATATACATGCCGATTTTTTAACCGGCTCTAGAGAATTAGCTGCAGTAACTGGCGCTAAAATGTATTTGTCAGATGAAGGTGGTCCAGGTTGGGAATATGAATTTGCACATGAGGGCATGAAGCATAATTCAGAAGTAATGGTGGGCAACTTGAAAATTCAAGTTTTACACACACCGGGTCATACACCAGAAAGTATTAGTTTTTTATTGACAGATACACCAGCAAGTAAAGAGCCAGTGATGTTATTTACAGGCGATTTTGTTTTTGTAGGTGATATTGGTCGTCCAGACTTATTGGAGAAAGCAGCAGGTATGGTAGGTACACAAGATAAAGGAGCTGAACAAATGTATCAGTCTATTAATTTATTTTCTGCATTACCTGATTTCCTTCAAGTATGGCCTGGTCATGGTGCAGGTTCTGCTTGCGGTAAAGCTTTGGGTGCTGTACCAAGTACAACGGTTGGGTATGAGAAAAAAAGAAACTGGGCATTTCAATATGGTGCTGACAAGGCAGGCTTCGTTCAATATTTATTGACAGATCAGCCAGAGCCACCTAAATACTTTGCTAAAATGAAGGAGTTAAACAAAGTGAATCGTCCTTTATTAACAGAAGTACCAAAGATTAAGGAAATGACTGGTGCAGATTTAAAAGCTGCAATGGATAATGGCATGAAGTTAATTGACACTAGAAATAAATTAGATTTTCAAAACGGATTCATACCAGGAAGTATCAATATTCAAGGGAACAATTCATTTGCCACTTGGATGGGATGGTTTGTTTCTTATGATGAAAAATTTATTTTAATTGCTGAATCAAGTCAAGTAGATGATTTGACAAGAAAATTAATGCGTATTGGTTTAGATAATATTTTCGGATTTGTAGATGCATCTAAAATTGCTGAAGTATTTACTGGAAGTTTAGAAAAATCAAATATGGTTACAATTGATGCGGTGAAAGCTAATACAACTGCAGAGATTATTGATATTAGAGGAGTTGCTGAATTCAATAGCGGACATATTACTGGAGCAAAGAATGTTTTTGTGGGTACATTATTGCAAAACTTAGCTAAAGTGCCTAAAGACAAACCAGTGATCATTCATTGCCAAGGTGGGGATAGAGCAGCGATTGGATATTCTTTATTGATGAAAGAAGGCTACAAGAATATTGCTAATTATAGTGGTGGTATTAATGAGTGGGTAAAAGAACAACAACCTCTTGTTAGCTAATCGCAAACAATTATTGTTAGCATTTGTTATCATTGAATGAAAGGGGTAAAAAAACAAGATCTGCCAGAAAAAATTTGTAAAACCTGTGGTCGTCCATTTAGTTGGCGCAAAAAATGGGAACGATGCTGGGATGAGGTGCAGTATTGTAGTGAAGGGTGTAAAAAGAAAAAACCTAAATAGTCTGATAGCGCGATTCATTGAATCGCGCTATCTTTTTGATATCTTATTCCCACTTATTTTTTGTCTACTGCATTTAAAACGAATGACGTCTGTACTTCTAAGTACTGCATGCTTTGTTTTTCTGGATGCCATGCGTTTACGCCACATTCTAAAGCTAGAGGGCTTTGAATTGGCGCGCATAAATTCAATGACTTCTTTTTCGCTTAACCCAAATTGAAACTCAATTGCTTCAAATGGGGTACGATCCTCCCAGGCCATTTCAATAATGCGATCTCTATCTTTCTCTTCCCATTCTGGTCTTAAAATAGGTTCCGCCGGTCTTGGATTGATCAATGCTATTTTTTCCATTGTGCTATTTCTTTTACTTTAAATCTTTTAAAAATTGTGCTGCATTGTTTAAATGTGTTGCTCTTTTTTCTTCTGGCATTTTATCCCAAGTACTTAATAACATGGCCCATCTTGGATTTTTAGAAAATACCGCGCGTTGTTTGGATAAGAATCGCCAGAATAAACCATCCCATATTGCTTGCCAATCCCCTTTAGGGAAATCCCCCATTTTCATCAAATAGTTGGAGCCACAGATATAGGGCTTGGTAGTGATCATACCTCCATCGGCAAATTGGGACATACCATATACATTCGGCACCATAACCCAATCATAGGCGTCGATATACATTTCCATAAACCATTGGTAGACATCGTCTGGACAAATTTCGCAGAGCAACATGAAATTCCCCAAGACCATCAATCTTTCTATATGATGGTTGTATCCAGATGCTAATAATTTTTGGATCGTGCTATCTATGGGTGCAATACCCGTGCTGCCATCATAAAAAGACTTAGGCATTTTTTTGGTAAAGCCCCAATAGTTTTTTGTTCTTTGTTGACTTCCAATTTTACGATAGGTTAATTGCACAAATTCTCTCCATCCAATAATTTGTCTAATGATACCTTCTATACTATTAATGGGTGCTTTTGCGCTGGCGTAAGCTTTTAATAAAGCCTCTAAAAATTCATCAGGCTGAATCAAGCCCACATTGATCATAGGACTGAGCACACTATGAAATAATGTTTTTTCAGCAACCAACATGGCGTCTTCATACAATCCGAATAACTCTATTTTTTCTGCAATAAATAAATGCATTGCTTTTTTTGCTTCTGCATGGGTCACAGGATAGTATACTTCGGTTCCACCTGTATTAAAGGGAGCAGTTGAATGGCCTGGGTTATTTTTAAATCGATCCTTTACATAATTCGTCGCCTCTTCTATGAATTCATTGGAGTTAAAAAAATGAATTGCAGGGATGGGTGTATTCTTAGGAATTTTTTTTCTGTTCTCTACATCAAAACTCCATTGGCCTCCTATTGGACTCCCATCTTTTTCTAATAAAATTTTTCTTTGTTTTCTTTGATCGGTATAAAAGCCAGTTTGATAAAATGTTTTTTTAGCCCCGAGTAAATCAGTGTCTTTCGATTGATTGTTTAAAAAGTTTGGACTAGGTAAATAGTGTAATTCAATTTTGTGCGCCTGGCCAGCTTTGTTTAATTGTAGACGAATCCAGTAATCCGAAGGATCGTAAACGACAATTTTTTGAACTCCTTTTTTTGCAAGCATTTTTAAAAGTGCGTCTATTTTTGCGCAAGGATCATGCGCCTCAATGTAAACACAGGAAGCGCCTCTTTCGCTAAGTAGCTTTGAATAGTATTTCATAGAGGCCCTATGAAATAGAATTTTTTGTTGATGGAATTGATATTGTAAGAAAAACAAATCTGATTCAATCAAGTAGATCGCCCCACCTTGAGCATTGAATGCTGTTTGGTCAAAAAGTTGATGGGGGAAAACGAGCTGTGCTTGCATTTAATTTAAACATTTCACAAGCAAAATTGTTCATTGTATAAGACCAATTCTAACCCCATGCAGCTATCGTATGAACGAATAATCCAACAAGTGAAGGACTACGACTCTTCAAGGTATCATAGCACCCGAAATTATACGAATGGGGCGGTAACAGCTTGGTCTCCCTATATTTCTAGGGGTTTGCTAAGCCCAGTATTCATAATGGAGACCCTAAAAAGCAAGTATTCAAAACAAGCTTGGCTGGGTTTCATGCAACAAATGGCTTGGAGGGAATATTTCCAAAGGGTTTGGCAGGCAAAGGGCAATATGATTTTGCAGGATTTAAAAACACCTCAAGCCAATCAGGTACTCCCTCATTCGCCGAATGCAATCATAAGCGCAGCCACAAGTATTACTGCCATAGACAAAGCAATACAAGACCTCTATAAAGAGGGGTATTTGCACAACCATTTACGAATGTATATCTCCATGTTGCATTCCAATATATTTAAAGCCGCCTGGCTACCTGGCGCTAAGTGGATGTATGCACATTTATTGGATCATGATCCTGCTGCTAATTATTTAAGTTGGCAATGGGTAGCTGGTACTTCTAGTAGTAAACAATATGTGGCCAATCAAGAAAATATTAATAAGTACACCGGCACCAACCAGCGGCATACATTTTTAGATACAGCCTATGAAAATTTGACAACTGCCATCTTTGATGCCACTGGACAACTTAGATCTACTTATAAGCAGGATTGGATTCAACCAGTAGATCCAATAACAGCATTACAACAATTAGATAGTTTTGATTCTATTATACAATCTATAAAATTTGAAATTTTTGATGTTAACAAAATCAATACTAGTTTACCTTATTGCATTTATAATAGTTTTAACCTAGACCCTTTATGGCATAAAAAGGAACAGATGAATCGAATTTTATTATTAGAGCCAAATCATTTTGAAACTTTTCCTGTCACACAAAATGTAATGCAGTTTATCATCGATCTTGCTTTTGAAAACATAAATGGCTTACAAATATTTGTAGGAAATTTTGAAGCGTTGAAAAGCCAGCTAAATAAATTACAGACAGATAAGCATGAAGTAGAAGTTGAATTGTCAAAGGTACTTTACTATAAAGAACACCCTACAACCCTTCATTATGAGGGTATACAGGAAGATAGGGACTGGCTGTTCCCGGAAGTCTCCGGGTATTTCCCCAGCTTTTTTGGCTATTGGAAAAAATGTGAAAAATATTTGAAATAAAAAAAGGTCCCGAAATTTCGGGACCTTTTTTTATTAATTCAAGCTGTTTGAAAAAAGACTTTACTTTTTTCTTTCAATGTCTTTATTTAATTCATCAATATCTACAGATCGTTCTGTATGGTCTCCTAATAAATATTTAGAGAAGTAATCGGCAGTTCTCCAGAACCAATATTCATTCATGTCACCAAAACCATGCCTTTGTGTTGGCAAGATCAACATGTCAAATCTTTTATTGGCTTTAATCAATGCATTCACAACGCGTAAAGTATTTGCTGGATGCACGTTATTATCTATTTCACCATGGATCAATAACAATTTGCCTTTTAAGTTTTTAGCTAAGTCTGGATTTTTATCAATCATATAACTGAAAGTAGTATCGCCTTTTTCAGAAATATTTTCTTTTACGCCATGGTGTTTTTCACTCCACCATCTGTTGTATACACTATTGTCATGGTTGCCCGCATTACTAACTGCCACTTTAAAAATATCTGGATAAACCAACATGGCAGCAGTGCTCATGAATCCGCCACCACTATGACCGTGGATACCAACTTTGTTGCGGTCAATAAAATTAAATTTATCTGCTAATTGTTCTATAGTAGCTTTCTTATCTGCTAATCCATAATCTCTTAAATTACCATATCCATAATTATGGTACCACTTACTGCGTGCAGGGTGGCCACCACGATTGCCCATTGTCACTACTACAAATCCAAGCTGTGCTAAACGGTCGATGCGATCCATACCTTTACTAAAGGTTTTATTCACAGATTCTGTTTGAGGACCTGGGTAAACGTATTCGATGATTGGGTACTTTTTAGTGCTATCAAAGTCATAAGGCTTATACATCACACCATATAGGTCCGTAATGCCATCGTCTGCTTTTACCTTGAAGGTTTCTGGAAATTTATAACCAGTAGCAAAAAGACTTCTTAAATCAGCGGTTTCTAAATCCATTAATTTTTTACCATCTGCACTATGCAAACTTGAAACAGGCGTTGTGTTGACCCTTGATGCGGTATTAACAAAATAGCTGTTATTGTCATTTAAACTTACACTATGATCAAAATTACCTGCATTCAACAATTGTAGTCCTGTTCCATCCAGGTTAATTTTATACAAATGCATATAGTATGGATCTTCCTTTCCACCACCAGCTAAAGTTTCTCTTCCATTAGCAGTAAAGTAAACGACTCTTTTGGCTTCATCAACGCCAACCACTTCCTCTACATGCCATGCGCCTTCTGTAATTTGATTTTTCAATTTTCCTTGGCCATCATATAAATATAAATGCGCCCATCCGTCCCTTTCGCTCCA
This sequence comes from Sediminibacterium sp., assembly GCA_044372935.1. GTDB lineage: Bacteria > Bacteroidota > Bacteroidia > Chitinophagales > Chitinophagaceae > Sediminibacterium. The sequence goes on along the minus strand of JBILQZ010000017.1, from coordinate 9,663 downwards.
TTCAATTAATTCCGCACCATTTTTAATTAACTCCGGCTTTTTAATTTCAATCGAAGTGTTCATTGATTCGGCAACCACTACTTTCACTTCACCAGTGCTTGTATTAACAACACATTGATCAATCTTTTTCAAGTCACGACTTGTTCTCGCTAAATACAATTGCTCGTTGGTGCCCAACCAGATCATAGGTCTAAACTCATCATCTCTTGAGTTTACTGCGGCAGATTTATTCCATAGTGAAATATCTTGGTCTTTATATTGTGATACATTGATTTCTTTATTGGTGTAATTCATCATATCTACCAACATCAAATGGTCTACCGGCGCCTCTTTTTCACCCGGCATCCAATACTTGTAGGTTTCAAGCGTTGGTCTAGGGTCAGCAATACTATTGATCACCCATAGATCTTTCACTTTTCTGTTATCTACTTTTACGATAGCTAGTTGTTTGCTATTTTCACTCCAATAGCCAAAAACAGGTTTTCTTTTATTTTTGTTTTTTTCAACATCCACATTGGTTTCACTACCTCCACCTGCGCCACCTTCGCTATGCCAGCTAAAATTTTGAATGCCGTCTTTTGTAATTTGAACTTCTACAATGCTGCTATCTTCTTCATTGATCAAAGCTTTTTCATAGTTTGCTTTGTCCATGTAGTATAAATTATAATTTCTTCCAAAGACTACTTTAGATTGGTCTGGCGCCATATTCGCCCAGTTTGGCTTTCTTTTTGGTTTCTTAAAATCTACTAATTCGTTAAGTTGAGCTGTATTTAAATTGTATTCAAAATAGAAAGTCTTTTTAATTTTTTCTGCCTTTCCATCTTTTTTAATTGCACCTGGCTTGTCTATATCAATAGTGCTTTTAATTTCAAACTGAATCCAATTTTCATCTTTAATGAATTTTACAGAATCAATAGGAAGATGCTGCGCATCAAATGGATCTTTTACAATTTTAGTTAATGCAGCGGCCAATTGTTCTTTATTAAACATAGGCTTCTTTTCGTTTTTCATCGGATCTACGATCATCCATTGTTTTCCTTCGCTGGTTTCATACACATACCAAAACTTATTGGATTGCTTGAGCCAATGAGGGTCAACTGACAAAGAGAAGATCATTTTATCCAATTTCTTTGGAGAAAATCTTGCAGCTAGGTCATAGTTTGCCTTTGGTTGACCAAAAACTAAAATTGGGAAAGCAAATAATGCTAGAAAAAATTGTTTACGCATAGCTATTGATTAAGTGCAGAAAATTACTTTATTTTTTTGAATTAAAAGCTAAATTGTGATGAATACAGACCACATGAAAAAACAAATACTAGTATCGCTTTTGCTCCTGCAATTAATTGTAACAAATGGCTTTACACAAACAACACAACAGTTTAAACCTGCAAGTTTTGCTGATACGGAACGTAGGGCAAAAGTAGAAGCTGCTATGCCCCAAGTTGAAGCATTGTATAAAGCATATGCAACGAAGCATCATTTTCCAGCATATGCATTTGCAGTGGTGTTAGATGGAACGGTATTATATCAAAAAGCTGCAGGTTGGGCTAACATAGAAGATAAAATACCTGCTAATAATGAAACGATGTTTCGTATCGCATCTATGTCTAAAAGCTTTACTACCATGGCGATACTTCAATTAAGAGATGCAGGTAAATTAAAATTAGATGACCCTATTGATCAATATATTCCAGCGATGAAAGGTCAGGTGTTAACCAAGGATGGTGCCCCAATTACGATTCGTCATTTAATGGCACATCAAGCTGGTTTTCCGGAAGATAATCCTTGGGGCGACCGACAATTGTCAGATAGTGAGGCAGATTTAATTGCCTTAATTGAGCAAAAATTATCTTTCTCTAATACGCCGGGTAATTATTATGAATACAGTAATCTAGGATTTGCAATGTTGGGCTATATCATACATCAAGTTTCTGGATTGACTTATGATGCATATATCAAACAGTCCATTTTAGATCCATTAGGCATGCAGCATACAACCTACGAATACACAACTATTTCAAAAGCCAACCTTGCAAAGGGTTATCGCACTATTAAAGGAGAATGGGTCAATGTGCCTTTACTGAAAGATGGTATTTATGGTGCAATGGGAGGTATGATTACTTCTATTTCGGATTTTGCAAAATATGTGGCATTGCATCAAGCTGCATGGCCAGAAAGAAATGATCCAGAAAACAAGGTCATTAAAAGAAGTACAGTAAGAGAAATGCATCAACCTTATACATTTATAGGTTTGAATCCTAATTATCAATTTCCGTCAGGTAAAAAATTAGCGACCACCACAAGTTATAGTTATGGTTTAAATTGGATGCATGATGCAGAAGGTAAAACAAGTGTAGGACATAGTGGTGGTTTACCTGGCTTTGGAAGCAACTGGCGCTTTTTACCAGCGTATGGCTTAGGCGTTATCTTTTTTGCGAACCATACTTATGCACCCACATCTACTATGAATTTAATTGTATTAGATACCTTGGTACAAATTGCCCAACTTCAGCCAAGACAAGTTACTGTATCACCCATACTAGCAAAACGTCAAATGGAACTTGTTCAATTATTACCCAATTGGGAGAAACTTCCATCTGTTTTTGCTGAAAACTTTTTTGACGATTATTTGATAGACGAATTAAAGGCAGAGGCAAAACAATTATTCGAAGAGGCTGGTAGGATTCAATCTGTAGGGAAGATGGTGGCAGAAAATCAATTAAGAGGTTACTGCATCTTACAAGGTGAAAAACAAAACTTAAAATTAAGTTTTACTTTGAGTCCTGAAAATCCAGCGTTGATTCAAGAATACCATTTAGAGTTATCTAAATAAATCGACCATTGTTAAAACATATTTAATTTGATTTGAAAATAAAAAGCGCTAGCCCCCCGGCCAGCGCTTTACTTATTCGCACCAAATTCAACTTAAAAATTTTAATTACATTGGTCTTTTTCTGCGCATCATTTCGTTGCGCATTTTATTCAGTAATTCTCTATCTACTTTTAATGCTTGATTCACTCTGTCTTCTGATTTTAAGATAGGTGTTAAGTCCTTCTTATATTTCTTTCTAATCACTAACATTGCTTCATGAAAAGCAATTTCGTCGTCTTTTTCTGCCCCCATTAATTTTTTACTCGCTTCTTTTTGCTCATTGTAAACTGGCCAAAATTTTTCTGCTTCTTCAGGAGTCAGGTTCAATTTTTTAGTGATGAATTGAATTTTAAAAGATTCCATTTGTGCTCTTTGCTCTTTACTCATGCGCTCCATAGGTGGAGGAGGTGGCGGCATTTTTCCTGGTCGATGCATCGGCCTTTGTTGCGCAGCTACGAACAAAATTGATAACATAAATCCAAAAAGAACAAGTGATTTTTTCATAGTATAATTGTTTAGTTGGCGCCTAAATTTTAAAAATGAATCTTTAGACTTCTTTATGATTTAATTTTTTATAAACACTTTAATTATTATTCAATTGGATTGAAGTTTCTAAATTTTCAATAGCTGCAGTGTAATCAATTTCTGCTACTAATTCATTTTCGTTCAAATACATTTCAATGGCTTCGTCTGGTAGTGCTTCAATTTGAACCAATTGTTCTTGAACAATAGTTGCCTCATAAGAAGACTTATCGAATAAAAGAGCGCCAGCCACAATGGCGAAAAGCAAACTTGCTGCAACCAGGTATTTTTTGGCTGCCCCTTTCATTATAAAGAGGATTGCTTTTTTAGGTGTATTTTTTTCAGCCTGAAGCTTACGCATTAAATCCTGCTCAAATTGATCAAAATAGCCCTCTGGCACCTGACTCGTTTTGGTATGAAAGCTTTTTAAAGCAGCTTCTAGTTCGTTTGAAATAATTTCGTTTTCCATGCTATAATTTAGACCTCCAAGGAGATCAATGGTTTAATCTTCTTGTATTATTTCAGTCATTTTTTTGACTGCTTGGTGATAATTTGCTTTAGCCCCACCAACAGTTGTACCAGTAATGGAGGCAATTTTTTCATAATCATAAGCCTCATAATACCTTAACATAAACACAAAACGTTGTTTTTCAGGTAATTCTGAAATTGCACGTTCAAGTTTAATCTGAATGGCAGAGGCCTTAAGTTCATTTTGACTGGATGGGTGCTCCAAAAAGCTTTCTGATTGATTTTGAGCAAGCTGTCCCTTAAGTCGCTTTTTTTGAGCAATAAAATTTAAGGTTTCATTGTAAGCCACCCTAAAAAGCCAGGTACTAAAGGCGCTCTCTTGTTTAAATCCATCTAATTTATTCCAAACCTTGATCCAAACAGCCTGGGCAATATCATCTGCATCGGCATGTTCCAACACCATTTTCTTGATTTGAAAAAATACAGTTTCACGGTGTCTTTTTAACAACTGAGTAAAGGCGGCTTCTTTAGCATCGCCAGTTTGAAATTGTATAATGAGTGCTTGATCGGTCATGTGTGCCGAAGTTAGACCATTAAAGATTCAAAAAGTTTAAAGCTATAGCTTAATGATTGTTTTTACATGCTGGTTTACACCATTTTGTATTCTAATATAATACACTCCAGCTAGTAGTGCAGCTCCAGACAAAGTAACGCTATTCATCCCTGCGTAACTAAAAATGCGATCTACTAAAACCTGAATCACAGAACCGGTTGTGTCAAGTAATTGTACTAAAGTATGTCCTCCGTCTGTTTTAAATTCAATTCTAGTTTGATTATTAAATGGATTAGGGTAAGCTACAATATTGGCATTTTTTTGAAAAAGAGGATTCTCCATTGCAACAGCACAAGCACTAGCATTGATTAAGTTCAAACTTGGAAAATCTTTCAACATGATCTGTTTGTTATCAGCTTCATTTACACAAAACCAGTACTTTAAAATACTATTATACACTGTTCTGAAATCATGCTGGTAAGGCACATTGTCACTTACTGTAACCGAATTTGGAATAGATGGATTTTCTCCGAATATGCCCCCTCTTACATTTTTTCCAAATAAAAATAAAGGAGCTGCTGCACCATGGTCTGTTCCACCACTTGCATTGGATTTAATTCTTCTTCCAAATTCAGAATAAGTCATGCCAATTACCCTGTCTTCAATTTCTTGATTTTTAATATCGTTTTGAAAAGCGCCGATTGCTTCAGAAACTGCACCTAATAAATTAGCATGTGTACCTGTTATTGTATCTGTCGCTACTACCTGTCCTGCATGGGTGTCAAAACTTCCATAGTTGACTAGGTAAATTTTTGTTTTCAATCCACCCTTGATTAATCTAGCGACTACTTTAAGTTGGTTGGCTAAACTTGTATTTGGATAAGCAGCTTGTTGGGTTACTGCGTCAGATACGGCTTTTATGCGGGTAGCATACTTATTCGTTTGCTTTGAAATCCTTCTTATGAAACTTAATTCATATCCTGCATTGGTATTAGGTACCGTCTGATCTGCGTTTTCTAATAAATTATAAAACGAATTTGGATCAGAAATACTCATACCCATATTTACCATAGGACCTTGACAGGTGAGTGAAGTAATTGAACCAATTTGAATTGTCAAAGGATCGGTATCCTTGTCATTTGGATAATTATCTGGATAGCCAGGATAATTTGTATCTAAAAATCTACCAGCCCAACCTGTATTAATATATTCATTGCTGTCTGATCCACTCATCCAAATATCAGTCGCTCTAAAATGTGAAAAATTTGGTTGAGGATAACCAACTGACTGTACAATATCTAGCTGACCTTCATTGAAAAGATTTTGCATTGCAGTCATTGCTGGATGCAAACCGGTTGCATTAAAACCGTTTAAACCAAGAATCTTCTTCTCGGGGATAGCAATATTTGTCCTGGCAGAATAATATTTATCATATTGATCAAGAGGTAATACTGTATTCAATCCATCGTTACCTCCATTTAATTGAATAATAACCAACACCCTATCATTATTAACCGCTTCCAAAGCTTTAGTATCAATAACAGCATGATGATCCAATACGTGAATTGGATTACCACTAATAACAGTAGGTGTAAGTAATGCAAGACTATTGCGTAAAAAAGTGCTTCTTTTCATTTAACTTAATTGATAGTCTGGCAGGTTCATAATATATTTCATCAAAGTTTTCAATCTATTATTAACTACATTGAAATTGATCGTGTTTTGTATAGATTGATAACTGTTCCATGCGTCGGTCCAATAATAGTCTGATGTTTGGCCACTTAATAAAATCTGTTTTTTTATGTTGTCTTTAATCGTTGAATCAATTTCTGTTGAAATGAATAGTGCAAATAAGTCTTCAATGAGCTGGTTAGGATTTGACGGTTTGCTTGAAATGGATTTCGCCAAAGGAATCATATCTATAATAACTTTTCTGCCATTTCTGGTGTAGCCATTATCCACCATGAGGTCTGTGAATTTATTGCGTTTGGGTAAGGTGTCTGCATTGATCCACAATTCATAAAATTCCGGAGACTGATAATACGCAGGCCAGCCTGCAACATTTGGTGGATCGGCAATATTTTGACCTAAACTAGTTAACTGTCCAACCATATTATTAAAATGCGCATAAGCATCAATATAATCAGTAGCCGCATTTGGAAATACTACATTTGTTTTACGCAAGGTACCAATCACATGGTCTATTGGACTTTTTATTTGACAACCAATATAAACAGGGTCAAAAAAGTGTTGACTTTTTAAAAGTGCATTTATTACTGGTGCGATTTCAAAGTTATTTTCTTTAAATATAATTGCAAGTGGTTCAATTATATTTTTTTCTACTGTTTCGTCGATATAATAATATACAAACCATCGATACAATCTTCTACAGATATATTTTGCAGTATCTTCTTTTTCAAAAAGCATTTGAATAAGTTCGTCTGTTTCTGTGGCACCTGCTTGACCAGCTTTTCCGGTAATGACTTTATTATTATAGTAACTCGAAAATTGTTTGTTACCTGTGTCATGTCTGGTTGAATCAAAATAGCTATTATAGCTTGAATTGATGCGCCATCCAGTTAGGACCCTTGCTGCTGCTTTCACGTCGGCTTCTGAAAACTGTACTGAATTGTCTTTTCCTACAGTAAATAATTCCTGTAATTCTCTTCCATAGTTTTCATCTGGAGCAGAAGCTGTGTTAAGATAGCCGTTTAAATAACGTAACATACCCGGGTCAATGGTTATTGCTTTTACCATTGTTTTAAAATTTCCAAGGGCATTTTTTCTTAGAGTATCATGATGTTGATATACATAATTTGCATTAGAGATAATATCCGCTTCGGTACCAAAATGATTGGCCCAAAACAAACTTAGTTTTTCTCTAATACTTGGCTCTTGGTGAATCATTATTCCTGTCAGCCATTTTTTATAACTATTCCTTCTTAAACTATTGATGGTGCCATCGCCAGTAGGATTATTCACCCAGGTGGTTCCTATAGGAACAGAAGGATCGATTACTGTGGCTGTATTGTATTCATTCACCGGCGGTGCAGGAATGGGTATAGTTGGGTTGAGGAGTTCAGTAACAGATTGAATTAATCCCTTTGCAAAAAACGCTTCTATATCTGATTGCTTTGCCCCAAATAAACATCGATTTAATAAATGCGCAGCTGTTTGCCTTGTCCATGGACCTTGATAGGTTGCTAGGCCTAATTTGCTTGAAAGGGGGGTAAGCGGCATGCTGTTTATTTACTAGCAATTTAGACAAAAAATACATTCAAAAGTTTAATCAAAATTAGATACCCCGTCCATCAAGCTTTTTTTCTTTTGCATTCAAAATGAAATTATCTTTAAAGCAATTCTAAAAAATGTAATATGAGAATAATTAAAATAATATGTATTGCTTTGTTAATCCCTAGTTTAGGCATTAGTCAATTAATAGACAAAGTAATTACCAAAGCTGAAACGGAAAGAATAGAAAGTATTTTAGCTTCTGACGCTATGGAAGGGCGCAGAACATTTAGTCCAGGGATAGACAAAGCAGCTGCTTTTATTGCAAAAGAATTTGAAACTGCAGGTTTAAAATCTTTACAAGGAGATAATAAATATTTACAAAGCTTTACGATCAATAGACCCAGGTTTATCAGCTTAACAGCAAGTATGGATGGGAAAACCGTAGATAGCAGACAAGTAATTATAGTGACGGTTCAGCCTGAAATCAATATCAATGAACAAGCTGGCTATGCGCTTTCAAAAATTTCTGCTACGGAAAATTTAAATCAAGCAGCAGCTAAATTCATTGGAGCAAATCAAAAAACGATCGTGTTGGTAGACGAAGCACATGCTCAAAATTTTGGAAGACTGGTTCGTTTTAAAAACAACCTATCATCCAATCAGTCTAACATTATTTTTATACTGACGAATGCAACACCCACTAGCTATACCATTCAAGCCAGCCATCAAATAGAAGCAATGGCCTTATCTAATGTGGTTGCAATGATTCCAGGAAAAACATTGCCCAATGAGTACGTTATTTTTTCGGGTCATTATGATCATTTAGGCATCAATACAAAAAACATGGTGAATGGTGATTCAATATACAATGGCGCAAATGATGACGCAGCAGGTACGACTGCGATGATTATGTTGTCAAAGTATTATAAAGCCTTAAACAACAACGCAAGAACCATTTTATTCGCTGCATTTACAGCGGAAGAAGTGGGTGGATATGGAGCGCAATATTTTTCAAAGCAATTGGATCCGGCTAAAGTAGTGGCGATGTTTAATATCGAAATGATTGGGACAGAAAGCAAATGGGGAAGAAACAGCGCCTATATTACTGGATTTGAAAAAACGAATATGGGCAGCATTTTGCAAAAGAACCTGGAAGGCTCTAGTTTTAAATTTTATCCTGATCCTTATACCGAGCAAAATTTATTTTATCGTTCAGACAATGCAACCCTTGCTAGACTTGGTGTAGCAGCACATACGATCTCCACCTCAAAGATGGATTCAGAGCCTAATTATCATAAAGCTTCTGATCATATCGAAACCTTGGATATGGATAATATGAAAGAAATTATAAAGGCCATTGCCATCAGTGCTCAATCTATTGTTGCAGGAAAAGATACGCCGACTAGAGTAGATACGACTCAATTAAAATAACTTTAGCATACAAAATAGAAACGATTCCTTAAAATTGTAGTAGAAAATAAAACTAGTTTAAATCATTATATATGAAAAATCAATTCTTAATCTTATTGCTTTGCATTTGTTTTACTACAAACGCGCAAATTAAAACCTATTACCCAGCTGCAGATAATTGGGAAAAAAAGACACCAACGAGTTTTCGAATTGATAGCGCAATATTAAATCAAGCAATCAACTATGCAATTGGACACGAAACAAAGTTTCCTAAAAATTTATTGCTTTCACAAGCTATGCAATTTGGTAAAGAACCTTTTTCAGATCCAATAGGACCCATGGCCAGCCGCGGCCCATCATCAGGTGTCATTGTATACAAAGGTTATATCATTGCAGAATGGGGTAATCCAAATGCAGTAGAAATGTTGAATAGTGTTACCAAGAGTATGTTATCGACGGTTGTTGGCTTAGCGGTAGACAAGGGATTGATTCACTCCATAGAAGATAAAGTGTATCCTTATATGCCTCCTATCGAATTAGCTGAAGCACAAAATACCACCAATCAAAATCCAATTGCAACAAACGCTTTCATTTATCCATTTGA
>JBILQZ010000133.1:0-4648 GCA_044372935.1 Sediminibacterium sp. | reverse complement strand
GATCTATCAACAAATAATCCCGAACATCAAAAGCCTGATTATGGCGGATTGACACTCGATGTATCAGGTGCAGAAAATTACAATACCATCATTGCCATTGCTCCAAGTTATCTTGATAAAGAGCTTATTTGGGTAGGCACAGATGATGGACAAGTTCAAATTACAAATGATGGAGGGTCAACTTGGAATAATATTACAAAAAATATTATAGGACTACCTGATGGAGCTTGGATACCACAAATTCATGCTTCAAGATTTGAAAAAGGAACAGCTTGGTTAGTAGCAAATAATTATCGTAAAGGAGATTTTGCATCCTATTTATTTATTACGACTAATTATGGTAAAACATGGAAAAATTTACTTGATGCAAATCAGGTCAAGGGTTATGCGCTATCTTTTGTTCAAGATCCAGCAGAAAAGAAATTAGTTTTTCTGGGGACAGAAAATGGATTGTGGGTAAGCATCAATGAAGGGAAAGATTGGGTACCATTCAAAAATGGGTTTCCAGCTGTGTCAACAATGGACTTAGTCATTCAGGAAAAAGAATCTGCATTGGTAGTGGGCACATTTGGCAGGGCAATCTGGGTACTTGACGACCTGATGAGTTTACGTGAGATTGTAAGGGGTAATACCAAAGAAAAAATAACTACCCTACCCATGAATGAGGTCATTCAAGTGAAAGGATTATTTATTGCCCCTCCAGGCAATATCTGGACAGGATTCGGCACCACTTTCGAAGGAGAGAATCGACTTTTCCAAGAAGCAGCCATTCCTATTTTTATCAATGATATTCCTTCAAAAGAAGATAAGGTTGAAGGGTTCATTAAAAATAGTAAAGGAGATACCATACAAAAATTAGTTGGGCAAGCGCTTACACAAGGATTGAATTATATTCATTGGAAGTTAGATGAGGATCGTGTATACTTAACAGGTAATTATGATCCGAATGAATCAAGAGGCATACCTGTTCTTCCAGGCACTTATACAGCGATATTCAACTACAAAGGGAGCCAGTCAAGCAACTCCATAAAAGTAATCTCAGATCCTAGATTTAAGATTAAGGAAGAAGTAGATCAGGAATTGTATCGTTATAATAAAGCAACCAATGCCGAAGTAGGAAGATTAAAGTCTCTGTTTAACTTGGTAAGTTCATGGGAGAATGAATTGAAAAAAATACAAGAAAAATTGTCTAAAAAACCGAAAGATGCAAAATCATTAAAAACCGTAAATGAGATGATCTATATGGTAAAGCAATTAAAATTAGTTGGGAAAGATAGTCCTGTTAATCGTCAAGTTGGAGCATGGCAAAGCACCAGGATAACACCAGCTTCAGCTATCAATGAAGCAGAAAAAGTAGCTATGGCAAGATTAGATGTCCCTTCTGAACAGGATTGGAAAAGAATAAGCGATGCCACTGCATTGATTGATGTTTATCAGCTTCAATTAAGACAGTTTCAACATTCAAAATGGGAAAAATTTATCAAACAATATAAATAAGACTTTTGATAAAATTGGATGTTGATTTTAAAATAGAAATACGCTGTATTAAATTCGTGATTTCTATTATTTAACTTGTCTAAAAAGTACTTTATCAGCGTAAAATGTTCCAAACGGAACAAGTGAAGCAATAAATGCTAAAAATATTTTAAGCAGGTTCCAGCGGTGTATAAATGAAACTTGAAGCAATAAAATAATATAAAGTACAAAAAGCATCCCATGGGCCAAACCAACTATATAATTGGGCTGTGGCATAAAAAACTTATATTTTAGAATCATCGTAAAACCTAAAAGTAAATACGAGCAACCTTCAATAAATGCTACAACTCTAAGCCTTCCCAAAGCTGTTTTCAATAATTCGTTTATCATATGTAAATTAAAATTCTAATAAATTGACAATCTTAGTAAAACGCCTTTTGTAAAAATAGAATAATTTACATCATAACAACACAGATTTTTTAATACATACCCACTCATGAAGGATTTAAACGCTGGACTATATATCAAAAGCACTGACGATTTGATTGGCAGTTTCTTTGAGGATTCAACTATCCTTATCGTGGAGCACAATGAATCCGGAAGTTTAGGTTTTGTAACCAATAAATCACTTGACAAGTCCTTGCACGAACTAGTTGAATTCAATCACAGTATGCCATTTCCTCTAATGGATGGCGGTCCAGTTGATAGGGAACATCTCTTTGTAGTACACAAGCGACCCGATCTCATTGATGGTGGCAAATTAATCGCCAATGGCCTGTATCTAGGGGGCAATATGGAGCAAGTGATTGAAGCCATTAACAGGAACGGTGCCAATCAGCAAGAAATTCAACTTTTTATCGGCTATTGTGGATGGGATGTTGGAGAATTGGAAGCGGAGATAGAAGAAGGAAGTTGGACATTAACTTAATTAGAAGGCAATGCCTTTATAAGGTAAGTGCCATTTGAATATTGCAACGCTCATAAGGTGAAGTGCGTCCAAAAACTTCAATAAATCCTAACTTTCGATACAAACTTATGGCAGGTGTTAAAATAGTATTACTCTCTAAATAAAGTGTTTTTGCACCCAGCGACCTTGCTTTGTCTTTTATTGCCTCCCCGATTAACCATCCAATCTTTTTTCCTTGTGCTTTTGGCGCTACTGCCATTTTTGCCAGTTCAAAATCATATATAGGATCCTCCATTTTAATTAAAGCACAAACCCCTACTGGCTCCTTGTTTAATAAAGCAACTAGTATATGACCTCCATTATGTAAAATATAGCTATCCGCATTTTCTAGGGCTTTATAATCAGCCGGTTCCATTTTAAAGTAGGTTGAAATCCATTCTACATTTAAATCCCTAAAAACTTCCTTATATGCAGGTTCGTAATTAACTATTTCAATTGTATCCATGCATCAAAAATAAGAATTAATCTAAATGACAAGTAAAAGATTTAAAAAGCTTCTCCTATATAAAAATAATATCCATTACCCTCACGGGTAAATCCGAGATCAAAACGCACAAAAATATCTTTTGATTTAAAGATGAGGTACCTTGCTCCAACGCCTCCAGCCATCTTAAATGTTGATGAAAATAAACTTTTTGCAGATGGCGCTACTGTGGCTGTTGAAAGAAAGGCGGCTGCCCCCAAACGTTTACTGAATCCAAACGGAAGAAACCTATATTCGGCTTGCGATGTTAAAATATTCTTATCCCTGAATCTTCCAAGGTAGTATCCCCGCATCATACTCTCACCACCGATCATAGCCATTTGATTGAAAGGCACATCGCCATTATTAAATAAGGCTGATCCCTGAAGTGCTAAAACATCTTTTGGACTGAACCCTTCTCTAAAATAACGGAAATCAAATTGTGTGCTAACGAACGAATTTGTGCTGCCAATGGATTTAGAATAATTAAGGAAAGCTAGTTCAGCGAACAAACCCTTTCTCACGTTCATTACATTTTTTCTGTTATCAAATACCAAGCCCATGCCAAAACCAATATTACTTGACCCCTTGTATCCAGTCGGATAATCATAACCAACCGGATTAGATCCTGTAAATTCAACATTATACATTTTTTGAAAATCAAATTCTGCTCCGATAAATAAATTTCCTTGTATTTTTCTGAGTACCCTTTCGCGAAGTTGAATATTGTTATTACTTACAACGTCATATCCTTCCTTGGGTGTTTTAATTCCAATACCGTAATATTTCATTGGGAAATATTGAAATTTACCTTTACCCAGAAAAAACCATTTATCTCCATCACCATAAATAGCATGATCTAGCAAAACTCCATATTGTTTTTCTGCAGTATAAAAACTGAATGTATTGATCTCACTTAGCCTATTCTTACTATTTTGATTAGCGTAGAAAAGATAAAGATTCACAAGCCCTATCTCTGTTTTGGTTTCAGGAGTATAGGCTAGTGTTGGATATACGATATAATTGGATTTGCCAGAACTATCTTCAAATTCTCCAAGTAAATGTTCTTTCTTGTGAATGATAAATTCTTTTAGTTTCTGTCCATTTGCTACCACAACTAGCAAATTGCAAATCAGATTAATAAATAGGTATTTTGTGCATTTAAGCACTTTTACCATCTCGAATTTATTCAAATTTATCATAATGAATTGCTCAGTCAATTGTCTTCAAAGTATAAGATACTTTAAAATAAAATTATTCCGTTCTTACTGTTGATTTGAGAATTGTTTTTCAATGCGCAAAGGTAATGAAAAACGGGATTGATAAAACTGAGATTTGTCATCTCACAACAATTCACCTTACCCAAAGCCTTTCAAATCAAATGTGAGAGGGTTTTTGAAAAATTCTTTAAACTCAAAAAAGCAGGCTACTAGTGCCTGCTTTTTTGAGTTTTATATTATTCTCAAGAATTGAACCGTAGAATAGAGTTGCGTAGCACATTTAGAATAACTACCAATCCAATCCAGGCTGTGTTATTTTAAAGTTTTCTTTTTCTTTTGCCTTATCTACTATCACTTTTACGTCTTTCAATAACTGTTTGGCATCATAAACAACTCCATCCTTAATGGTATATTTAACGCCACCAATTCTTGAAACAGTTCCATCTTCATTTAAGTGAATAGCGCCAGTGCCATACAATACCTGTAAGTTTTTTAAAGGATTGGCATCAATAATAATGATAT
>JBILQZ010000122.1:0-5116 GCA_044372935.1 Sediminibacterium sp. | reverse complement strand
GTAAGTAGCTTGGCCATTGATGCTCACCTGGGGATACAAGGCTTTTTTAATATTTTCAATATTAAATTGTGCAGATTGATTTAGCAAAGCCGCCTGTTTTACTAATGGATAATTTTGTACAGTGAGCGCTTCGATCTCCTGCAAGGTATAGGTTTGTGCCTGAGTAAGATAAGATAAGCCGAGACCTATCAATAAAAATAATACACGCATTGTTATTTTATATTTTGATTGATTCTATAATAAATTTTGGAACTTCCTTTATACGCTGAAGCATTAAATTAGAAAAAACCTCTTTTTCAATTTGCATGCCTACAATAAACATAGGCTTCATTAAAAAAGGAAACACGCACATACTCATCATATTCATAATCAAGTGCTGGGGCATGATTGGCTTGATCTTACCTGCATCAACTTCTTGTTTAATCTGCAGTGCTAATTTTGGAAAATCAGGTAAATCGCCATCAAACATTTTATGAATAAATAAGTCTGGTTGCTTATTCATCTCTCCAATTACAAAAACAGGTACAAACGGATTTTCTATTGCCATTAAAATATACGCTTCGCATATATTGTGAATTTTTTGATACAAATCAACATCTTGCTCAATGGTATTTTTTAAAATAGGAGAAAACTTTTTTACCTCTTCAAAAAATACTTGCTCAAACAATAAATCTTTTGATCTAAAATAATAATGTAATAAAGCCTTATTAATACCGGCTTCATTGGCTATCTCCTGCATAGTAGCCCCATCCTTCCCTTTGACAGAAAAGATTTTCTTAGCTGCAGTTAAGATAGTAGACTCGGTTGTATTTGAAATATTAACCATATAGTTTAACCAATTGGTTAACAAAACTAGCTAGATTTTCCATACTAACCTAATTTGATTCAGCACCAGGCTAATTTGGGTGGTTTTAGCTATGTAAAAAGCAAAAGATCACCCAAATTGGATGATCTTTTGCTTTAATATTAAATTAATTAATAATGTTTAAGCAGATTTTCGAACATATTTGGTCAAAATCACAATTGTTTGCTCATTAACCTTGCCTTCAATTTGATCTGTATTATCTGGTACCAATCTTATTTTGCGAACAACTGTACCCTTTGGCGCCATGAAATTAGCCCCTTTCACATTTAGCACCTGAGTCAATACCACAGTGTCTCCGTTTTCTAATGGTGTTCCATTGCTATCTACATGAATGGCTTGTTTGATGAAGGAAGACACTGCCCATGTTACCACTGTTTCATCTAGTTCTACTGATGACATAATTTCGTTCGCCCATTCTTTATCTTTATTGGCATATAAAATTCTATAAGTCAAAGCCTGAACACTTGGTTCGGTATTCCAGATACTTCCTGCTAAACACTGCCAATGGTTATCGACATTTTCTGCGTCTATATTAGTTAAACAAGTATCACAAAGCGCAACTTCGTTTTCAATTACATCGTTATTTTTTGGACTCACTGCATACTCATGAACAGCTGTTGCTGTAGTACATAATTCACACAAACCCTGACACCTGTCATTTAATTTACTAGAGATACTCATATCGGTTTAAAATTTAACGATGTTAACCAAAATTGGAATTGGAGGCGAATTTACAACTTAATTAGGAATTCATATAAATTAGAATAAGGAGGAAGGGGCTACCTTTGCAATATGATGCAGTTTGTTGCTTTGCGAAGCTTATTTAAATTTAGTAATAAAAAGATTTTATACCTCTTTATCTTCTGTGTAATACAGGTTCAAATAAATGCGCAACCACTAAGAGAAAATGTGATTTTTCAATGGGTTGGCGCAGTGGATCGCGTTGCACAGTTAGATGCATTAATAGACGCATCTAATCAATATGCATTAATTAAAAGTGATTATAACAATGTCTTAATTAAAAAATTTATACTAAACAAGGGTGTGCTTCTAAATTATAAAGACAGTTTATCTTTTGAAGTAGCGATTCAAAAAACAGCGACCCACTTTTTTAATGACTTAGCTTATGGCAATAAACCGCCATTGTTAGATTATCGAGGCGCTAAATTTAATATGACTACCTTCAATATTCCATTATTGATTAAGCAATACAACGCTACAGGAAATCTAGAAACACTCATAACTTTTTTAAACCAACAAAGTATAGAAGTAAAAACGATTTTAGATAGTCTTCATGTCTATCAGAAAGCAAAGAAAAAAAATAAAAATAAAATTGACTTGTTGATCTTAGCTGCTAATAATTATCGTTGGTTGAATGCAGTAAGAAAACAACAAAGGATTGTTGTCGTCAATATCCCATCTGCGCAATTAAAAGTGTATGAGGAAGATAAAATTGAATTGCAAATGAAGGTAATTCTTGGAAAACCAAGTACACCGACGCCAAGTTTATCTTCCTATATTAGCCAAGTAACCATTAACCCATATTGGACTGTGCCAAAAAGTATAATCATTAGGGAGATGTTGCCAAAAATAAAAAATGACCTATCTTATTTAGCCCAAAATCATTTAGAAGTATTAAGCTCAAATTATAAAACAATTCAACCAAGTGAAATCAATTGGTACGCGATTGATACATTGAATTTCCCTTATATCATTCGCCAAGCAACAGGTTGCGAAAATGCTTTGGGTATCTTAAAACTTGAATTTGAAAATCCATTTTCAGTTTATTTGCATGATACCCCAGAAAAGCAATTATTTAATTTAAGAACTAGGTTCCTAAGTCATGGCTGTATGCGCATGGAAAAGCCAATTGAAATGGGAAGACTTTTATTAAAGGATAAAGTGACCGAGATTGACACAATGGATTTAACTACTTGTCACCTCAACCTTAAACCAACCAATATTCTTGTATCTACTAAAACGCCTTTAGTAGTATGGTACAATCTGGTTGATTTTGATTCAAATAACAAATTAATGTTTTATAAAAACGTTTATAATAGATAAACTTATAGTTCTTGGCTAGACTTTAACATCCCCTTGCACCAGTATTTCGTACCTTTGCAGATGGTCCAAGAAATCTTAAAAAAATATATCCTTAGAATTCTCTTCTTGATTTGCTTAATGCCGTTGACGTCATTTAAGTATGGCTATCCTATGCCGAAGCTCGAGCCAGAGAATACATCAACTAATATTTATGAAGCATTAAAGACGAATTCTAAAGCATTTGCATTGGCCATAAAAGGCTATGAAAAATTAAAGCAATTGGGTAAATTAAGTAACCAGCGCTATTTAACTATTGCTGATATGAGTATGGCCAGTAGTCAACCTAGATTGTATATCATAGACATGGAAAAACAAGTCTTGTTATTACAAACTTTTGTAGCACATGGAAAAAATTCAGGTGTATTATTTGCAAAACAATTTTCAAATAACATTGGCTCCTTTCAAAGCAGTTTAGGCTTTTACATTACTGGTAATGTCTACCAGGGTAAGCATGGCAAATCACTCGTACTAAAGGGAGTAGAAAATGGCATTAATGACAATGCAGAAGCAAGAGCCATTGTATTACATGGTGCAGATTATGCCAACAAAGGATTTGTGCAAGCCCAAGGTTATCTTGGCAGAAGCTTAGGCTGTCCAGCAGTGCCGAACAACCAAGTAGAAGCCATTATTAAAACCATACAAGGCGCTTCTTGTTTATTTGTATACGCAGCTGATAAGCATTATTTGCAACAATCTAACTTATTGAATTAAATCAAACACAATTTGAAAGTCATTCTTCATAAGTAAACTTATCTTCTTCTTTTGAAACCAGCAGATTTTCTTACCCTAGGATTGTATTCAGGTGTAGGACCAAACTCATCTGGCACTTTTCCTTTTAATACGGGTGCGCCTAATAATTCTTCGATCAATGCAAATTTAGATTGTTCTTTTTCACTGACTAAAGTGAAAGCGGTACCTGTTGTAGCAGCCCTCGCTGTTCTTCCAATACGGTGGATATAGTCTTCGCCATCATTAGGCACATCATAATTGATAACAAGGTCAATATCTTCGATATCTATCCCCCTACTAAGAATGTCAGTGGCAACTAAAATATTCGTTTTGCCATTTCTATAATCTTGTAAATATTGTTCTCTACTTTTTTGATCTAAATCGGAATGGATTTCTTCTGCAGCCATTTTAGCTGCTTTTAAAATCGATGTCAACTCTTTTACGTTTTGCTTTTTTGAACAAAACACAATCACTTTAGAATAACGTTTTGACCCAAGCATGTCTTTAATAATGGCAGACTTCTGTTGGTCGTATACAATAAATGCTTTTTGTACAATTTGCGCTGGCGGCTTAGAGATCGCAATATTGATCTCCACTGGATTTTTTAAAATCTTATTCGCTAGTGCACGCATTTTTTGCGGCATCGTAGCTGAGAACAATAAATTTTGTCTTTCTGCTGGGAGATAAGTAATGATTTTAGCAATATCATCGCTAAAACCCATATCCAACATCCTATCTGCCTCATCTAATACTAAATACTTTAACCCTTTTAATTTCACATAACCCATGTTCAAATGCGCGATCATCCTGCCTGGTGTACAAACCACTATATCCGCTCCCGAAGTCAAGGCTTTCTTTTCGGCAGCAAATGAATTACCATCCCCACCTCCATACACTGCAATAGAACTAACGTCTGTGAAATAAGCTAGACCCTCTAGGCCTTCTGCAATTTGAATCGCCAACTCTCTAGTGGGCACAATAACCAATGCATTGATGTCTCCAGCATGATGCGGAGAAGTCAGTAATCGATGTAATAAGGGTAATAAAAATGCAGCTGTTTTACCTGTTCCCGTTTGTGCTGCTGCAATGATGTCTTTTCCTTCTAAAATGGGCACCATTACTTGTTGTTGCACTGGTGTTGCGTTTTCGTAACCCATTGCGTCAATCCCATCTAATATACGTTGATCCAGCCCTAAATCTATAAACTTCAAAATGTACTAATTTACCCTAAAGGTAGTTTATAATTTTTCAAATAATAGATTCAATATTCTTGGTATTTGATTGCGATCTCCCTCATCAAATTGCTCCTCCATTTGAATCAAGTTAAAACCATTTGCACTAGCCGCATTGGTAAAATCAGTGATATGGTGGTTAAAGCAAGTGACTACTTGAGTACCTGTTTCCGTTTCGAATCTAGCT
>JBILQZ010000121.1:0-5146 GCA_044372935.1 Sediminibacterium sp. | reverse complement strand
CTAATAAGTTCCACCGCTCTATGAGCAAAGGGGATAGTTTAGTGACATTAAGTACAGACCTTACTACAGACCCAGCACAAGGAGATGTGCCTTTTGGAACTTTAACAACAATGAGCGAAAGTCCAATTCGTTTTGGTTTAATCTATGTAGGAACAGATGATGGCAATGTACAAGTGTCTAAAGATGGTGGTAATAGTTTTACATTGATTAGTCAAAAATTACCAAAAGGATTGTATGTAAGTAGAGTAGTGGCGAGTAAATACAATGTTTCAAGAGTATATGTAACCCTGAACGGCTACCGCAATGACCATTTTAATGCCTACGTATATCAAAGTGATGATTTTGGTGCAACATGGAAGCAAATCATGAAAGACTTGCCAATGGAGCCAGTGAATGTGATTAAGGAAGATCTTGTTTCAGACAAGGTATTGTATGTGGGTACAGACGGAGGTTTGTACGTGAGTTTAGATGGCGGTAATAGTTCTATGGCATGGACAAAGGGCTTGCCTGCAAGTGTTCCTGTTCATGATTTAGAGATTCATCCAAGAGATCATGAAATCGTTTTAGGCACACACGGAAGAAGCTTGTATGTAGCTAAATTAGATGCTTTAAGAAAGCAATTAAAATAAATGATTAAAGTAGATTGGTAATTGAATGATTACTAATCTACTTTGCTTTTTGTGTATAGGATTTTTCCTTTTGCACTAATAAGTTGAAGACCTTTTCTAAAATAGGCGAATCTGTGGCAATCACGGATTCGTCTATTTTGCTTATAGGGATAATGCGTTTGGTAGAACTTGCTATAAATGCACCTTTTGCCGTTTTAATTTCTGCTAAGGCAATAGGTCTTTCTTCTACTTGAATACCATTTTCGATAGCGGCCGCTAAAATATTTTTTCTTGTAATACCTTTTAAGATGTCGTCCTTAGGTGTAACAATATGTCCGTCTTCGGAGATCAAGAAGAAATTTGATCTTGGGCATTCTCTTAACATGCCATCATTGGTATATAAAATATCATGGCCTCCAAACGCTTTTAACTTTGGTTGTAAATAGATAGCCATTAAATAATCGGTTGTTTTTACCTGAGGTAATTGACGTTGAAAAGGGTGACTCATCAACACAAATGGACTTACCGAAAATTGATTAGAAGGAACAGGTAAGGGTTGTTGTACAATTGTCAAATTAGGTTTTTCCAAAGTATACCCATCTGAACTATCCCCGCCTGATACAATCAATTTTAAACCAGAATAGGGCATATTGTTTTTTGCCACCAATTCTAGAACGATCTTTAAAATCGCTTCTTTGGAATGAGGCAATTCCATATGCATGAAAGTGGCAGATTGTTGCAATCTTTCTAAATGGTCTGCTACAAATAAGGGTTGATTGTCCACGACTCTTAAGTAATCAAAAATCCCGTATCCTCTTTGAATCAATAAGTCATTTAGGGACATGCCGGTTTGGTTAAATGCACTTATTTGTCCGTTATAATAGCAGCTAATATTTTCCAAAATAGATCGATTTAGGTTTAAAAATACATAAAATGTACTTAAAGAAGAGGTTTAGCATATTTTGAATAGACTTCTATGCTGTATTTAATTTATGATAAAAGATTTTAGGAGCTTTCACATTAAAAATATAAATAATATTGTAGATTTGAGGTATCCCCCCTTTTGTATTATATTTATTTTATCTTTTTATGGGGAAAAAATACCTATTATTTGCAATTTTTATTTTTGTTCTAACAGGAATACAAGCACAAATTCCTGTATTAAATCTTAAAAAAAATATTTTCAAGATGGATACTGCTTTTGAAAGAGAAGCATTATCAAGATCTTATTATAGGGCATTTAATAGATGGTATAAACAAGCAGATATAAACAATGATGGCAAGCTAGATTTAATTTTACAACCGTATCAGCATCAAAATAGAGCTGGTATTGTGTCAATACTTTATAATAAATCTACCAATGCGAGTAACATTAATTATGAATCTGATAATTTAGGTAATTTTTATACAGAAGGTGATCCCGGACAGTTTGATGTTGGAGATGTGAATGGGGATGGAAATTCAGATGTATTGATTATGACTGAAAATTATCATGGCAAACCCGAGGACAAACCATTAGAATGGTATGTTACACCGTCAAACGATCATACAGTTGATAAATTATTCTTGAATAGAGGGAATGGGGCTTTTACTAAATTAACTTTTCCTGATACATTAAATACCACATCTGGCAGGTTAATTAATATAAATAACGATCAAAAAAAGGAGATATTAATAACCAATTATACCAAGCCTATCGAAGTAGATCCACTTCGTAGAGATCCGAATTTAATTTATAAATACGAGTTGAATAATGATAGATTAGTAAGAAAAACAACATTTTATAGTGATAATAATAATCTCTTTTCTAGGGTTGGCCACGCCACAGAAATTGGGAATAAAATTTATTTTCAATTACAAGATATAAGTAATCAATTTATTAATCCCGTTTATGTCATTTCTTTTAATAAGGGCGATTCGCTTTCAGTCTTAAGTCCACATGATACTGTAGCAGTTATTACTCCAACTAGAAAAATTAAGGACGAGTATGCTTATACGTATTTTCCAGTCAATGAGTTTGGTATTCATATTGTCGATTTAGATAATAATGGTACTATTGAAGTGGTTACACAAGAGGCGATGAATATAAGATATGCAGATGGGAGGTCTGTTGCTAATGATATAGGGTCCTTTAATTTAGGTGCCAATGGGCTATCTCATACAAGAATTCAGGTGTATAATAAAACGGGTAATATTTCTAATCAGTGGCTTGATAGTACAATGCAATATGATCCAACTAGAATTGCACATGGAAATGGAATCAAATTAGAAGATATAAATAATGATGGACTTATAGATATTCTTCCAGTAGTAGGTTGGGGTTGGTGGCCTTTTACAATGGGCGACTCATTAATTGCCAAAGATATTAAAAAGAAAAGAGTACTCTTAAATAAAGGGAATAAACTCGAAGCGTTTACGCTTGATTTTAAGGATGAAAAAGACTTAAATACTTTGCAAGTCCAATCATTTACTTATCCTATCTTTTTTGAAAAAAATAAACCTGGTGGCATTTTGTATATTAAAGAAGGTGGTTCAGGTAGCAACACATCATTTAGTGATATGAATGGTATCATTAATATTGATTTTTCTCAATTCAAATTTCCATGTGAGGTGTATAAGCCTGAAATTAATTTCCAAGGAAGTTTAGCGATTCCATTTGGGCTCGATTCTACCACAATAGCTATCGATTCTGTGGCCGGAATTAATACACTGTGGTATAAAGACAATAAAATTATTAGTTTTAAAAACACTATAAATATTAGTGAGATTGGAACCTATAAGGTTAAAAGAGTTAATCTAGGTGGTTGTGTAAACGAAAAATCTTTTACTATTGTTAAGGGGCCACAAGTAATTGTTCAAACAAAAAGTACCAAATTCAACTTCTCAATACCTGATGTAGGTGTTGATGCATTAAATAGTCAGGGTTTGGGCGGTGCTTTAAACGAAGCAACATCTGGTGCAGTTTTATATTCTCTTAGTGGAAAAGAGCATATAATTGTTATCCCATCTTATAGTTCTAAGCCACTATCTCCTTTGCATTTTACAAATGAAGTCAATGGCTGGCAATTTAAAAAGTATTACAACAATATTACCATGGGTAACGCAAGAAACTATGTATTTGTAGATTCTGCGACTATTGCTTATGCTGATCATGGTTTAGAAAATGGGAATCCATGGCCATATGGGGATGTTTATACGGTTAAGAATGAAGGAGATTCTTTGAATTGGAAAAAAATATCCAATCATAAAAGCTTTTATCATTCAATTGCAACTGGCGATTTAAATAACGATGGTTTATATGATTTAATTGGACTTCATATGGGGACTTACAATCCTTGGACAGGTATCAATAATTTACATCCATATTTACAAAATAGTGATAAGAGTTTTACAGAGGGTAGAGATATTCTTGAAAATTCAACTTTTCTTGGAGAGAATACCGGTGCGGGTTCAGTTGTTATTGCAGACGTAATGGGGGATAAAAAACCTGAAATTATTAAAGCACAATATGGAGGTGATCCAACAAATCCATATGCTTATGCCATTTATGGTTATGATGCTGCATCACAAAAATATAAGTTCCTTAAAAAGCCAAAAAATAAAGGCGTTTTTTCAGAATCTAAACAAGGGTCTACATCCATTAAATTAGCAGATTTTGATAAAGATGGAAAGATAGATATGGCTATAGCAAGTGAAGGCTATCCAAGTACCAGAATACAAATTTGGCAAGGTTTAGGGGAGGGTGAATTTGAGCCAGGACAAATATTATCATATAACGATACCGCAAAAGGTTATCCAGATAGTTCAAATACATTTAGAGAGTTTGAAATTGCAGATATAGATAATGATGGATGGCTGGATATAATGGTACACCCTTTTCATTTTGGGAATAAATTTAGAATTAACCCGGGTCCTCAAAACAATAATCCAAAAAATGGCGGCTGGGTTGGAACTGGTGTATCTATACAAAACTCAATTTGGAAAAACCAAAATGGCTTATTTTACACTTTACCTAACAAGTTAAATGTTTTAGGAACTTATCCTGGCTTCATTAAAGGGTTTTATGTAAATAATAAATTAAAATATTTTGGATTTGAACAAGACCAAGACAGCCAAAATCTTCATTCTGCAAAACTTCATGAGTATACCCTATTATTTTGCAATAATCTTGTAAAGCCATTATTCAATACAACGAATTTTTCGTTTTGTGCAGGAGATACTTTAAAGCTTTCTATTTCAAATACAAATAAAGGGGATACCATAAAATGGTATTTTGGTGACAAGTCAGATTTGACTAATGTAAGTAATAAAATATTTACAGAAGGTCTTAAACTGCATGTTACTAGAACGGACAGCTTAGGTTGTATTATTTCATCAGATACTGTTCAATTAAAGAAGTTAGCAATTCCTGATATGCCAATAATCTCTCGTGACACTGCTAATAATCTTGTTTCTAATGCAACGATTAAAAATACTTGGTATAAAGACGGCACATTAATTTCAGATACGACTCAAAAAATTAATGTGCCGTCTTTATA
>JBILQZ010000016.1:0-19258 GCA_044372935.1 Sediminibacterium sp. | reverse complement strand
CCAACGATACAATTTGAAGTATCAGGAAGCTAAAAAAAGTAAAGTTCTGTCGTATAAAGCCAATGATATTCTTCATTAGGTATTATCTCATAATAAATGGAAAACGTTGGTAGTTTTTCAATGCAATTCCTGTTCCACGCACGACACTCTTTAATGGATCGTCTGCTACATGAACTGGTAATTTAATTTTTGCACTCAATCTTTTATCTAAACCTCTTAAAAGAGAACCACCACCTGTGATGTACAAACCTCTACGGTAGATGTCTGCAGCTAATTCTGGAGGTGTTGTTTCTAATGCTTTTAAGATCGCTTCTTCGATTTTGAAAATACTTTTATCTAAAGCTTCTGCAACCTCTTGGTAAGATACCATAATTTGTTTTGGAATGCCTGTTACCAAGTCTCTTCCGTTTACTGGCATATCTTCTGGAGGATTATCTAAATCTTTTAAGGCTGCACCCACATGAATTTTAATTTGCTCTGCAGTACGCTCACCAATTAATAAACTATGGTAACGTCTTAATGCTTCCATGATGTCTGCAGTGAATTCATCACCTGCAACGCGAATACTTTGATCACACACAATACCTGCTAAAGCAATCACGGTAATACCTGTTGTACCACCACCAATATCGATGATCATATTTCCAACTGGTTCTTCTACATCGATACCAATACCTAATGCAGCTGCCATTGGTTCATGAATCATATACACTTCCTTTGCGCCTGCTTGTTCAGCACTATCACGTACCGCTCTTTTTTCAACTTCAGTAATAGAAGAAGGAATACAAATTACCATTCTCCAACTTGGAGGGAATAAAGGCTTCTTAGGATATATCATTTTCATCAACTCGCGAATCATTAATTCCGCCGCGTTGAAGTCTGCAATTACACCATCCTTTAATGGACGAACTGTTTTAATACTTTCGTGTGTTTTTTCGTGCATCAATAATGCCTTCTTACCTACACCTAAAACTTCCTTCATATTATTCCTATTCAAGGCGATAATAGAGGGTTCGTTTACAACCACTTCGTCATTGTGAATGATCAGTGTATTTGCTGTACCCAAGTCCATTGCAATTTCTTGGGTGAAAAAGTTAAATAAGCCCATATTCGTTCAATATTTTACATTCATTGGAATGATGCAAAAATCATCTAAAATCCTTGAACTACAAAGCTTTTTAAAAAAATGAACAAGATTATTTTTGGAAGGGACTAGCTAGCAAATTCATAGCCAATATCTTTTCTGAAGTTCATGCCTTCAAATTCGATTTTGGAGAGTGCCTCTTTTGCCGTGTGGACTGCTTCTGTAATATTGGCACCATGTGCAGTGACTGTTAACACTCGACCCCCTTTAGTCACTATCGAATCGGCTTCAAATCCAGTTCCAGCATGGAATAGCGTGGTTTTAGGTGTTTGAGTAGCAAGCTTAAGACCATGAATTGGGAAACCTTTTTTATAATCTCCAGGATAGCCCCCACTCACTGCCATCACGGTCGCAAAGCCCCCTTCATGGTATTCAATATTCACATCCTCTAAAGTTCCGTTATCTGTAGCTGCTAAAATGCTTACTAAATCGGTTTGTAAGCGGGGTAGAATTACCTCTGTTTCTGGGTCCCCTAATCTACAATTGTATTCTATTACACTTGGCTCGCCCCCGCAATTCATTAAACCAAAAAATACAAATCCCTTGTACACCAAACCTTCTTTGGCAAGGCCTTCAATGGTGGGGCGGACAATTTTTTGCTCCACTTTTTCCATAAAAACTTCATCCATGAATGGAACTGGGCTTACACAACCCATTCCGCCGGTATTCAGCCCTGTATCGCCTTCTCCGATGCGTTTATAATCCTTTGCATGCCCTATAATTTGGTAGGTTTTGCCGTCTGTTAAAGCAAATACACTGACTTCGATGCCTGTTAAAAATTCCTCAATCACTACTTTGGAACTCGCTGCCCCAAATTGCTTGTGTTGCAACATGGATTCAAAACTTTCCAATGCTTCTTGGTGGCTAAGAGCAATGATGACCCCCTTTCCAGCGGCTAAGCCATCTGCTTTTAAGACAATGGGTAAGCTATGTGTTGCAATATATTTTTTCCCCTCCTCGTAGTTGTCCATCGTAAATTCTGCATATCCAGCCGTTGGGATCTGGTGTCTTTGCATAAAATGCTTGCTAAATGCCTTGCTGCCTTCTAATTGAGCTGCCTTAGCGGATGGGCCAATCACATTGATGGCTGCAGTAGCTGGATCATTTGCAAAAAAATCAAAAATCCCTTTTACCAAGGGGTCTTCTGGGCCAACGATGATCATATCAATTGCATGTTCGATAGCTGCTTTTTTCAATCCCTCAAAATCATCTATTGCAATGGGCAAATTGCTGCCGATAGCTGCTGTGCCTGGATTACCAGGCGCTATAAATAATTGATCACAATGGTAACTTTGCGCTATTTTCCAAGCCAATGCATGCTCTCTTCCGCCAGAACCGATCAATAAAATATTCATAATTAAGGTGATTGCAGCACGAAAGTAAAAATTATTGAAGGGATTTTATTATTTTGTACCAATTAAATAAACCATTTGTTATGTCTACAACGACACAAAGCCATCCTAAAGGACTCTATGTTTTATTCGCAACAGAAATGTGGGAGCGATTTAACTATTATGGAATGCGTGCCATTTTGGTCTTGTTTTTGGTGAAAGCAATGGCTTTTAATCAAAACGATGCCTCTCAAGTTTATGGTAGTTATACAGGACTAATCTACTTAACACCCTTACTAGGAGGCTATATTGCCGACCGTTATTGGGGCAATAAAAGGTCCATCATTGCGGGTGGATTGGTGATGGCGATTGGAGAATTTGTATTGTTTTTTTGTGGACATTATTATGACAATGCCGCATTAGCGATGCCTTTGTTTTATACTGGTTTAGGCTGTATGATTGCAGGAAATGGTTTTTTTAAGCCAAATATTTCTAGCATGGTGGGTCAATTGTATAAAAAGGGAGATTCAAAAATTGACGCAGCTTATACCATTTTTTATATGGGTATCAATACGGGTGGTGCACTAGGACCAATCGTTTGTGGATTTTTTGGCGACACAGGCAATAATGGAGATTTTAAATGGGCCTTTCTTGCTGGTGGAATTGCGATGCTCTTAAGTGTAGTGACACAAATGATGTTTCAGAAAAAATATTTAGTGGATGCAGATGGAGTAGCTATTGGTGATGCGCCAAAAGAGGCACCAGCATTTTTTCAAAAAATTCCAGTGATGGTAGGATTCCTATTCTTACTTTCATTAGTAACCATCGCTTTAGTTTATATTGATATTAAAGTAGTGAGTTATTTATTCTGGTTGTTAATTGCTTGTATTCTTTTAATTGCCTTTATTATTTTTTCTGACAAAACATTGGATGGTGTAGAAAAGAAAAAGGTAGCTGTATTGTTTACGGTGTCTTTCTTTGTGATCTTTTTTTGGAGCGCTTTTGAACAAGCAGGTGCAAGTCTTACCTTCTTTGCTTCTGAAAATACCCAACGTGATTTAGGATTTTTTGTAGTCCCTGCAAGTTTTTTCCAATCTTTAAATTCCATTTTCGTGGTGACTTTAGCGCCATTGGTAGCTTGGGTTTGGATCAAATTAGGCAAAGCAAATCGTGAGCCTTCCTCTCCTTTTAAAATGGCAATGGGCTTAATGTTATTGGCATTGGGTTATTTATGGATTGCGACTGGTGTCAATGGTGTGGGTACAGGTGTGAAAGTGAGCATGATTTGGTTGATAGGCATGTACATGATGCACACTTTTGGTGAGTTGTGTTTATCGCCGATAGGGTTATCCTTATTTAATAAATTAGCGCCTGTTAAATTTGCTTCTTTGTTAATGGCGGTATGGTTTACGGCCAATGCCTTTGCGAATAAATTAGCAGGTGTTTTTAGTACTTTGTATCCAGAGAATGGACAGACAACTTCATTTGCAGGCTATCAAATAACCAACTTACATGAGTTCTTTATGTTCTTTGTATTCATGGCAGGTATTGCCTCTATTATTCTATTTATGTTGTCTAAGAAATTGAAAAGCTTGATGTAGTAATCAATTGTTCGACGCATAAAAAAAGCCTCGATATTTTCGAGGCTTTTTTTTAGATCACTCCTTTCACAATTTCATCTACCACAGCAGGATCCAATAAAGTTGACGTATCTCCTAGGCTATTCAATTCACCTTCGGCTACTTTACGTAAAATACGACGCATGATTTTACCGGACCTTGTTTTAGGTAATCCTGAGACAAATTGAATTTTATCAGGCTTGGCAATAGGTCCAATCATTCTTGTTACTGTTTGCAAAATATCTTTACGAACTAAGTCCGCGCTACCGTGCGTGTCCTGTGCATGCGAACCTGTATAAATCACATAGGCATAAATACCTTGTCCTTTAATATCATGAGGATAGCCTACCACAGCACTTTCAACTACACCTGCATGCATATTAATGGCGTTCTCTACTTCGGCTGTTCCAATACGGTGACCACTTACATTCAATACATCATCCACACGACCTGTGATTCTATATTGACCTGCTTCATTTCTGAATGCGCCATCACCTGTAAAATATAAGTTGTCATAAGTGGCAAAATAATTCGTTCTACATCTTTCATGATCCCCATAAGTGGTTCTAATGGTAGCAGGCCAAGCTTGTTTAATACATAGATTGCCGCGGTACATTCCTTCTTCGTCTTTTTCGGTAATCTCAACACCTTTATCATCTACTAAAATTGGTTCAATACCAGGCATTGGATAAGTGGCCCATCCTGCTTTGCCTGGTGTGATATTTGCCATATTAGAAATCATAATTCCACCAGTTTCTGTTTGCCACCAAGTATCTACAATAGGACATTTCTTTTTTCCAATATTTTCGTTGTACCAATTCCAAGCTTCTTCATTGATGGGTTCACCCACCGTGCCTAATATCTTTAAACTACTTAAATCATGTTCTTTCACTGGACCTAAACCAAAACCCATTAAAGAACGAATGGCAGTAGGTGCAGTGTATAAAATATTAACCCTGAATTTGTCGATGATATCCCAGAATCTTCCTGCATCTGGGAAAGTAGGTACCCCTTCAAACATCATCGAAGTGCCACCCGCGCTCAATGGTGCATATACAATATAACTATGTCCTGTAATCCAACCTACATCGGCAGTACAAAAGAATAAGTCGTCGGGGTTATAATTGAAAGTGTTTACAAAAGTATAATTGGTATACACCATATAACCAGCCACACTATGCACCACGCCTTTCGGTTTTCCAGTGGATCCAGAAGTATATAAAATAAATAAAGGATCTTCTGCATCCATCACTTCAGCTGGCACAAATTGAGTGCCTTGTGATTCTACTTTTTTAATTTCATCCTCCCACCAGACATCTCTACCTTTTATCATAGAGACTGCGGTCCTTGTTCTTGTACAAACAATGACACGTTGAATATTTTTATTGCCAATTAAGGCGTCATCAATCACTGATTTTAATGGAATATCTTTAGCGCCTCTATAAGCACCATCACAGGTAATGATAAAATTTGCTTTCGCATCGTCTAATCTATCTGCGATACTTTGTGCAGAGAAACCTCCAAAGATAACACTATGAATGGCGCCAATTCTTGCGCAAGCTAACACCGCAATAGCTAATTCAGGAATCATGCCCATGTAAATGCACACTCGATCTCCTTTCTTCACCCCATTATTATATAAGACTTGTGCGAACTGACAAACTTTTAAATGCAGTTGCTTATAAGTGATAATACGGTGATGGTCTGCTGGGTCGTTTGGCTCCCAGATGATCGCAGGCTTGTCGCCCATAGTTGCTAAATGACGGTCTAAACAGTTTTCGGTGATATTTAATTTGCCGCCTACAAACCATTTAATGCTGGGCTCTTTAAAATTCCATTCACTTACTTTGTCCCATTTTTTTTGCCATGTAAAATTTTCTGCTACTTCACCCCAGAATGCATCGGGAGATTGAATACTTCTTTGGTACGCTTCGTGGTAGCCTGCAAGGTCTTTAATTTGATAAGGGTAAGCCATGTGTCACATTTAAAATTAGTCTTCCAAATTTACATTTTTTAAGTTTATCTAATTAACTTGAATGGCAGTAAATAAACATTTTAGAATATGAGTTTCGTCACAAAACCTAGCAAAATTAGTTTGGTCATTGGAGCCTCTTCGGTGGGTACCTTAATTGAATGGTATGATTTTTACATTTTTGGTATGCTGGCGACCATTATTTCAAAACAGTTTTTCCCTTCGGACGCAGGCACATCGGCGCTCTTAAGTACTTTAGCCATTTTTGCGGCAGGTTTTATTGTGCGTCCATTTGGTGCCCTTGTCTTTGGAAGATTAGGGGATATCATTGGACGTAAATACACTTTTTTATTGACCCTGGTTTTAATGGGCGGATCTACTTTTGCAATTGGCTTGGTGCCAGGCTTTACAACGATTGGTTGGGCGGCACCTATTATAGTTTTAATATTAAGGTTAGTGCAAGGGTTAGCACTAGGCGGTGAGTATGGCGGTGCAGCTACTTATGTAGCAGAACATGCACCAGCCAATAGAAGAGGATTTTGGACAAGTTGGATACAGACTACGGCCACCTTAGGTTTGTTTTTAGCATTGGGCGTTATAATTTTGATTCGTTCGAATCAGGGGGTGGAGGCGTTTAGTGCAGAATGGGGCGGATGGAGGTATCCGTTTTGGTTGTCCATTATTTTAGTCGTTGTTTCTATTTTAATTCGGATGAAGATGAGCGAGTCTCCGATGTTCAGTAAATTAAAAGCAGAAGGCAAAACATCCACCAATCCTTTAAAAGAAAGTTTCGGAAATAAGGCCAATTTTAAAATGGTCTTGTTGGCATTGTTTGGTGCCGTGATGGGACAAGGCGTCATTTGGTATACAGGACAATTTTATGCGCAAAGCTTTATCGAAACAGTTTGTAAAGTAGAGTTTGTACAGTCCAGGAATTTGATGTTATGGGCGATTTTATTTGCAACGCCATTCTTTGTGGTGTTTGGTTATTTAAGTGATCGTATAGGAAGAAAATGGATCATGCTGTTTGGGATGTTAGCGGGCATAGTAACCTACAGACCGATTTATCAATATTTCTTAGATGCAACCAATGCACAAAATAGAATTGAAAAAATTGATTTAGCCAATACGGTTGTTGCTGAAAAGCTGGGTATTGTAGACGAAAAACTTTGTACGAAATTATATGTGGTACAAAAGATAGACACTGTATATACAGATGGTGCTAAATTTAGTTATACCAAAACAGACACGCTCTTTTTAACTGATATCATAAAAGACGCAAGTACTGGAAGTATTTATTACATGCAACCAAATGCAATGGATGCAACAAAATTAGATACCATTGTGGTGCAATTAAAACCTGTAAAAGGAGCTATTTTGGATGCTACTAAAACGCAGGAAGTTAGGATTGCGAGCGCCTCTTTAAAACCAAATATGGTGGTAGAAAAAACATTGGATCATACCACCTATTGGAATTTAATTTGGTTGGTTTTTGTGCAGATATTATATGTTACCATGGTGTATGGTCCTATTGCTGCATTTTTGGTAGAATTATTCCCAACAAAAATTCGTTATACCTCTATGTCTTTACCATATCATATTGGGAATGGCGTCTTTGGCGGACTAGTGCCATTTTTAGGAACATTGATTGTAGAGTTTACAAAAACAACTGCTAATCCTGCTGGAGATCCGCTTGCTGGATTATGGTATCCAATTGGGGTCGCTGCCATTTGTTTGATCATCGGGGTGATCTATTTATCTAATAAAGTGGACAAGGAAGTAATGGATTAATTAAAAACAATGAACATGAATACATTTAAAAAATATTTAGGCATTCTTTGGATGGCATTAGCCCCAGCACTGATCTGGTTCCTTGCTGCACAAGCTTTTCAAAAAATTGGTCTAGCAAGTGTTGCTACAAAATCGAATGTCATTTTACAATGGGGGATTATCTTAACTATTTTCACACCCATTTGTGTTGGGTTTTTCATTTTTGGTTATTATAGCTTTAAAGGAGCTTATGATCAATTACCCACAAGCTCTAAAGATGTAGAATAAAGGTTTACTTTTGAGTATGTCATTTATTGTAGAGTCCATAACAAAAAAATTTGATCAGTTGCAGGCGGTTGACGGGTTGAGTTTTACCATTCAGCCTGGCGAAATTGTAGGATTTCTTGGTCCAAATGGCGCTGGTAAGAGCACCACATTAAAAATGATTGCGGGATTTCTGACGCCAGATGCAGGAACCATTCAATTGTCTGGCTCGGACTTGCAACAAAACGAACTTGCGTATAAAAAGAAGATTGGTTATTTACCCGAATCCAATCCTTTGTATGATGATTTATATGTGTTAGAATATTTAAACTTTTTGGCCCAGGTTCATGCGATTCCCTCCCCAGCTGCAAGCATAAAATTGGTGATTGAGCAAACAGGATTGGGGCCTATGCAACATAAAAAAATTGGTTTTTTATCTAAGGGGTTCAGGCAAAGAGTGGGCATTGCAGCAGCTATATTACATGCGCCCGAACTGATTGTATTGGACGAGCCTACTTCGGGTTTAGATCCCAATCAATTGATTGAAATCAGAGCACTCATCAAATCTTTGAGTGCCCATGCCATGATTTTATTTTCATCGCATATTTTACAAGAAGTAGCCGCTATTTCTGACCGAGTCTTGGTATTGCATCAAGGTAAATTAGTTGCGAATCAGCCGATAGGGCTGTTAACCCAATCCAGTCAATCAAATTTGTTGGTACAATTTCAAGAAGACATGACGGAGTATTTACCGTCCATTCAATTAAAATACAAGCTCTTAGATCAACCCGACAAACATGTGTTAGTAATCGAAGTAAAAGATGCACCTGCTTTGGATCAAGCCAGACAATATATATTGGCATTGGCTTTAGAAAAAGGCTTGCATATAGAACGTTTGCAGACGCAGGAAGCTAGTTTAGAAGAAATCTTCAAATTGCTTACGCATTAAAAAAAATGGGTGTAAATTGCGGCAGCAATAGCAATTAATTTTTTAGAAAATAAATCATCCAATTATGAGTTACATTATTGAAGTTCATGCAAGACAAATTTTAGATAGTAGAGGAAACCCAACAGTAGAGGTAGACGTATTAACAGACGATGGTGCAATGGGTCGTGCTGCTGTACCAAGTGGCGCTAGTACTGGAATTCATGAAGCTGCTGAATTAAGAGATAATGATAAAAAGAAGTACTTAGGTAAAGGTGTATTGAAAGCGGTGAAAAATGTAAATACTTCTATTGCAGATGCATTGATTGGTTTTGATATTACTTCTCAAGCTGCAATTGATCAAGTGATGATTGATTTAGATGGTACTGCAAATAAAACTAAATTAGGTGCGAATGCAATTTTAGCGGTGAGTATGGCTGTTGCAAAAGCAGCTGCAGAAGAAGCAAATTTACCTTTGTATAGATATATTGGCGGTACGAATGCAAGAACATTGCCTATGCCAATGATGAATATCTTGAACGGTGGTGCACACGCAGATAATAAAATTGATTTCCAAGAGTTCATGATCATGCCAGTGGGTGCGCCTAGCTTTAGCGAAGGCTTACGTTGGGGCGTAGAAATTTTCCATCAGTTAAAGAGTACCTTAAAGAAAAAAGGATATAGCACGAACGTAGGGGATGAAGGTGGATTTGCACCAAATATTCAAAGCAACGAAGAAGCTATTGAAACTGTATTAGAAGCGATTCAATCTGCAGGCTACAAAACTGGTTCTCAAATTGCGATTGCAATGGATGCTGCTAACAGTGAATTATGGAATGCTAAAAAGAAAAAATATGTTTTCCATAAAAGTTCTGGTAAAGAAATGAGTTCAGATCAATTGGTTAAATACTGGGAGAGCTGGGTTAAAAAATATCCAATTGTTTCTATCGAAGATGGTATGGCTGAAGACGATTGGGCTGGCTGGAAAAATTTAACTGATACCATTGGTAGCAAATGTCAATTAGTGGGTGATGATTTGTTTGTAACCAATGTAAATCGTTTACAAACTGGTATTGATAAGAAAATCGCAAATGGTTTATTGGTAAAAGTAAATCAAATTGGTACTTTAACTGAAACAATCAACGCGGTAAGCTTGGCACAAAATAATGGCTACAATACAATCATGTCACACAGAAGTGGTGAGACAGAAGACAATACGATTGCTGACTTAGCAGTAGCATTGAACTGTGGTCAAATTAAGACTGGTTCTGCTTCTCGCTCTGATCGTATGGCTAAATACAACCAATTAATCCGTATCGAAGAGCAATTAGGTGAAACTGGATTCTTCCCAACAAAGGGTAAATTAAAGTTCGGAAACAAATAATCACTACAAGTTGATTTATACAAAGAAGCCCCAATACTGGGGCTTCTTTTTTGCAATAAATATTGGTGTATTCTAATATCTATCCTAATTTTAGGCCAATCTTATCCTATGCAAGCTATCAAGAAAATAATTCCATATGTAGCCAATCGCTACTTTATTGCCATCCTGGCTTTTGTTGTATGGATGCTTTTTTTTGATCAAAGAGATTTTTTTACTCAGAGAGATCGTGCAGCTGAATTAAAAAAATTAGAACAAGCAAAGACTTATTACGAAAAAGAAATTTCTACAACGCAAGAACAACTCGATAATTTACAAAGTAATCCAGGTGCTGTAGAAAAATATGCAAGAGAACGTTATTTATTAAGAAGAGAAGGAGAGGAAGTGTATTTATTTGAAGACACCGCTTCCAAAAATGCACCCCAACAATAAGCATAACCTTGTATGAAAAAACAAGAACGTTATCAGGGGGTGATTGATTATTTTAATACCCATGTTCCTGTTGCCGAAACAGAATTGACCTACGAAAATCCATTTCAATTATTGGTCGCCGTAATTTTATCTGCTCAATGTACAGACAAGCGTGTCAACTTAACGACTCCTGGCATATTTGCAAAATTCCCGAATCCTGAAACCATGGCGCAGGCTAGTTTTGACGACTTATTTCCTTTGGTTCGAAGTATTTCTTATCCTAATAATAAAACCAAACACTTAATTGGAATGAGTCAATTGTTGTTGGATAAATTTAATGGAGAAGTACCTATGACCATTCCTGAACTTATTCAATTGCCAGGAGTGGGGAGGAAGACCGCCAATGTGATCACCAGTGTGATTGATCAACAGCCCAATATGGCAGTAGATACGCATGTATTTAGGGTGAGTAGAAGAATTGGATTGGTGCCGATGACTGCAAGCACACCTTTAGCAGTTGAAAAGGATTTAATTAAAAACATTCCATCAGAATTAGTCCATAAGGCGCATCATTGGTTGATCTTACATGGACGCTATACCTGTTTAGCACGCAGTCCAAAATGTGCCAATTGTGGCATGACCGAATTTTGTAAATACTTTGAAAAAGAAAATAAGAAAAAAGAAAAGTTAAATGCATAAAAAAGCGCTTCAAATTAATGAAGCGCTTTTTTTATAAATAGGTTTCGATTGCAGCAATCAATTCTTGTTTTGTAATTGGGATACCCATGATTTTATTATACCCTTTAGCATCTACTAAATATTGATCTCTGATAATCTTAATCAATTGCCCATTATTAATTTCTGGAATCAAAATGGTTTCAAAGTCAGCTAAAATAGCCCCTAAGTTTTTAGGGAAAGGACGCATGTACTTAATGTGTGCGTGGCTTACTGCTTTTCCTTGGCTTTGTAATTGTAATACTGCACTTTTAATGGTACCATATGTTGAACCCCATCCAAGTACCAATACTTTACCTGTTGATGCACCACTATCAATGGTTTGCAAAGGAATGAAGTCTGCTATTTTATCCACTTTAGCCTGTCTCATCTTCACCATGAATTCATGGTTTTCTGGATCATAGCTTACATTACCTGTTTCGTGTTGTTTTTCAATACCACCAATGCGATGTTCTAAACCAGCCGTACCAGGTACCGCCCATGGTCTTGCTAATTTTTCATTTCTTTTATACGGCAAGAACTTATCTTCTCCTTCCGCTAAACTTGTTTTAAAAGAAACTTCAATTTTTGGCAAGTCAGCAGCAGCTGGGAATTTCCATGGTTCTGCACCGTTAGCAATATATCCATCACTCAATAGAATCACTGGTGTCATATGTTGTAAAGCAATCTTCACTGCTTCAAAAGCCATAAAGAAACAATCACTTGGTGTAGCAGCAGCAATAATCGGAATAGGTGCTTCACCATTACGACCATAATAAGCTTGCATCAAATCGCTTTGCTCTGTCTTAGTAGGTAAACCTGTAGAAGGGCCACCTCTTTGTATATTCACAATCACCAAAGGAATTTCTAACATTGTAGCTAGTCCAATGGCTTCTGTTTTTAAGGCCATACCCGGACCAGAAGTAGTGGTCAGGCCAATCGAGCCACCATAGCTTGCGCCAATGGCTGCCGTAATCCCTGCAATTTCATCTTCTGCCTGGAAGGTTTTAATACCGAAATTTTTATACTTACTTAATTCGTGTAAGATATCAGAAGCTGGTGTGATTGGGTAAGAACCAAGGAATAAAGGCAAGCCACTTTTTTGTGCCGCAGCAATCAAGCCCATAGATAAAGCCTGGTTGCCCATAATACTTCTGTACGTACCTGGCTCCATTTTTGACTTCTCTACCTTATACCTTGCATTGAATAATTCAGCAGTTTCACCATAATAGTAACCTGCTTTTAATACATCAATATTGCTCTTTAAAATATTTTCTTTCTTACCAAACTTTTCTTCAAGGAAGTCAATCGTGTTATCTAAGTTTCTATTGTACAACCAATAGATCAAACCAAGTACAAACATATTCTTCGCACGATCACGTTCTTTTGTACCTAGCTCTGTATTTGACTTTAAAGCTTCTCTTGTTAGTTTAGTAATATCAACTTTCGTTAATTCATATCCATCTAAACTTCCGTCCTCTAAAGGATTGATCCCTTCTGGGTAAGCAGCAAGTCTTAAATTTTTTGCATCAAATCCTTCGATATTTGCAATGATTTTGCCGCCTTTTTTTAAGCCCTTTAAATTTACTTTTAAAGCAGCTGCATTCATGGCCACTAATACATCACAAGTATCACCTGGTGTATATACTGGATTAGAACTAAAATGAATTTGAAATCCACTCACGCCCGGAAGGGTACCGATTGGGGCTCTTATCTCCGCAGGGAAATCTGGGAAAGTCGCTAAATCGATTCCAAGTAAGGCGGTGTTATTGGTAAATTGCTGGCCAGTTAACTGCATACCGTCGCCGCTATCTCCAGCAAATTTGATGACTACATCTTGTAAAACAACTTCTTTTTGCATATTGCATCCATTGGAGGACAAAGTTACAATGTAGCGCCTCTAAAACCGCATCTTTTAGCAGATTATTCTGAATTCTTGTTTAAGTTTGCGCCTTCAATATCAATGTTTTATGCCGATTTGGAGTGTTTTTTACCTTCTTATACAATGTTTTATGCTTTTGGCCCATGTGGATGGCGCCATTGAAAGGCCATTGTTACAAAGCGAAGCCATGGAAAACTTCAATACCAATCCAGCCCAAGACAGCACCCAACAATATGTGTATTTAAGTTTTGATGATGGTCCTTTATTTGGCACATCCAACTGTATTGATATTTGCCTTAATGAAAATACGAAGGCCACTTTTTTTCAAATAGGATTCCATCAATCTAGGTCACAATGGGGAAAGCGCCTGTATCAAAGGATTATAGATCGACCAGATTTATTTTTATTGACCAATCATAGTTTCTCGCATACTTACGGCGACTATTTAAAATTCTACCACCAGCCGGATTCGGCGCTTGAAGATTTTAAACATGCCGCAGTGGTCTTGAATACCCAAAACAATATTGTAAGATTACCTGGAAACAATGGTTGGCGTACAGCAACGGTTCAATCTTCTAGTAAACTGGTGCGTCCATTGGTGCATAAATTAGATAGTGCAGGATTCAATGTGGTGGGTTGGGATGTAGAATGGCGTTTTACGAGTAAAGGCAGGCCAATTCAAACGCCAGAACGCATGGCTTTTGTTGTTGACAGCATGTTTGAAAACGATAAAAATAGAACAAAGAACCACCTGGTGGTCTTGATGCACGACCATATGTTTAGGAGGGCGGAAGATTCTTTGAAGCTTGTACAGTTCATTCAATACCTAAAAAGTAAGCATCAATATCAATTTGCCCTCTTGGATCGTTATCCTGGTTTAAAAAACTAGGGTATTAACTATTTTTTAAGGAAAGAGTTTACCGGCAATTTTGTATTTTTATAGCAGTAAATTATTAAACTATGTCAGCATTTAAAACAGGTAATCCAACCTTAACAGAAAAAATTTTCGACAAGTCTTTGCATGATAATGCAAATGCATTTGGCGTAATGAGTGTTCGTGGTACGATTAATAAATTCGGTTTTTTATTATTGATGGTGTTAGCATCTGCCATGTATGTATGGAATGTATATGCAGAAGGGAATACCAACACGGCAACAACTTTAATGATTGCTGGTGCAATTGGCGGATTGGTATTGGCATTGGTGGTGATGTTTAAGCCACAATGGGCCGGTTTTCTAACGCCTGCATATGGCATATTAGAAGGTTTATTTATTGGTGGTATCAGTGCGACCTTCAATGCGCTATTTGCAAAAAACTATCCTAATATTATTTTACACGCAGTAGGCTTAACGTTGGGTGTTGCGGTGGCTATGTTCTTCTTATACAATTTCAGAATCATATCTGTAACCAATAAATTAAGATCCATTATCATGTCTGCTACAATGGGTATTGGTTTATTTTATTTAATTGTTTGGATTGCAGGTATGTTTGGTTTTGAAATGGGTTTTGCATTTGATAGTTCTCCATTGAGTATTGGTATCAGTTTATTTATTGTAGGAATTGCAGCATTGAATTTATTACTAGACTTTGATTCGATCGAAAAAGCGGCTGAAATGGGTGCACCTAAATACATGGAATGGTATGCAGCATTTGGTTTATTAGTAACATTGGTGTGGTTGTACTTAGAGATATTGAAATTATTGAGTAAGCTGAATTCTAAAGACTAATGGAATACAAACGCGGCAGTCTGAGCAATGAGGAGTTGATTCATTTATACGAGTCCATTTTATGGCCGAGAATGATCGAAGAAAAAATGTTGGTCTTACTAAGACAAGGTAAAATCAGCAAATGGTTTAGTGGGATAGGACAAGAAGCAATTGCCGTGGGCGCTACATTGGCGATGGATCCTACAGAATGGATCATGCCTTTACATAGAAATTTAGGTGTTTTTACTTCTCGAAATATGCCTTTGATAGACTTGTTCAAACAATGGCAAGGGGATAGAAGTAGTTATAGCAAAGCGAGAGAAAGAAGTTTTCATTTTGGTAGCAAGGCGCATCATGTTTGTGGGATGATCTCACATTTAGGACCACAATTGGCCATTGCCGATGGTGTTGCACTAGCGTATCAACAAAGAGGACAGTTGAAAGCAAGTATGGCTTTTACTGGAGATGGTGGTACAAGTGAAGGAGATTTTCATGAAGCATTGAATGTGGCTGCAGTTTGGAATTTGCCTGTTATTTTCATCATCGAGAATAATGGATATGGATTAAGTACCCCAACCAATGAGCAATATAAATGTGATCATTTAGTAGACCGCGCGAAGGGCTATGGCATGGAAGGCATTCGCATTGATGGTAATAATATTTTAGAAGTATACCAAACCGTAAAAGGGGTTCGCGAATACTGCATCAATCAACAAAAGCCTTATTTGATTGAATGTGAAACTTTCAGAATGCGTGGACATGAGGAAGCGAGTGGCGTGAAGTATGTACCGAAGCATTTGATGGAAACCTGGTCCTTAAAAGATCCAATTAAAAATTATGAACAATTTTTAGTTCAAGAAAATGTTTTGACGGAAATGCAAGTAGCAGCTATCCGTAATCGTTTTAAGGAGCAGATGGATGATGATTTAAGAAAAGCGATGGAGCCAGAAATTTTAACTCCATCCATCCAGGAGGAGCTGGTAGATTTATTTGCACCTGCTACTGAAACAAGTATTCAAGATATTACTCAAGTTGTTGCCACGCCACAAACCAATAAAAGATTTATTGAAGCCATCAGCGATGCATTAAGACAGTCGATGGAAAAATACCCAGAGATGATTATCATGGGGCAGGATATTGCGGAGTATGGCGGTGCATTTAAAATAACAGAAGGATTTGTAGATCAATTTGGTAAACAAAGAATTCGCAACACGCCAATTTGCGAGAGTGCGATTGTGGGTGCTGCATTAGGTTTGAGTATGGAGGGAATGAAGTCGGTGGTGGAAATGCAGTTTGCTGATTTTGTCACCGTAGCTTTCAATCAGA
The DNA here is from genome assembly GCA_044372935.1 of Sediminibacterium sp. GTDB lineage: Bacteria > Bacteroidota > Bacteroidia > Chitinophagales > Chitinophagaceae > Sediminibacterium. The sequence continues at coordinate 2,812 of JBILQZ010000016.1, read as the reverse complement.
TTGTAAATAATCTTGCTAAAATGCATTACCGCTGGGGCCAAAATGCCGACGTGGTGGTGCGTATGCCAACAGGCGCTGGTGTGGGTGCTGGTCCATTCCACTCACAATCCAACGAAGCATGGTTTACACATGTTGCAGGATTAAAAGTGGTGTATCCTTCTAATCCAACGGATGCAAAAGGTTTATTGATTGCTGCTTTAGCCGATCCGAATCCAATATTATATTTTGAACATAAAGCATTGTATCGAAGTATAGAGGAGGAAATCCCTGATGCGATGTATCAAATTGAAATAGGTAAAGCAAAAGTAGTTCAAGAAGGAACGGATGCAACCATCATTACTTATGGCATGGGAGTACATTGGGCAAAGACTTATCAACAAGCTCATCCAGATCAATCCATTTATATTGTTGACTTAAGAACCTTATCACCATTGGATTATACTGCTATCGCTACTGCAGTAAAAGCCACTGGGAAATTAATGATTTTACATGAAGACAATTTGACTGGAGGCATTGGGGGTGAAATTAGCGCATGGGTTGCCGAGCATTGCTTTGAAAATTTAGATGCACCCATCATGCGTTGCGCTTCTTTAGACACACCGATCCCTTTCAATAAAATATTAGAGCAACAATTTCTTGCAAATGATCGCTTAGACGAAATGATGCAAAAGTTGCTGACTTATTAGTTTGAATTGTTCGCTTTGTAAACGCGTAAGAAATTTCCACCCAATACTTTTTTTATCTCCTTATTTGAGTAGCCTCTTGCGATCAATGCCTTGGTGAAATTAGGATAATCCACCACCGTACTTAAACCTTGTGGGGCAGAATTAATTCCGTCAAAGTCAGAGCCAATACCCACATGGTTAATTCCGATCAACTTTACGATATGGTCAAAGTGTTGCATCAATTGCTCAATCGTTGGTTTGATGGCTTCGCTTTCTGCTTTGTATTTATCAGACAATAAAGTGAAAGCATATTCTCTTTGAATACCAGTGGCTAATAAGGAATCTACTTCGGCACTATGCGCTTTTCGGAATGCCATATCTTTTTTGCTAAAATTACTGTCAACAAATCCAGAGAAAAAGTTTAAGAAAATTACGCCGCCATTTTTACCGATGGCTTTTATTTGTTCATCTTTTAAATTTCTAGTTACAGGGCAGATGCTAAAAGCATTACTATGTGATGCAATCACTGGTTTTGTAGAAATAGCAATGGCATCCCAAAATGTTTTTTCTCCAACATGGGATACATCTACCATGATACCCAATTGGTTCATTCTTTGAATAATTTGCTTTCCAAAATCATTCAATCCTTTTTGGCCTGTATACTTTGAACTATTTTCTGCAGCATGTGAACTAGCCCAGCTAGGAGAATTGTTCCATGTCAAAGTCATGTAACGAACACCACGGTTATAAAATGTATCTAATCTATTGATATCATCTTCAATCATATGACCACCTTCCACACCATATTGTGCCACCACTTTGCCCGCTTTTAAAGCTGATTGAATTGTTTTCCAATCTTTTGCAATCACCATTTTATCCGGATTCCTTGCGGCAACAGCATCCATGGTATCCATTTCACGCATCGCCCATGCATAAGGGTTTACTTTTTCACCATCACACCAAATAGAGAATAATTGGTAATCTAATCCACCTTCCTTAAAGCGTTTTAGATCTGAATGGTTGATACCCTTCAGGTCCTGATCGAAGCTTACCTTTTTTTCGATACATGCGGTGGGTGCATCATTATGGGTATCAACGAGGATAGACTTATAGTGTATTTTTTGGGCCATTCCTGATAGGCTTAAAGCACAAAAAACAAGGGTTAGGTATTTCATAGCAGGGATCCTTTTAATTGACAACTAAAATAGCTATTTTTGCGCACAGAAAAACGACTATGTTAGATAAATTAGAAGCCATAAAAGCTAGATTTGACCAGGTTGGGGTGGCTTTGACCAATCCAGAGATCATCAATAACCAATCCGAATTTGGCAAATACAGTAAGGAATACCGTTCTTTAGAGAAGATTGTGATTCCTTATGAGCGTTATGTGAAAGTGTTGGCGGAACATAAATTTGCTAAAGAAAGCTTGAACGGCGACGATCAAGATATGCGTGAATTAGCAAAAATGGAATTGCCTGCTTTGGAAGAAGAGCGAGAGACTTTAGAAAAAGAGTTGACTAAATTATTGATTCCAAAAGATCCTCAGGACGATAAAAATGCCATTATTGAATTAAGAGCAGGTACAGGAGGAGACGAGGCGAGTTTATTTGTAGGTGATTTGTTGACCATGTATACAAGGTACTGTCAAAAGAAAGGCTGGAAAGTGGCCGTGGCGAGTGAGAGTGAAGGTTCAGTGGGTGGCTACAAAGAAGTCATATTAGAAGTAACTGGTGAAGATGTATATGGTACCATGAAATTTGAAAGTGGTGTACACCGTGTTCAACGTGTACCAAGTACAGAAACACAAGGACGTGTGCATACCTCTGCTGCAACTGTAGCAGTGATGCCAGAAGCTGAGGAAGTAGATTTTGTATTGAATCCTGCAGATGTGAAAATGGAAACAGCGCGAAGTGGTGGTGCGGGTGGACAGAACGTAAACAAAGTGGAGACCAAAGTAATGTTGACGCATATTCCAACGGGTACAGTGATTATATGTCAAACTGAACGTTCACAGTTAGGTAACCGTGAAAAGGCGATGGGTATGTTGCGTACAAAATTATTCGAAGAACAAGTGCGCAAGCAAGAAGATGAAATTTCAAGACATCGTAAAACCTTGGTAAGTACGGGCGATAGAAGTGCTAAGATCA
>JBILQZ010000120.1:0-5369 GCA_044372935.1 Sediminibacterium sp. | reverse complement strand
CATAATTAAAATAGATTTTCATTAAATCAAGGAAAACTCCCTAATTTAACATAGGTCAAAAGTAGAAAAATTAAATGAACCAAAGGATCAAGTTCATTTATTTATAGGTTTTCATATTTTGTTAATCCCAGCTTTCCTCAACTTTAGACCTATAATCACGCTTGATTCTGGATTTTTTGTTCCTAATTGCGTTTATGGAACAATGTTTCTTGTTTTGTAGAAGTCATTTAATTGGTTTCTTAATAAATTCAATTTTTAAAACAAAAACCAAATTATGAAAAAAGTATTTCTAGGATTATTTTTGGCAGCTACTTTTACTGCCTGCACAAGTACTGAAACAAAGCCAACAGAAACTTTTGAAGCTACAACTGAGAAAGTGGAACACCTTTACACACCAACTTATACAGATAACTTTAAGATGGGTGATCAAAAGAATGTATTATTAGCTGAGCAATTCCACAAAGTATTGTTTGAGAAAGATTTTAAAGCAGCTGGTGACATGATTTCTGATACCGCAACTTATAATGCCGAAGATGGCACAGTTATTAAAGGAAAGGCAGGCATCTTAGAATATATGGAAAAAGGATTTGCTGGGGTGACTTTCAAAAACTATCAAATTGCTGCAATTTATCCTGTAGTGGCAGAAAACGGACATCAGTGGGTAGATATTTGGGACGAAGCAGAATTAGTATTTGCAGATGGTAAATCACAAAAATTCCAATGGATGGATGCATTTAGATTTGAGAATGGAAAAATCGTACACTTTGTAGGATTTGGTAAAGCTGTTAAAAACTAAAGTTGATTCTAATATTAAATGTAGATAAAAAAAGGCCCCTAGCAATAGGGGCCTTTTTTGTAAGTATTAAATCTTTAAATCTATTAATACATTTTATGCTTCATAAGCTAGTTAAAAAACTGACATATCTATTTCAGAATTTTCATTGATCTGGTATTCTTTTTTCAAAATAGAAAGTAATTCAACCGCCCTTTTATAATGCTTGTTGATACTAGGCATTAATACATTTTTCATTGAATTATTAATATGATTCAATCTATTTGAATACTCGGCTAACTTGATTTTATCATTTGTCATTAACTGAGCCTTGTCTGAAACAATACCTTTAGAAACGTCGGTGTAATATTTTTGATCGAAGATGGAATACGACATTTCCCTTGCTTTAAATTTCAAATCGTCTACAAAAGTGTTGTACTCTTTTAAGTTCTCTGATTTTACCCAATATTCTGAAATCTTATTACTTAGCTCTTGGTGTTCTACCAAACGCATTCCGCCTGCATTTTTCAATTGAGCAGAAGTGCGTTCACTTAAATTATACCTCAATGTGCCTGCAGTTTTCAAATTCAACCTATATAGCAGTTTGATTTTATCTGCATCCCATTTATTTTCAATAAGTAATTGATTAGTGGTATCAAGTTTTGAAGTTTGGATGGTATCGTACCTTATTAAATTGTTTAATATGGCGGTATCTTTTCTTAAATCCTCGTAAAGGCTTTGCATGTATTGTTTTTCACGATTTCCTTCAATTAGATGCTCTCGTTGATTTTCTGCAAAAAATCCGAGTGTCACTGCCGCAAATAGCATTATAAATTCTGTGATATACTCTTTCCATTTTTTTGGATGATGTGAGTGGTGATGTACTTCCATTGTTTAATGCTCTTTTAAATTGGTATTTAATAAATTAATAAGTTCTTTATTTTTTTCTTCAAACAAATTCAATAAGTATGAATAAATTTTCACTCTATCAATTGCCTTTTGGTTATATATAATAAAGTCTTTACTCAATATTGATTTTTCAAATAGCCCTTTATCTTTATAATATTTTTCAAGAACTACAACTTTATTAGAATCAAGCTTTTCAATGATATCTGCAGTTATTCCTCCAGGTTTAGGCAAGGTATTGACTGTAAAATACTCGGCAACATTGTCAAGTATCATATTGTTGTCATTTAATTTTGTTCCTAATACTTCATAATAATTTGAAATAGTCCGCTTTAATTCAATTGAGTTGATATTGCTAAAGCTCCCACTTGATATTGTATTTTTATAAGATGAATTATTGATGTAAAAAGATGTTCCAAAAATAAGACTATCGCTAATTATCATAACCTTGTCAATATATTCTTCTTTTGAAACCCTGTTGAGTTGATAATCTATAAATAGATCATTTAATTCAAATAAATATTTAGACGCATTTTGATATTCTTTAATTCTATCTTGAATTAAAATCGAATCCTCTTTTAAATCAAGTACGACAGATTCTAAGTTCTGATGTGTTTTATGCTCGATAATTTGATGCTCTCTAACATTCTCGGCAAAGAAACCCAGTGTTACCGCTGCAAATAGCATTACAAATTCTATGATGTATTCGGACCACTTCTTTTTATGTGTAGGGTGGTGTGGGTGATGTACTTCCATTTTGTTAATTATTATGATTGAAAATAAGACAATGTTCTCAATTCCAACCTTTTCACCTGTTTTCGCTCAAAAATTGAGTAGAAGTACGCTAGACCTCCAAAAAAGTTATCAAATAGGTTATTTGGGCTTTATATTATTTATAAATGGGTCATATTTGTAAATATCTTCTTCAACATATTGATCCCCTCTCTTTATAAAGACAGATTTTCTTGTTAATGAGTTATTCCAATAATTATGTGGATCAATATAGGATACATCGGGCACCTTGTCGCCATTGAAATCATAAAAAATAATCCATGGCTTCCATGAGGTTCCGTAATTTCCACTTCTTCTATTAGTATTAATAGTATACTTAAATAGGGTGGTATCTATTTTAAATTGATTTTGCGAAGTTTGGATGTATGCAAAAAAAGTAAAATCATCATAATTAAACGATGCTGTTGCAATTATATCGTTTAATCCATCATTGTTGATATCGGTAACTCTAAAATCGTTTACTAAAAAATCATTTTTTATATTTAAATCCTTCATTCTCCAATTTACCGGTAACGGAATATAGCCTTTCTTATTAAATTTACCACCTCCTTGATTCAGGGCTATTTTTGTAGTCAATTCATATTTGTAGGTGGATTTAGAATAATCTTCATTACTTCCTACAATTAAATCATTCCAACCATCTTTATTTACATCACTAATTGTAATATTATAAGATTGCCCAGAAATTTCCGGAAACCATTCTCCAAAACCATTATCACTTTGACTAAAAGAATTAAATGAAGATCTTTTTAGGCCACCAAAATAGCTTGAAGTATTATCACCCCAAGCAATAATAACTTGATTTGGTGTGCCAACTACTAAATCAAGTAATCCATCATTATTTAAATCGCCTATATCACCACTATGAAAAAAGTCATACGAATCACTAATTTTAATCTCTTGTAAATTATATCCACCTTTACCATCACTTAACATGATTCTTATTGGCTGCCTAGGTAATGAATAATTTATATCATCACCGTGGTCTATAATTACGTTGTCTGTGTAACCATCTTTATTTAGATCTAAGCTAATTGTCCTTCTTTGATTACCACCAAATGTTACAAGTGATTTATCATTTAATAGATTTTTATTATCAAAAGTTTTTGTTTGTGGATTCCAAATCAACCATTGAAATTTATCATTTACAACACCATTAAATGTTCCAACGCCAGGGTTGAAAATATCTATCCATCCATCTTTATTAAAATCTCCTGTTATAATTTGTGGTAAAAATCCATTCCAATTTTCTCCTTTAAGATTCACTAAAAACTTATAGGCTATAATATCCCAAACCACTCCACAATCTCTCCAGTAGTTAACCTCGTTTTTTGATTTCTCAATCATATCAACCTTATAACCCATAAATCTTACAAGTGGATTATTAACTATTGCTATTATTTTATTGCTTGTATTGCTAGAGGTAGATTTTGATGTAACACTAATTGTTAAAGAATAGTTACCAGCTTTATTATGGCCAGGGATGTTGACACTAAGACTGTTTTGAGTCAAAGTTGTATCCAGTTTATAAATCTGCTTCGAGCTATCATTCCATGTAGATGTAATATTAAATAGAAGTCCTGCAGTAGGGATTTTAGAACTTAGAGTTATAACAAGTGGTAAAGTATCTGAAACATTAAATGTACCAGTATCTAAATTGGTAGTGAATTTAATTGCATCTTCTTGAACTGCTGCCGTTGGAGGGGTCACAGGAGCTTCTGTTTTTGTACAAGACAAAACCAAAATGATGCCCCAAGCTAATAATACCTTTTTCATACTTTTATTTTAAATTATCATTTGGGGGGATTCAAATATAAGTTTAAAATTTTATTTTAATGAATGCTATATAATTACCCTCTCTTAAAAATAATCTGATCTAAAGTTGACCTTTCAGGTAGATTCCAATTTTAATTTGTAAAGTCAGTTATGCATCAATTTGTTGCCTAAATTTGTATTAAGTCTAATGTCCCCCAACATTGATAATATTTTAACTAATCCATATGATAAAGGGGACTCTATTATTATTGTGCATAATTACATATTTGAATCTTTCAGCACAATCTATCACGCCTTTCACAGTTAACATAGCTGGCTTTACTGCCCAAAAGGACGGCTTTTCATTAACAATTAGTGCCGGGGAAGCAATCTCAATAACTAATTTCAAATCACAAAATGGTGTAAGTTTAAATAGTGGGTTTCTACAAAACAATCCACCAATAGTTACAAATATTGGCGATGAATTGTTAAAAATAGGGTCTAACGAAGTTTCAATTAATCCAAATCCAACAAAAAACTTTACTTATTTAACATCTTCATTTCCAAACCAAGGGCAACTCCAATTTCAAATACTTGACGTTAGCTCTAATTTGTTATTTAGAAGTCGTCCTATAAATAGTATTGGTAATATGCAATCCAAAATTGATTTAACTACCTATCCAGCTGGCGTATTTTATATACAAATATTTTTTAAGTCATTAAATGGGGCATCAAAATCTGGTATTTATAAAATTATAAAGTTGTAATCATGAATAGAGTTTTAAAATTGAGCTTGCTATATATAGCTATTCTATTAGCTACAAATTCATATACGCAAGGTGTCAACTTTCAAGGGGTAGCTCGTTCTGCAAACGGCACAATCCTTGCTAGCACTAATATAAGTTTGAGGCTATCAATTATTAGTAAAAATGTTGATGCCACACCTGAATATGTGGAGACTAAAACTGTGGCAACAAATGTACAAGGTATCTTTTCTGTTGTTGTAGGCGATGCATCTAGTACAGCAGTTATTGGAAATTTTATAAATATAGCCTGGAGCGATGGAATAAAGTTTTTAAAAGTGGAGATGGACCCTGCTGCTGGAACAAATTTTATTAATATGGGTACTACTCAATTACAATAT
>JBILQZ010000119.1:0-5375 GCA_044372935.1 Sediminibacterium sp. | reverse complement strand
GCAAGAACTTTAGATGCTTATTTCTTAAATGATATCAATGCACATTGGACCGTACTCAATAAAAATAAATTCAAATTATTGATTCAGTTTTACGTGAATAATCTTTTGGATGTAAAATATGCGCCTAACGGCTATACCTATAGTTATATTTATGATCAAACTACTACCACCTCAAATAACTATTATCCAATGGCAGGTAGAAACTATTGGTTAAGTTTAAAAATAGATTTGAAATAAGACAATACTACTTAACAATAAAAAAGGTCCTGAAATTTCAGGACCTTTTTTATATAGTATAGTTGAATATTATTTGCCATCAAACTTCTCTTGCCAAGCAAGCATACCACCTACCACATTAATTACATTTTTGAAACCATAAGGCTCCATCATCATACAAGCTTGACCACTTCTGTTACCACTTCTGCAGTATACATAAACAGTCTCCTCTTTTAAGTGTTCTACTTCATCTAATTGTAAAGCTTGTACTAAACCTAAAGGTAATAATTGACCTCCGATGTTAAAAGCTGCATGTTCATGTGGCTCTCTTACATCTAATAAATTTAATTTTTCACCAGCATCAATTTTTGCTTTTAATTCCTCTACTGTGATTGTGTTCATTTGTATATTATTAATAGTTTAAAATATAGATTAATGTTAATTGTGTTTTATTGAATAGAATCTCTAATGGCTTTTACCGGAGCTACCTTATCTAATACTAAATGAATGGTTGCACCTTTAGAAATACTGTTTTTCATAGGCATTCCCAATGAATCTAATTGACTGCCGTAAGCACTTGGATTTTGATCAAATACAAAAGCGCTTGCACTATCCCCAATTGAGCCATTCACAGATACCACCCCTAAGTTTAAACCTAAACTCATTAATTGTGCTTTCGCTTGCTCATAGGTTAATCCCACTAAATCTGGCATCATCATTCCTGAAGAAGCGCCACCATCCCCAACCAGAAAATGGATTAATGTGCCTGAAGGTATTTTAGAACCAGGAGCGATGGGCTGTCCATTCACTAACTGATCTATAACTACATTTTTATTTTGATCTGGCACCATTTGTATAGAGCCTACTCTTAAGCCAAGTACTTTTAAATAGGTTTCGGCACTCTTTATAGAAAACCCAACTAAGTTAGGCATATCCACTTGTGGTGCAATCACACGATTAATGGTTAAATAAACAGTCCTGCCTTTTTTAACTATTTCATCCGCTTCTGGTGTTTGTCTCAAAACCGCATTTCTTGCAAGGGTATCTACATAAATAGAGTCTTGTAATTCCACATCAAACCCTAAGGCCGTTAAGTTTTTTTCTGCAGCAAGCACATCTAAACCAATCACAGCTGGCACTTTTTCTGTCTCACCATTTCCAGTGATCCATCCTAATGAAAAAAAGAAGACAATCAATATAAACAATGCCACTCCAAATCCAATGAGTGCATTCATCCATAATGGCTTCTTTAATATATCGTCAATGAATTTCAAATTGTTGATTTTATTTTTTAGCTAAACAGTCTTCAATAATCCAACCATAAAAATCTGTCAAAGTCCAGCCCATTGCCCTTACCTGTTGAGGGATCACACTTGCTTCACTTTGTCCAGGTACCGTATTCACTTCTAACATATACGCTTTCTCTGCTGCTTCGTCATAAATGAAATCAATTCTAACAACGCCTCTACAGTTTAAAATTGCATACACTTTTTGTGCCGCTGCTGTTAATTCATCAAACATCTTAGAAGAGACATCGGCAGGTGTAATTTCTTTACTCTTTCCCTGATACTTTGCTTCGTAATCAAAAAACTCATTCTCCGTTTTTATTTCTGTGATGGGCAATACGGTAATTTTTCCTTTTGATTTAAAAACACCGATGGTGAATTCTCTACCGCTAATAAATTCTTCTACCAATATTTGAGTATCTTCTTTAAATGCTTTTTCTAAAGCGGCATGCAATTCACTTGCTTGATTCACTTTACTTATCCCAAAACTACTACCTCCGTTATTAGGCTTAACAAATACAGGCAAACTTAAATTTGACAATATTTGATCAGGACTTAAAGCTTGCTCTTTAAATAAATGCAATGACTTTGCCACACCAACGCCACCAAATCCAGCAACTGCAACAGTGTATCTTTTATTAAAAGTCAATGCAGAAGTCGCGGTGTCACAGCTTGTATAAGGCATGCCAATCATATCAAAATAACCTTGCAATTTCCCATCTTCACCTGGGGTACCATGGATACACATCAAGGCTACATCAAATTTGATTTTCTCTGCACCTTCTACGATACTAAAATCTGCTTTATCTACAGCCACTTCCTCTCCCACTGCATTTTCATACCACCAACCTGTTGGATGAATATCTATTTGATAAACTTCATATTGGGTTTTATCCAAGGCATTGAACACCGTCTTTGCGCTTTTATAACTAATCTCAGATTCAGAACTATATCCACCTGTAACTAAAGCAACTTTCTTTTTCATAACATCCTTTAAGTTGTAGACTCTATAGAGTCAAAAATTTTGGAAATAAAAAAAGGGAAATGATTCCCTTTTTAAACCATTTCTATAAATGTAATTTTTCTTTCTTAGCTAGTAACTCATCCACTGTCTCTTTGTACAATTCATCCGGTACACAACAGTCTACTGGACAAACAGCAGCACATTGAGGCTCTTCGTGGAAACCTTGGCACTCCGTACATTTGTTTGGCGTAATATAATAAGTATCTGCTGCTACTGGCGCTTGTCTAGCGCCTGCATCTACTGCAGAACCATCCATTAAAGTAAAAGCACCTTTTACAGTTGTGCCATCGGACATAGCCCATTCAACACCACCTTCATAAATTGCATTATTTGGACATTCTGGCTCACATGCGCCACAATTGATACATTCGTCTGTAATTTTAATTGCCATAAAAATTATTTAAATTTTAGTAACGTACTTTTGCTTACAAAGATATAACACAAGCATGAACTTACAAGCAAGAATTAAAGGTTTTGTAGCCCTTGGACAACAGCTCTCAGATCCAAATAATAACCTACTTATAGCCGCTAAAAACGAGGCCAATCGACAAAATGCCTGGTTTTTACCTGAATTTATAGACCAAGCAATTCAACAGATTAGCGAACAGTTTTTAGGGGAGCAAGCCTTGTTAGATTGGACGGCTACCTACCCCCAAATTGCCGATCAACCCACCCACCTAAAGGTGGGAATCGTCATGGCAGGTAATATCCCTTTGGTTGGCTTTCATGATTTATTAAGTACCCTACTTGCTGGCCATATTGCAGTAGTTAAAAGATCCTCCAAGGACCAAGTATTGATGGACTTTATCATTGCTAGCTTGATTCAAATTAACCCTGATTTTGAAGCACAAATTCTTGTTCAAGAACAACTTAAAAACTGTGATGCCTATATCGCCACAGGTGGTAATAATGCTGGAAATTATTTTGAACAATACTTTGGCAAATTCCCCCATATTATCAGAAAGAATAAAACATCTATCGCCCTGCTAGACGGCCAAGAGACCGAAGAAGAACTGAATGCCTTAGCAGATGATTGTATGCTATATTTTGGGATGGGCTGCAGAAATGTGACGCAAATTTGGGTTCCAGAAGGCTATGATTTTATCCCTTTTTTAACCGCTTTGAAAAAGTATAATTATTTACTAGATCAACATAAATACAAACATAATTACGATTATCAATTGGCCTTATTGATGATGAGTAAGCAACTTTATATGGACTCAGGTGGCGTTTTAATGAGTGAAAACCCTTCTCCCTTTGCGGCCATTAGTCAGATTCATTACCAGTATTATAAATTGGATACGCCACCTAATTTTAGATTGGAGGAGATTCAATGTGTGGTTGGTAAGCAACAGCTCCCATTTGGAAGTTTACAAAAGCCAATCTTATCCCAATACGCTGACGGTGTGGATACCCTGTCTTTTTTATCCAGCTTAAAATAAAATCAAGTACAACTGATTTTTCGACTGCATTTTTGTAAAAATGTCACTTTGAACGAACATTTTCGTAAATCTTTTGTTAAACTCGTTTATAGAATTTGTGTCATAATTTCAGCTACATTAGATTGCAACCAGATTGGTATATATTTTGTAAAATGTATTGTATAAACATCAAATAGTTTTGTATGAATTTGAATTTAAAAAATGTATTAGCCATTGTGGCTATTAGTGCAACGACCACCCTATTAAGCGTATGGGGTTATGCCAAGTTAAATAAATCCAACCAAGCATTTGAAACGGCCAATAATTTGCCAGCAAATTACGCCAGTTTATTCCAGGGTAATGCCCCAAGTTCAACGGTGGATTTTACCCCTGCGGCAAGTGCAGCCTCCCCAGCAGTTGTGCATATTAAAACAAAGACCAACGCTAAGCAGGTTCAACAAAGTGGACAACCTAGACAAAGAAATCCCTTCTTTGATTTCTTTGGTGATGAAGATATGTTAGGCGACTTTTTTGGTGGCCCAAGAATGATTCCCGAACAAAGAGCAAGTGGTAGTGGCGTATTGATTACTGCGGATGGATATATCGTTACCAATAACCATGTGGTGAATGGGGCAGATGAAATCAATGTGACTTTGACCAATAAGAAAACCTATAAAGCAAAAGTTATTGGAACCGATCCAAGCAGTGATCTAGCGGTGATAAAAATTGAAGCGAGTGGTTTACCTTATTTGGTTTATGGGAATAGTGACGAAATAAAATTAGGCCAATGGGTACTCGCTATTGGTTATCCATTGAACTTAGATGTAACTATTACAGCCGGTATTATAAGTGCTAAAAACAGGTCTATTGATATCAACTCAAGACAAAGTGATAAACCTCTAGAAACCTTTTTACAAACGGATGCCGCAGTGAACCAAGGAAATAGTGGTGGTGCATTAGTCAATACAAGTGGTGAATTGGTGGGTATTAACTCGGCAATAGCTTCTCCTACCGGTTCTTATGCAGGTTACTCTTATGCAATTCCAGTAAACCTGGTTAAGAAAGTCGTGACAGATATTGTGAAATTTGGAACAGTACAACGTGCTTATTTAGGCATCTCCTACCCGAAAGAAACTTTAAGCGAAGAAGAAGTAAAAAAATTAGAAACTGAATTTAAAGTGAAGATTGCAGATGTTCAAGGTATTGTTGTGACAGATGTCTTAGAAGGTGGCGCTGCAAAAGCAGCTGGAGTAAAAGTGGGCGATATCATCACTAAATTAAATGGCAACCCAGTTACCTCTTCTCCAGAACTACAAGAACAGATAGCAAAATATAAACCGAATGATAAAATTACCATCACGGTTAAAAGAGACAACAAAGACCTTACTTTAAGCGCTGTACTTAAAGCTAAGTTGGGTAATACAGATT